>JAFUAD010000026.1 GCA_017460835.1 Oscillospiraceae bacterium
ACAGGAAGAATCTGAGACAGCAGTGCATTTTGTGTTATACAGTAAAGCTGACATGACAGCGGCTCAGGTACTGGCGGCAAAAAGGCGGCACTGGTCTGTGGAGAACAGTCTGCACTGGGTGTTAGATGTGGATTTCGGTGAAGATTCAAGCAGAATGCGAACAGATAATGCGGCAGAAAACGTGAATATTGCCCGGCATTTGGCGCTCAATCTGCTTAAATCTGAAAAAACGTTCAATCGCAGCCTGAATCTCAAACGCAAGAGATGCCTGCTTTCTCATGAATATCTCCTCAAAGTTTTTGCTGGTTCTCTTTCGTAAGCGATTGCCGTGGCTCTGCGCGGTGTTGCCTTGACAAATCTGTGCCGGATGTGGTATAATACCCTGTGTGTTTCCGGCAGAACCGGAATGATCTGAAAAAAAGGAGGCTGTTTTATGGATTCGATCAACGAAATTGCAGCACGCATCCGCGAATTGCGTGAGGTATGCGACTATTCACAGGAAAAGCTCGCTGCGGAGCTGGGCGTACCGGCAGAGCAGTATGCAGCATATGAAGAAAACGGCGATTTCCCGATCAGCGTCATCTATGAAATCGCAAACAAGTTCAATGTCGATTTCAACGAGCTGATCGTCGGAGAGCCGAGCCGCATCGACACCTATCAGGTCGTGCGCCGCGGCAAGGGCAGAAGCATCAGCCGCTATCCGGGCTACCGCTTCAAGGATCTCGCGTTCCGCTATGCGGACAAGATCATGCAGCCGCTGCTTGTCACGCTGGAGCCCTCCGATGAGCCCGCAAAGCTCGTATCCCATGCCGGACAGGAGTTCAATCTTGTCCTGAAGGGGAGCATTGCCGTCGTATTTGAGGATCAGGAGATCATCCTGAATGAGGGCGATTCCATTTACTTTAACCCGACGTATCTGCACGGACAGCGTTGTGTCGGTGACGAAAAAGCAAGATTTCTGACGATGATCGCAGAATAAATCGCATAACTGAAGGAGTGCTGAAAAAACATGCTGTTAGACCGTTATTTGCCCCGGATTGATTTTGATTCCTATGAAGATTTCAGAGACAATTACCGGGTGAATGTACCGGAGGATTTCAATTTCGGCTGGGACATTGTGGATGAATGGGCAAAGCAGGAGCCTGAGAAAAAGGCGCTGCTCTGGCTCAGCAAGGACAAGGAGGAGCGGACATTTACGTTTACGGAGATCTCGAAGCTCTCCAATCAGACATGTCATTATTTCCGCAGCTTCGGGCTGAAAAAGGGCGATGTGGTGCTGCTGATTCTGCGCCGCCGCTGGGAATATTGGGTCATTGCGACCGCGCTGCACAAGCTCGGCGTCATTCTGATTCCCGGCAACCTGCTCTTTACGACCCATGATATCGCCTACCGCGGCAATATGGCGGGAATCTCCGCGATTATTGCCTGCGACGATGAATACATCCGCACGCAGATCGACGGCGCCGCCCCGCAGATCGAAACGCTGCGCAAGAAGATCGCAGTCGCAGAGCCGCGCGAGGGCTGGGATTACTTTGAGGACGAGATCGCGAAGTATCCCGATACCTTCGAGCGCCCGACCGGCGATCAGGCGACAAAGGCGTCCGATACCATGCTGATCTACTTCACCTCCGGCTCGACCGGCATGCCGAAGATGGTCTGCCATAATTACGCGCACCCGCTGGGGCACATCGTGACCGCGAAATACTGGCATCAGGTGCAGGAAAACAAGCTGCATATGTCCGTTTCCGATTCCGGCTGGGCAAAATTCGGCTGGGGCAAAATTTACGGGCAGTGGATCTGCGGCGCGATTCAGTTTGTGTATGATTTCGTCGGCAGATTCGATGCGAAGGATCTGCTGTCGGTCATCAGCAAATACAAGCTGACGACCTTCTGCGCGCCGCCGACGATGTACCGCTTCATGCTTCAGGAGGATATGACGCAGTACGATCTCTCTACGATCGAGAACTTCTGCAATGCGGGTGAGCCGCTGAATCCGGAGGTGTTCAACCGGATCTATGAGCTGACCGGAAAGAAGATGCGCGAGGGCTTCGGCCAGACCGAGGGCACCGTGCTGATCGCAAACTTCCCGTGGATCGACCCGAAGCCGGGCTCCACCGGAAAACCGTCGCCGCTCTACAATATCCACCTGCTCCGTCCGGACGGCACCGAGTGCGAGGACGGCGAGGAGGGCAGCATTAAGGCGTGCGGCATTGACAAGCAGCATCCGACCGGTCTGTTCTGCGGATACTACAAGAATCCCGAGCTGACAAAGGCCGTGCTCGGCGGAGAGAATTACGATACCGGCGACGTCGCGTGGCGCGATTCCAAGGGCTATTTCTGGTTCGTCGGCAGAAATGACGACGTCATCAAGTGCTCCGGCTACCGCATCGGCCCGTTCGAGGTCGAGAGCGCGCTGCTGACGCACCCGGCGGTCGTGGAGTCCGCGATCACCGGCGCACCGGACCCGATCCGCGGTCAGGTCGTCAAGGCGACGGTCGTGCTCGCGAAGGGCTATACGCCCTCTCCGGAGCTGACGAAGGAGCTCCAGAACCATGTGAAGCGCGAGACTGCGCCGTACAAATATCCGCGTGTCATCGAGTATGTCGATGAGCTGCCCAAGACCCTCGGCGGCAAGATCAAGCGTGCGGAGATTCGCCACCACGACGAGGAAAACAGCGCAAAATAAGCAAAAACAACGATCCCCTGCGTGCAGAAGATACAGCACGCAGGGGATTTTTTTCTTATGATTCAGAGGTGTACCATTTTTTCAGGATTTGCTCGGCTTTTTTTCCGTAGACCGTGAAATCGCGGTTCTCGTGCGCGGCGGCCTCCGGCGGAAGCGTTGCCTTCCAATCCCACCAGAAATAGCCGCAGAACCAGTCGAGATTCCATGTCGCCTCCATTGCCGTGTCATAGAAATCCGCCTGCTCCTGTTCATCGGCAGGCAGCTCCGGTCGGTTGTGGAAATCCCACGGATGCATGGTGCAGCCCTGCTCGTTCCGCACGCCGATTTCCGCGAACATCAGCGGCTTCACGTAGTGCGCATGGCACCGCTCCAGCCGCTGCACGACCTCCGCCCAGTGCGCCCGCATGGCCTCCCTGCCGCGGTGCGCCGAATCGGTCACGGGGTAGTATCCGCTGATGCCGATGACATCGACCTCGCCGAGCCAGTCAAACCGGAGCTCGTCGCCGTGGTTGATGTTGTGCATGATGATGCCGCTGTAAACCTCCCGCACGCTGCGGATCATGGCGCGGCACCGCTCCGACTGCTTGTCCATGCCCGCCATTTCGCAGCCGGTGCAGAGCATTTCGCATTGGAGCTGCCCGGCAAGTCTTGCATAATGCAGCATAAAATTTGTGTAGGAGCGGAACCATTTTTCCCAGTATCCGCATTCCTCCGCCGGGAAGTCGATCCGCGCGCGCCATGCTCTGTCGAGACAGTTGACCATCGGCTTGAGGCAGACCTTCAGCCCGAGCGATTTCGCATACTGCACCGCGTGCGTAATGTCCGCGTCGGTCTGCGTCAGCCCGTAGAGCGAAAAAACGGTCGTCGAAGCGAAGGTTTCCTGCCATGCATTGACCGGAATGCAGATCCAGTCCAGTCCGTCTGCGGCGAGCCGCTTCATGGATTCCTCAGCCCGCTGCGTCTGCATTTCGCCGCTTTTGCTGAAAAATCCCCATGTATAACCCTTGCAGAAATCATCTCTGTGCATTGGAAAACACCCCTCAAAATAATCTGGTTTGCGTTGTATCTTTACATGCTTCTTTTTCTGTTATGATCTTCGGAATCCGAACCGGCGCGGGAATCGTGCTCAGGCTGCCGGATCCATTGCGGCTGCGGGTGTACGGCATTCTCCGGGTTTGCCTGTACCTCGTTGAAGGTTCGGATGTACTCCAGCTCCTTCGCGATATCCTCCGGCTGCAAGGTCATGCCGGTCTCCTGCGAAATCGCGCTGTTGATGGTCTTTTCATGCTCATTCAGCAGAATCTCCATGCCCTCGGCTGCGGTTCTGAGATTTGATATTGCCGGATGACTTCCGACGGAGTAGATACTCGTGCGATTCCAGTTGATCGTATTTGCCGCGATGTAAAACTGCTTCAGAAAAGAGCGGTACAGGCGGTCGATCCGGTCAAACACCGGCTTGATTTCGGTTTTATCCTTGATTTCAGCGCGGCGATTCTTCTGCCTGCTGTAGGTCTGCATGGCTTCCTTCATCTGAACAAAGAGCTTGTCGGTCTCAGCGCCCTTGAGCTCGACTCTGCGCAGCATCCCGGTGCGGAGCTGTGCATCCTTTTTCTCGTCTGCATCGTGCAGCAGCCAGTGCATTCGGATCGGATAGCGGAGCGGCGGAATCAGGAGTGCAGTCAGCATTTCAATCAGATAGATCAGCACCCGGACGATCAAGCTGATGATGAATCCGATCGCAATGAAGATTCCGGCCACTATGCCGAGCAGAATAGAGAAAAATCCCTCCAGATAATCCATAGGCCGACGCCTCCCTCCCGTGTGGTTTGACAGTATTATAACATATAATGCACGAAATTTCAATGGGATACAGGAGAAAAAGCGGAATAAACCCTCCGCCCCGCAAACTACGGCATATTACCGCTTGACATTCCGGCTTGTATGCTGTATAATATACATACTACAATACACTGTCAGAAAGGTGTGGGTGATACCGTGAGCGAGCAATTTGATTTGCAGAACTACCTGATCGAGGGCGTGGAGGGCGTTGTCGCCGAGGCGATCCGCGCGACGCGCAAAAACCCGCGTGAAAGCGCGTTCATGCTGAAATTTGCCGCTGCCAGCCGTGCGGCATCGAAAAAGCGCAGAAAGGCGGAGGATCGCGGCGAGCATATCCCGCCGTTCCTGATCGCCAGCATCACGAGCCGGTGCAATCTGCACTGTGCCGGGTGCTATTCGCGCTGCAACCATGCAACGGTCGATGCAGAGCCGACGCAGCAGCTCTCCGGCGAGGACTGGCGCAGAATCTTTGAGGAAGCCGATGAAATCGGGATCAGCTTTATCCTGCTCGCGGGCGGCGAGCCGATGCTCCGGCGCGACGTCATCGAGGCGGCAGGGGAGAGGAAGCACATCCTGTTCCCGATCTTCACAAACGGCACCTTTTTCGACGAGCGCTATTTCGAGCTTTTTGACAAGTGCCGCAATCTGGTGCCGGTCATGAGCATCGAGGGCAGCCGCGCGCTGACGGATTCCCGCCGCGGCGCCGGCATTTACGACCGCCTCATCGCCAATATGGAGGCATGCAGGGAGCGCGGCCTGATCTTCGGCGCGTCGGTCACGGTCACGATGCAGAATTACAGCGAGGTGACCTCTGCGGCGTTCCTCGAAAGCCTCTCCGAACGCGGCTGCAAGGCGGTGATCTTTGTGGAATATGTGCCTGTTTCGGATGAGAGCGGGGCGCTTGCGCTGACGGAGGACGCGCGCGCCGTGCTGATGAGCCGGGTCGCGCAGCTTCGCGAGGAGCAGCCCGGCATGGTGTATCTCGCCTTCCCCGGAGACGAAAAAAGCTCCGGCGGCTGCATCGCGGCAGGCAGGGGCTTTTTCCATATCAATTCGCACGGCGGTGCAGAGCCGTGTCCGTTTTCGCCGTTTTCCGATGTCAGCGTGAAGGACACGACGCTGCGTGAAGCGATGCAGTCTCCGCTGTTCACGGCACTGCGCAGCGGCAGCTTCCTGCTCGATGACCACGAGGGCGGCTGTGTGCTGTATGAAAAGCGCGATCAGGTCGCGGCATTGCTGGCAGCACCGTCTGCATGAGGATTCAGCGCCGGAACCGGATCGACTGAATCTGCACGGCCGGCAGAACGGTTCCGTCCGTGAAGCAGAGCAGCCCCTCTGCTGCATCGTAGTGCCGGAACTGCCCGGAATAGGTGAGATAGGCGCCGCCGTCCTTGCGGGTATCCGGCTGAAAATAGATGATTGAGACATGCGGCCGCTCTGTTTCTATCTCCAGCAGCCGGAGAAATGCGGCATTCAGCTCCGCGAGGTCATCCTCCGCCATGCTTTCTCTCGCATCCGTCAGGCGGGCGGTTTCCCGGATCTCGTCGTCGTATCCGGTCAGCGCTGCAAAGGCAGAGAACTGCGCCGCGCGCTCGGAAAGCGGCATATGCCGCCGGCTCCGCGATACATGATGCGGATGCCCGATCATATCTGAAAAGTCGTTCATGCTCCGTTCTCCGGCGCAGCGGACACTCAGGCTCTGTGACCGCCGACCTGTCCGTTGCGCTCTCTTGTTGTAGCGCCCTCAAGGAAATTCATGCCCTTCAGGATCGCGTTGTTCCCGTAGCGCTGCTTGATCTCCGCAACGGCATCCTGAAGCCGGCGTTCCTTTTGCAGCGTGATCTGTTCGCGTAAGCGCTGTGCCTCCAGCGTTTCCACATCGTCAAACAGCCCGTACTGCACCGCCGTTTCTTCTTCGCATTCCGATTCGGGGATGACATGATTGGCGGTGATATTCAGCCGCCGCACGAGCAGACGGCTGTCCGTGATCTGCCGGTAAAGCGTTACCGCCGCCGCGAGAATCTGCTTTGCAGAGGCGGTGTGCCGGCCGAGATTGACCGAGCCGTGCGCGGACTTCGGCACCTGCTTTCCGTAGTGATTGCAGGTCAGGATGCCCTTGTAGTCCTTCGGGATGCCCGTGTGGTCATACCCGATGTGCAGCACGATCTGATCGGCCGCGAGCCCCTTCCGCACGAGGTCGAGCACAAGCTGATCCGCCATTTCCCGGATGATCAGTGCGCCCTTTTCCGCGGAATACGGGCAGGAGAGCACCTGTCCCTGACTGAGGCTGTGATGCTCCGGGCGGTACGCCTTGATTGCCGCCATCGTACACGGCTCCCAGCCCCATGCATGGTCGATCAGCAGCTCCGCCTTGACCCCGAAGACCTGATACAGGCGATCCTCGTTGTGCTCGGAGTACCACGCGAGCTGCCCCATGTTGTAAATATGCATCGACGCGAGCCGCTTTGCGGTGCCGTGCCCGATCATCCAGAAATCGGTGATCGGGACATGCTCCCAGAGCTGTCTGCGGTAGGCAGTCTCATCGAGCTCGGCGATGCGCACACCGTCCTTGTCGGGCGGCATTTTTTTTGCGACGATATCCATTGCGATCTTCGCGAGGTACAGATTTGTCCCGACGCCCGCCGTCGCCGTGATGCCGGTTTCTTTCAGTACTTCGCGCACCATGCGGATCGCGAGCTCGCGGGCGGTGCAGCGGTAGGTTTTGAGATAGGCGGTGACATCCATAAACACCTCGTCGATGGAGTAAACATGGATATCCTCCGGCGCGATATAGCGCAGATAAATCTGATAAATCTGCGTGCTGACCTCCATATAGCGGCGCATTCTGGGCTTTGCGACCAGATAGTCCAGCTCCAGACTGCTGTCTGCGGCGAGCGCGTCGGCAAAGCAGGATTTTCCGGTGAAGATGTGATCCGGCGCTTTGTTCCGCCGCAGCGCATTCTGCGTGCGCACCTGCCGGACGACCTCGAACAGGCGGGGTCTGCCCGGTACGCCGACGGCTTTCAGCGGCGGGGAAACGGCCAGACAGATGGTCTTTTCGGTGCGGCTCAGATCCGCGACGACAAGATTCGTGTTCAGCGGATCCAGCCCGCGGTCCACGCACTCTGCCGAGGCATAAAACGATTTCAGGTCGATGCAAACGATCATTGCCACGCCGCTCACCTCCGAAATCAGAAATTCTCTCTCCCGGTGATATCCTCCGCAAGGCAGTCTGCATCCGGAAGCTCCGGCAGGCGCAGCTCCTCGCCGTATGCGCGCAGGATATCGGCTTTATAGATGACAAAGGACGGCGGGACCAGAAGCTCCGCCGCGGCATCCGGCACGCTGTACCCCTCGCGCAGCAGCCGCATCAGGGCGCGGCCGTCGATCGCCCCTGCCGCAGCAAAATAGTTTGCGCGCAGCTCGGCGGCGGTTTTCATGTGCAGCGGGTCATGCTCCGGGATATACTGTCCGTTGCGCAGCAGATCGGGGTCGAGTATGATATGCCCCAGCTCGTGCCACGCGATCAGCCTTTGCAGATAGGACGGCAGCGCCGCATTGACCGCGATGACAAACTGATCGAAGAAGCTGGTGCAGTAGCCCTTCAGCCCGCCTTCGGCAGTGCCGAGCGGCGCCTTCAGGCAGAGGATCCCCAGCCTGTCCGCAATCTCCCAGATATCCGCGTGCCGCCACTGCTCCCTGACCGCCGTTGCTTTTTCTGCAATCTCGATAATGTCAGACATGGCTCAGCACCTCCGGCATCAGTAGCCGAACCGATCGACATTGACGTCCTTTTCGACCGCCTGCTCCCGGCATTTGAGATATGCCTCGTAGAGCGACCGGAAAAAGGCGTCCTTTGCCTCCTGCGGCAGCGCGCCGCCTGCGAACAGCGCAGCACTGCGCTCCTTCAGGAATTCGATCTCGCGGCGCGCCTGTGCCTCGATCTCCGCGGCGCTCTGTCTCCCGGCAGTCTGCTCAGTCCCGGAGTCCGGGGCAGGGGAGTCGGCGGGCGTCTGCGCGTCCTGATTGAACACGGACAGCACATCGTCAAAGCGGTCCTCCAGCAGGTACTCCTCCGGAACCTCCAGCACCGCCGCGAATTCCTGCACCTTTCTGCGGTGCGGCCTGCGGGTGCCCTTTTCATATTCGATGATCATGCGGCCGGATACGCCGAGCAGCGCCCCGAACTCCGTCTGATTCATCCCGCGCGATTTGCGGGCTTCCTTCATTTTCTCAGCAAAGCTTTTCATATGCGTTTCTCCTGTTTCGCGTTGGTTGATTCCGGCTTTGATACCGTCCGGTATCCGTGATAGGCATATCCGTCGTGTGTTCCGTTTGTATGAAATTTCACAATAGTTTCATATTAAAATCGTCTTGTGTAATGCTATTATAGCATATTATTTCGTTTTTGTCAAGCATATTTCAGAAAATAAGAAATTATTTCCTGAAATTTCACATTTCATGCAGCTCCCAATCAAACAGCCTCCCCGCCGGCTGTCCGGCAGAGAGGCTGCTGTGCTCTATGTGAAATTTGTTCTTCCGGGGGGCTTTCTGTTTCTGTTATGCGGGCAGATTTGCGGTCTGTGCGGTCAGATATTGCTGATACCACGCAAAATCCAGCCCGTTCACGCTGCCGTCCTGATTGACGTCCGCGGCCTTTTTCGCGGCTTTGGAAGCGAAGCTGCAGGAAATCGCACCGCGCTTTGCAAGGGAAAGATCGCATGCATTGATTCTGCCGTCGCCGTCCACATCGCCGAGCAGAACATCGTCCTCCCCGGCTGAGGTGAACTCCCAGTAGTCCACATTAAAGAGGTAGCTGTTCCCGCCGGTGAAG
The DNA here is from genome assembly GCA_017460835.1 of Oscillospiraceae bacterium. GTDB lineage: Bacteria > Bacillota > Clostridia > Oscillospirales > Ruminococcaceae > Firm-04. Next base: position 9,360 of record JAFUAD010000026.1, read on the forward strand.
CGCAGATAGAGGTCATGTGTTCCGACCGCGTTCTGCACGGTGCAGCGCACGGTTTCCCACTCCTGCCAGCCGCCCGTGACCGGAACGGTGCAGGTGCCGATGATCGGCCCTGTCAGGCTGTCGAGGTGCAGCTCAATGTCGCCGCCCTGTCCGTTGGAGGATACGCTCGCGATGAATTCTGCCGCGCCCGCTTCGCCGAAGTCCACGCCGCTGACCTTCGTGTAGTCGCCGTTTTCGATGAAGCCGATCGCCAGCGTGCCGGCGTCGATCTTTTCGGTCTTGATGCCGGACGACCAGCTCATGGTTTCCGCCTCAACGCGCTGATACGGGTCAAGAAGCTCAAGCTGCTTCGGCCCCTCATCCGTGAAGTTCACCATCGGAATCGTTCCGTCCGGGTTATAGGTGAATTCCTCGCAGGCAGCGCTGCGGTCAAAAACACCGCCGCCAGGCAGGCCGTTCTTGTGGTAGAAGAAATAGGAATGCCCCTTGTAATCAATGATGCCGCCGTGTGTCGTGAAGCAGTTGGATTCTCTCTGAATCTGGCCGCGGAATGTCCACGGGCCTGTGACGGTCGGGCCGGTCGAATAGCACTGGGATTCGCCGCCGTCCTGCCCGTAGAAGGAGGCATAGACCATGTAGTAGAGGTCGCCGTGCTTGTAGATCCACGGCCCCTCGCCGTAAGCAGAGCCGTTTTTGCCCTTGCCGAAGGCCTGCTCGGTCATGTCAAACTGCTTGATCTCACTGCCGAGTGAGACCATGTCCTCGTTGAGCCTGACATAGTAAAGAGTCGGATTTCCGAAGAAAAGCCATGCCTGCCCGTCGTCATCGACAATGACAGTCGGGTCGATGTAATTCCAGTTCGGCCCGCAGAGCGGCTTTTTCAGCACATCCTCATAGGGTCCCTCCGGTCTGTCTGCGACGCCGACGCCGATTGCTCTGCCGCCGCCGCCCTTGTTTGTCGTGGTGAAATAGAAGTAGTATTTGCCGTTGCGCTCGATGCACTGCGACGCCCATGCGTCATTTTCATTGCACCATGAGAATTCGTCGTCCTCCAGGATCCTGCCGTGATCCGTCCAGTTCTGCATATCCTTTGTGGAAAAGCACTGCCAGCCGTTCATGTAATAGTTGCTGGCGCCGTCGCTGTCGCAGCCGGTGAAGACATAGAGCTCGTCACCGAACACGACGGGTGCAGGGTCGGGCGTGAAGCTGGTCTGGATGATCGGGTTCTGTGCGGATGCCGTCATGGGCACGGCACAGAGGAGGCTGCCGGCAGACAAAGCGGCCGTCAGCAGTGCGATCGCCTTTGTGTGTTTCATATGGAATTTCCCCCTAAAAATATATGTACTATCATCATACCACATTTTTTAGATTCCGGCACTGAAATAAATGCATATTTTATAGACAATTTACAGACATTTTTACGCTTCTGTGCAGAATGCGGCAGAACAATATCGTTATATTTTTAGGGGGTTAGGGCGGATTATTCCTTTGTGATAATCGCGATCGCGCAGGGCATTTTGCCCCTGACAACGCGGATCCGGACATCCGGGTATCCGGCGTTTTTGAAGAATTCGGCATAGCTGCGGAGGTCAAACTCCCGCTTGAACCTGACACCGAGCTTTTCGAGCAGCATGACAGCCTTGCGCTGCGATGTGCCCTCGTCATTGATATAGGTCGGGATGATGACCCTGCCGCCCTTTTTGCAGACACGGAGCAGCTCCTTCAAGGCGAGCTCGGGCTCATCAAGCAGGTGCAGCACATTGCCCGCGACGACCTTGTCAAAGCGCTCGTCCGCGCATTTCAGGTGCATCAGGTCGGCATAGCGCACCTTGACATTGTGAAAGCTCCGGCATGCCTTTGCGGTCTGCTTCCGCATTCCGTCAGAGAGATCGGTCGCGATCAGCATTTTGCATTCCGGCGCAATATACCGGCTGATCGCGCCGGTTCCGCAGGCGCATTCCAGTACCAGATCGTCCGGCCCGATCTCCTCGGCGACATATCTGCCGGTATTTTGATAGACCTTCCGGTTATACACATTCTCAAAGAGATCGTAAACCGGTGAAACAGTATCCCAGATCATAACAGTGCTCCTTTCGGTTTTTCCTTGATTCTGCATCGGTGATGCATGCAGTGAGGGCGCGGCAGCGGCGGTTATTTCAGGCGCGTGTCGATGCTGTCGCGGATGACCTCGGTTTTCCGGATCTTCGCATATCCGGGAAGCTGCGCATTGACCGCTTCGGTAATCCGGTCTCCGTCGCAGTCGGCGGAGGCGTACAGCACCGCACAGAGCTGCCCGTTTTCTGCAAAGACCTTGATCTTTGAGAGCTGCGGGTATCCGGCAAATTTTGCTTCGATCTCGTCCGGATAGATATTCTCGCCGTTTGAGAGCAGAATCATCCGGCGCTTTCTGCCCTTGAGCCAGAGCTTTCTGCCGTCGAGGCTGCCGAGGTCGCCGGTCCGGAAGAATCCGTCGGCGTCGAAGGCTGCGGCGGTCGCTTCGCTGTTTGCATAATAGCCGGAAAACAGATTATCGCCGCGGACAAGAATCTCGCCGGTGCCGGTTTCGTCGGGGTCAGCAATCCGCACCTCCAGCGATTCCATGACCGTCCCGACCGATTCAAAATCGTCGGGCTCGGTGTATTCCACGCTGATGATCGAGGAGGTTTCGGTCAGGCCGTAGGCTTCGAGCATGTTCAGTCCCGCGTCCTTGTAGAATTTGCGGAGCTCCGGCCTGAAATATGCGCCGCCGCAGAACAGATAGCGGATGCAGCCGCCGAGTGCGGCGTTCGGCGAGATGCCGTTTGCCGTGCAGGCTGCATGGATGCGCTCGTAGATCAGCGGAACCGCGCAGAACACCGTCGGGCGCACCATTTGCAGCTCCTCCGTGATTTTTTTCGTATCGCTGCAAAGATAAATCTGCATCCCGTTGCAGAGCGAGTAAAGGAAATTGCAGACGCCGCTGTAGGTATGGCTCAGCGGCAGAAACAGGTAGTCGCGGTCGTCGATCGTGAATGGCGTGCGGAGGTGCAGGCTGTCCCAGTTTGCGAACATCGCATGCTGCGAGAGCATGACAGCCTTCGGGCTGCCGGTCGTGCCGGAGGAGAAGATGATCTTGCAGTGTGCTGTTGTGCTGCGCGGCGTCAGGGCTTGCGAGCAGGCGGGCAGATGCAGCATATCCTCAATACGGAGGTACAGCAGCTCCGGGTGCTGCCTGCGCAGTGCGGAGACGGTCTCCTCGCGCGCCGCATCGTACACGACCGCTGCTGCATGCAGAATCTCCGCCGCCCGGCAGACATCCGGCAGCTTCCATTCCTTTGAGAGCGTGCAGCTCACGCCGACATAGCCCATCACGGCAATGTCCGTCACTGTATATGCATAGGAATTTGCGGCATAGAGGATGATATTTTGCTCTGCGAGCCCTTTCCCGAGCAGTGCCGCCGCTGCCGCATACACATCTCCGGCAAATTGTGAGAATGTCCGCGGAACAAAGGCATCGCCCTCGCGCTCAAAGATATAGGGATGATCGGGATACTGCTCGCAGCCCTGCTTCAGCAGTCTGTCGATTTCGTATTTGCTCATGTCAGATACTCCTTCAGCTTTTGATAGTCAATTTTTGTGTGATGCTTTACGTCACAAGGAATGCGCGGAATGCGGTGCAGCACGGCGCCGGAGATGCCGAAGGAACGGAGCACCTCCCGGATCCCGCTCAGCCCGGGAACAGAGCCGGGAAGAAATACATGAACCGCACCGGCCTCCTGCAAAACGGCGCATTTCGGAATCCCCGGCGCGCACCGGATGATTGCCTGCTCGATCTCGTTGTTATAAATGCACGCATCCCCGATGCAGACACATCTGCCCGCCTTGCCGCGGTAATACAGTACGCCGTCTGCTTCCGCGGCGATATCGCCTGTGTGGTGCCAGAGCGTACCGGCGCTGTCGGTTTCCTTGCCGGAATCCTGCGTGAGGTAATGCGCAAGGAGCGCCGCGCTCGTGACGAGAATCTCGCCCTGCTCTGTCAGCCGGACACGGACGCCCGTCACCGGTCTGCCGAGCATCGCATTTCCGGTTGCCTTCAGTGTGCGGATGAACTCTGTCAGATCGGCGGAGGCGATGATGCTGCACTCGGTCGAGCCGTAGATCAGCGTACATGCGGCACGGCGGAATTTTCGCCGGATGCGGCATGCCTCATGCAGATTCAGGATCGCGCCGCCGCAGTAAATCTGCCGCAGATGCGGGAAATCCTCGTCTGCACGAAGGCAGAAATCCGGCGAGGTCAGGATCATCGTGACCTTCTCCTCCCGGAACAGCGAGAGGATGCGGTTCAGCTTTTTTTCGCTGTATCTGCCGAGATTCAGCATCGGCATGACCGTTGTAAATCCGCTTAGAATATTCGCAAATACATAGATATACGATGTGGTCAGGACGGTCTCATCGCAGCCGGCATACAAATTCTGCCCAATCAGTGTGAGCTGGTGCATCAGGTCGCGGTGGCTGCGCACGGCGATCTTCGGGCGTCCGGTCGAGCCGGTCGTCATGGTCAGCAGGGCAGGGGTGTCCTCCGGCGGCTCCGGCGGGGGTTCCGCTGCGGGCGCCGTGCCGTGACAGCGGTCGGTGCGGATGATATGCCGGATTTTCCCGATCTCGCGGAAAAACGGCCGAAGAAACCGCGTTTTGCCCGAAACCAGCACCGCATCCGGGCGGTAATCCGCAAAAACGCGGCGCAGGCTGTCCTGCTTTGCCCAGATATCGACGTACATGATCGGTGCGCCGGTTTGCAGTGCCGCGATCATACTGACGCAGAGGTCATAGGAGGGCGGCGCGAATGCCAGAATCCGCATGCCGCGCCGGATGCCCTGTGCCGCGTAATAAGCGGTCATCCGCTGTACATCGTCTTGCAGCTCTGCAAAGCTGCGGCGGAATACGCGGCTGCCGCTGCGGGACACCACGACGGTTCTGCTGCCGCCTGATGCAAATGCGCTGCAAAATGCTTTTGTGATGCTGCTCATGTCAGTTCCTCCGGTACAGCAGAAAATCGCGGTAAAACCACGAGCGGTTCTGTGCAAACAGCGCGGCAGAGGTGCCGCGGTCGCATGTAAACGCAGCCTCCGGCAGATACCTGCGGTTCTGCATATTCCAGTATGCCGCCCTGCCGGAGGGCTTCATCATTTCGGAGAGCGCCGCGGCGTTCCCGGCAAATTCCGCTTCGCTCATATACTCAAAAATATCCGAAAGATTGGCAAAATCGAGCGGTTCTGTTTGCAGATGCAGCAGATCGCTGTGCAAAAATGTGATCCGGTCAAGGCGCGCCCGGATCAGCGGGAAGCAGCTCCTGTGCAGATAGAGCGGGAGCGCGCGCGGCGAAAAGCCGCCGTTGACAATGTACTGCATATACGGATTCCGCGCATTTGAGGTATGCGAGATGCCGAAGGCAAAGCGCTGCCGCAGATCGTCGCCGCTCTGCTCCTTTTCGTCCACATAGTCATAGCAGCTCCGGTCGCGCCCGAGCCTGCCCATGACACGGTAGCCAAAATAGATCCGGAACATCGCATGCAGCCGGAAGCGGTCGATTTTCTCCCGGAAAAATGCAAGCTGCTGCTCCGAGTCATCCATTGCCGCGAATTTTGCAAAGGTTTTGCGCGTTGTGAAAAGCGGGATGATTCTGCGGCGGAAAATGCCGAAAAAGCGCTCGAATTTTCCGGAATTCAAAATGCCCTCCCGGATGATTTCAGGATGCTTGTCAAAAAAGCCGCGTGCCGCTTCAGAAAGCGCCTCACGGACGCGCGCATACAGCGCTGCACGGTCGCCGCTGCATACGCCGAAGAACCGCAGCACATCCTCATACGAAAGCAGGCGCATCGCCGCGGCTTTCAGCTCACAGAGCCGGAGCTGCGCCGGATTCCGGTCTATTGCGTAAATTTTTTTGGGATTGCTGAGCAGCAGCGCAAAGGTGTTGTCGCCGCCGGATGCAACCGACAGCCCGGTCTCTCCGGGGCGGATGCGCAGCGCCTTCAGCAGAATTCCGGTATCCTCCCAGCAGTTTGCATACCGGATGACGGTCTTGTTATTTTGCATCGGATTCTCCTATGATCTCAACGGTTCCCTGTACGCCGTCCACGCGGACGGTCATGCCGTCCTTTACCGTGTCGGTCAGGCCGCGTATGCCCGCAACCAGTGTGATGCCCATTTCCCGCGCAACAACGGCGGAATGCGACAGCACGCTGCCGCGCTCGATGATGACCGCCCTTGCCATCGGAAAGAGCACCGTCCAGCCCGGGTCGGTGCGCTTTGCCATCAGAATGAAGCCCTCGACATCGGCATTCGCCGGATCCTCGACCAGCTTCACCACGCCCGTGACGGGCTCGCCGCCCCCCGCAGCCCCGCGCAGAATGCCGCCGCCGTCGGTCTCCTGCCGCGTATAGACCGGAACCATATGCTCCGGCGCCATATCGCCGTAGAAATACATGCGGTCATAGGTCGGGCGGGATTTGTTTGCTTCATATTCCGCTTTTCTCTGTTCGATTCTGCCGCGGATTCCGGCGCGGTCCGTCCATGTCCCGTCTGCGATTTTCGCGATCTCCGGGCGTTCGAGGAAGAAAATATCGCGGAACTGTGCGATCACGCCTGCTTCCTCCAGATTTTTGCCGATGCGAAGGTAAATATTCCGGATGACCGCATAGATGTAGGTGCGCCGGAGCCGCAGGGATTCGCGGTTGCGGATAAAGTATTTTGTGATACGCAGCAGCAGCCGGATCACCGGCCGCCGGAATATGCCGAAATGCGCAAGCAGCGCCTTTTCCGCACTCTGATCCTGTACGCCGCAGGGATCTGGAAGCGTGTCGCAGTGCAGATAGCCGCGCAGGGTATCGAGCAGAAAGGACGGGTCCTCAAACAGCGTGACGGTCTCGAGCTTCAGCTCGTCCATCGTGCGGGCGCCAAAGCGCTGGATGTATGCGTCAATCTTGCGGAAAACCGGTGCATCGCCGGAAAGAGCGGGCAGAATCTTGCGGTTCTCCGACAGAAACAGTGCAGTCATCTCCGGCGATTTGCGGATTTCTTTTACAATATCGAGCACAGCGGCACTCTGCTCGGCGCTCTCGACATTGCCCTGCCTGCCGATGACGGCGCTCAGCATGCCCTCATAGCCCTCGATCTTCTTCTTTTTCAGCTTGTCGGTCAGCATCCCGTAAAAAACCATCGCGCCCATGTCGTTTGCGATCGGCGTGATGAAATCGTCGAGAATCTCGCGCTCGAGTGTGTCATAGACCGCGAGCGCCTCGGTATTGCTGAGCCCCTCGAAGGTGTTGGCATAGTAGGGCTTCGTGACCTCCTCAAAGCGATTCAGGAAACGGGCGCTGTCCTTTTTCATGCGCAGCATCCGCCGGATGAAGCTGACGTAAATACGGAAAAGGCGCGTTTTTGCGCCGAGCTCCGATTCATGCACCGTCATCTTGACGCCCATCATGTTTTCCATATACTGCTTGTTTTTCTGATATCCCGGATACAGCGCCGTCATGCGGTACCAGCTGTTGAGGCGGTAGTAGATTTTATTTTCATAGAAGCAGAGCATGTGGTCGAGGTCATCCGATACCGAACGGATCGCCTCCTCGCTGACATAAAATGTGCGGAGCGTCTGGCGGTAAATTTTGGAATAGACCTCCCGCGCAAAGGTGAAGGTCAGCGGGGTCGTCACGCCGGAATAGCTCTCGATGATGTTGGAATTGTCGAGCACGGTCCGGAAGGCGCTTTTGTCGATTTTACTGTAATTTGTGATCGGGCGGCACTGCAAAATATACACAGAATCGCCCTTTATGCAGAATTCAATATCCTGCCCGATGCGCGGGGAAAAGCCCGCTTCGATCTTCTGCGCATATCCCCAGAGCGTTTTCAGCATCGCATCAGAAAGCCTTGCGCCGTTCTCCTTGCGGAAGACAATGCTGCCGGTGATGTCGATGCCGTAATCGCTGCTGTCCGCTTCTCCGGAGACAAGCTGCTCGCCGATGCCCGCGACCGCGCTGATGAGCGTTTCGTCAGGGTTATTGGTGGTCGGGTCGGTCGTGAAGATCACACCGGCGAAATCGGCCGGGATCATCTCCTGAATGATGACAGCCGGGCGGATCTCCGGCGAAATCAGGCCGTTCCGCTCGCGGTACTGCATCGCGCGCTCGGAGAAGCAGGAGCGGTAGCAGCTTATGATGCCGCGCCAAAGTGCGTCGTTTCCGCGCACATGCAGCACGCTTTCGAGCATGCCGGCGAAGGAATGGGCATCGCCGTCCTCATCGGCGGCGCTTGACCGCACTGCAAATTCCGCATCCGCGCCGAACAGCGCCGTAAGATGCGCCTCCAGCCCCTCGCGGTATGCGTCCGGGAATGCGCACTGATCGAGCAGCTCCAGAATCCTGAGTCGGTTTTCTGCGCGGTAATGCTCCAGCAGCGCACGGTATTCCGGCAGGCGATCGCCGAGAAATGCCGTGAACACCTGCGTCGGCAGAACCGTCCATTTCGGCACCGGCATGCCGAGCCGGTCAAGCTGCGCTAAATGATATGCCTTTCCGCCGATCTGCTTTGCATCCGGCGCAATATGCTCCAAAAAACAATTCATTCCGATTTCCTCTTATACAGTGCATAGCTGCCCGCAAGCATCAGCATTGCCGCGAATACGGCAGCCTGCCGGAGCCCAAAGCCGGTTCCGGTCAGCAGATCATACATCGCAAACAGCAGCGGCAGAAATGCGGGCTTGATGACCGGAAAGCGGTTCATCAGCGGGATATATCCGACCGCAGCGAGACAGATCAGCCCCGGCATGCCGAAAAACCAAAGATGCAGCAGCACCAGCACCGCGCCGAGCACGCAGAGCATCAGCAGTAGTTGATTTTTTCGCAAATACTGCTTTTTTCTTCCGCGATCCTGCTCGTAATCGAAGCAGTCGTCTGCCGTGCGGAGCATCAGCATGAAACACCAGCTCAGCGCGGTCATCGGCAGGACACACGGCATGCCCGCGCCCGCCTGCCATGCAAACAGCAGCGCCATTAGCAGGGCGGCGGCGAGATACACCGCAGCCAGCCCCTTTCTGCACCAGTACCGGATCAGTTTCATTTTTTCACAAAATTCCGGTAGATCCACGCCTTGACGCGGATCGGCGTTTCGTGAACCTGCAAAGCATTGCAGAGCATCTTCATCTCCGCGCGCGGCTTTTCGCGGTAAAATGCGCGCTGCACCAGCCGCATGCCCTGTCTGCGCGTCATGCGCCCCATGCGCACCGGCACGCTGATCTCCGGCAGGCAATGCGGCCTGCCCTCCGCGCACTGGTAAATATAATGCGCAGCGCGGTGGATTTTGCAGTCATAGTGGTCATAATCGTCGTCCGGCGCCCATGAAGTGTGCGTGCGGAGGAACTGCACGATCTGCTGCTCATCATAGGGGTGATACAGGAAAAATGCTGTAAATTCGCGGAAATCATCGCCGTCTACGCCGTTGTACAGCATCCCGCGGACATCTGCGGCAAGCCCCTTGTCGAGCTTTTGCTCCGTCATGCGGAGCAGCTCGCCGTACAGCGCATTGACGTTCGTCTGATCCGGAGATTTCAGTCCGGCATCGACAAATCCCGTGAACACATCCTCGCCGTAATAGCGGAGCATCTGCTGCGGGCTTCTCCCGTGAATGCACATACCTGCGTTGATTTTCGCCGTGTAATTGATCATTGCCGCATAGCCGAGATACGAGCATGCGATACAGGGCGTGAGAAAATGCTGCACGGAATACCGGAAAAAGCGCTTCCGCAGCGCCGGGTCGAAGGTGATGTACTCATGCTCGACGCCGAATTCCCGCACCATGCGATCCACATTTTCCCGCGCACGTTTGCTGAAAAAGCCGTTCAGCATCGTGAATGTCCTGACCTTCAGGCCGTACTTCTTCACAAGCTGATACAGCACATACATGCTGTCCTTTCCGCCGGAGATGCCGACGGCCGCATCGTAGTCGTATTTGCCGCGCACGCGGTCGATCCGCTCCTGAAAGAGCTGCTGCATTGCGGCACGGTCGCGGAGCTGCGGCACAATTTTGTCATAGTTTATGCAGTAATTGCAGAGCCCGCCCTCCGAAAAGCGGATGCCCCGCACGGTTTCATCGTTGAGACAGCGGATACAGCGTTTCATCTCAGAACTCCTTTCTCCACACCGCATATCGTTTTTCATCGGATTCTACGGATGCATCGAAGCGCCGGAAGGTGTCCTTCTGCTCACACTGGAAGTGATACATCATGCTCGTGTAGCCGTGATCGAGCACATATTTCCAGCCGAGATACATCAGAGCGGTATAAATCTTATGTTTGCGGAATTCCGGCAGAACCGCGCTCGTTTTCGAGATGAAGCAGGTACCGTCCGGGCTGTCGTAGCCCATGACAAAGCCGATCAGTTTCCCCTCGTATTCCGCAGTCCCCATTGCAATTTTCAGTCCCCTTGTCCATTGCAGATACAGCGCGCGGAAGACCTCAGCCGGGATATCGCAGTACAGGTGACTGCCGCGGAATGCGGCGCTGCTGACCGCGAACACCGCATCCGCCTGTTCATAGACGGCGCCGCCCTCCAGAACATGAAACACGAAGCCCTCCGCCTGCTTCTGCCGGTAGAGCGCTTCGCCCATCTGATAGACCGGGTTGTGCATGTCGATGCCGGCGCTGCGGTAGGTGTAGAGCTGCCGGTAGCCCGCCTGCTCCAGCAGAACCGGGTAATAGGGCGGATTGCTGCAGTCCGGGAACAGGTGCAGGTCAAAGCGCGAGATCGCCCAGCGATAGGTCATCCACGAGCAGTAATTGACCGGCCCGACCAGCTCATGATACCCGAGCTCCGCCGCTTTTTTCTCCATCGCAGAGAACAGTGCCGCAGCATCCTCGCCGTTTTCGGTCAGCGTGACAAATCCGAACAGGCAGGGGTGATCTGCCATATTTTTGTTGATAATCAGATCCGCCTCGCAGCCGTTTACCGCAAAGCGCTCATGATAATCGGCGAGTGCCAGTATTTCGCGTTCATCTCTCATGTTTTTTCGGTTCCTTTTTTTATGATAGCCCCAGCAGCCGCAGCATCCGCGCAGTGTTTTTTGCGGTCAGAAGCGGTGTGCTGTCATGCAGGCTGCGTCCTGCATAGCGCAGGAGCGCCAGCTTGTTTACACAGTATTCAAGCGTATTAAAACGCAGTATTTTCTGATATTCCGCATCGGTCAGCGTCACGCCGGTCAGTGCGGCAAGCCTGCTGCGGCAATGATCGAGCGCCCGCAGCACGGTCTCATCCGGAAGCGCATCCATAACCGAAATCAGCAGCTCGATGACATCGTGCTCCGGATTCTGACAGCAGGCAAGCTCCCAGTCATAGAGGCAGATGCGGCTGCCGCTGATGCAGAGATTGCGGGCGCAGCAGTCGTTGTGCGTCAGTGTTCTGCGCTGCGAAACTGCTGCAAATTCTGAACCGATATTCTGAATGAACCGCCGGATTTCGGCAATCTGCCCCGCAGAGAAAACAATGCGGTTTTCGGCATCGAGCCGGTCGAACATCCGCAGGAGGATTCCGGCAGTTTTCCGGTAATCCGATTCGGTGTAGCAGTTGACACCGAGGCGGCGCAGCAGCGCGGTTTTCCTGTAATATTTCGCATGAAGCCGCACGATCTGCTCTAAAATCCGGAACAGCGCCGGTGCGGCGGGCTCACTCTCCGGGAGCTCCCGCATGGCGATCAGGCAGGAGCCTTGCAGGATGCCCTCGGCACTGCCCAAAACCTCCGGAATCAGCGCCCGCGGCAGCACGCCCTTTTTCCCGTAGAGCCGCGCCTCGCGCACGGCACTGCCGTTGTAGCCGAAAATTTTGTGCCGGAGGATCATCTGTACCGTCTGCACGGCGTCCTTGCCGCAGATCATGCGGATGCCGTTTGCAATGACGCGCACGGACTTCCGCTTTCCGATGAAGCAGATCTCCCGCCCGCCCGGGAATACGGCGCGGTACCGCTTCACGCCGGAGCCGCCCGCTGAAATGCGGCTCGATATGCCCTTGTCATCCGTCAGCGGCTCTGCCGTGACCGAAACCGGCATTTCCCCGAAAATCCGGAAAACAGCCTGCCTGGTATTCATGCCCTGTCAGTCAAAGAGCGGCGTCGAGAAGTAGCGCTCTGCGGTGTCCGGCAGGATGGTCACGATGCGCTTGCCCGGGCCGAGCTTTTTTGCCATTGCAAGCGCCGCGGCGACGTTTGTGCCGCTGGAAATGCCGCACATGATGCCCTCAAGCGCGGCGAGCTTTTTTGCCGTAGAGATCGCCTCCTCGTCACTGACAATGTAAATATCGCTGTAAATTTCCCGGTTCAGGATGCCCGGAATAATGCCGTCGCCGATGCCCATTTGCAGGTGCGTGCCGACGGTTCCGCCTGCGAGAATGGCGGCGTGCTCGGGCTCGACCGCCCAGATTTCCATATCCGGATTCTGCGATTTCAGCGTTTCGCCGATTCCGGTGATCGTGCCGCCGGTGCCGATTCCTGAGCAGAAGCCGTCAATTCTGCCGGCGGTCTGCTCCAGAATCTCCAGAGCGGTGTAGTATTTGTGTGCCTCGGTATTGTGGATATTCTCGAACTGCTGCGGCACGAACACGCGCGGGTCATCGGCCGCCATTTGCAGTGCGGTTTCGACGCATTTGCCGATGCACGCGCCGATGTCACCGTCGTCGTGAATCAGGATCACCTCTGCGCCGTAATGCTTCACCAGCTTTCTGCGCTCCTCACTGACCGAATCCGGCATGATGATGACGACCCTGTAGCCGCGCACCGCGCCGACCAGTGCCAGACCGATTCCCTGATTACCGCTGGTCGGCTCGACGATGACCGTGTCAGGCTTGATCTTTCCCTGTTTTTCCGCGTTCAGAATCATGTTGAAGGCGGTGCGGGTCTTGATCGAGCCGCCGACATTCAGCCCCTCGAATTTTACGAGGATTTCTGCATTTTCCGGCGGGTTCATGCGGTTCAGCCGGATCATCGGCGTATGCCCCATTGCGTCAAGAATCGTATTGTAAACCATGTGATGTTCTCCGTTCTGTCGTGATTATGATACAATCTATTATAACATATCATGCCGAAAAACGCAATGGGAGCGGGTGAAAAATGTTCCGGCATGCACCTTTCGCATCCTCCTCCGCACAGATTGACAATCCGGCGAAGGTGTGGTATAATAGGACTATTCCGCAGGGCGGGTGCCCTGTTATCACATTTTGATCAGAGTCAGAATAAGGAGGATGTTTATGAGTTCCGATGTGAGACCCGCAAGCATGGAAAGAATTACGACCGAGGCGCTGGCAAAGAGCTTCATCGACGAGCAGATCGCGCAGCTCCGCGCACAGATCGGCAGCAAAAAGGTGCTGCTGGCGCTGTCCGGCGGCGTGGACAGCTCTGTCGTTGCGGCACTTCTGATCCGGGCGGTCGGGCAGCAGCTCGTCTGCGTGCATGTCAACCACGGCCTTCTGCGGAAGGGCGAGCCTGAGCAGGTCATCGAGGTTTTCCGCAATCAGATGAACGCGAACCTCATCTATGTCGATGCAGTTGACCGGTTCCTTGACAAGCTGGCAGGCGTTGCCGAGCCGGAAAAGAAGCGGAAGATCATCGGCGCGGAATTCATCCGTGTCTTTGAGGAGGAAGCGAGAAAGCAGGACGATATCGAGTTCCTCGCACAGGGCACGATCTATCCGGATATCCTCGAAAGCGACGGCGTCAAGGCGCATCACAATGTCGGCGGCCTTCCGGAGGATATGAAGTTTGAGCTGGTCGAGCCGCTGAAGCTCCTGTTCAAGGATGAGGTGCGTGTGGTCGGAAAGGCGCTCGGTCTGCCGGATAACATGGTGTACCGTCAGCCGTTCCCGGGCCCGGGGCTTGGCGTGCGCTGCCTCGGTGCGATTACCCGCGACCGTCTGGAGGCGGTTCGGGAAAGCGATGCCATCCTCCGCGAGGAATTCGCAAAGAACGGCCTTGAGGGCAAGGTCTGGCAGTATTTCACCGCAGTCCCGGATTTCAGATCGGTCGGCGTGAAGGACGGCAAGCGCACCTTTGCGTATCCGGTCATCATCCGCGCGGTCAATACGAAGGACGCCATGACCGCAACCGTCGAGAATGTCCCGTTCGAGCTGCTTCAGCATATCACCGCCCGCATCACCGCAGAGGTCGAAAATGTCAACAGAGTGCTCTTTGACCTCACACCGAAGCCGAGCGCGACGATTGAGTGGGAATGATAAACAAGACCTCGGAAACAGCGTAGATACGCCGTTTCCGAAGTCTCGAAATCTCAGTGATAACAATTTGATAACAGGGAGCGAAGCGGAATTATTCTGCGTATCAAGCGGCTTAGAGGTTACGCCACTCTTTCGCAGGCTCATGCTTTCCGCAGTCATCGGTCGTTTTCGGCCAGTTTAGCTTCCATTCTGTATATTCGGCCTTGCTGATCTTACCGTCAGCAAGGTCTTTTTTTCGTCTCTGCCACTCAGAAAGGAGGTCAGTCATCAGGATAGAGCCGAAAACAATGCCCTTTCGTTTGTTGCCGTCCTCGTCCTCGCAGTCCTCAATGCTGATCGGGTAATGCTCGTCAAGCTCAAAGAGCATCATCATAACGCCCTCCGCACCGAGAATCTCATCATCAGCGAGAAAACGGGGGTTCACATCAAGCACCTCGGCAAGCTGTTCGACAAGTGCCTGCTTGGGTGTTCGTGTGCCGGATTCATACTGTGCGATACGGACATCGGCAGACTTCTCGTCAAAGCCGACTGCCACACCGAGCTGTTTCTGCGTCATTCCTCGGAAGTCTCGAATGCGGTGTATCTTATCTCCGATAATGCTCATGGTGGTTCACTCCTTATAATATGGTTCTGTTGGTAAAATCATTATAACATATTTGTTTAGGATAGTCAATATGTACTAAACAAAAAAATTTAGAAAAATTTTCGTTTAGGGGTTGACAAAAGCAAATTTGTTTAGTATAATAGAATTAAGCAAAAATGTTTAGAAAGAGATTTTGCTAATACAGAACACAGAAAGGATTGACGTATATGTCAGAAAAGTTTATCCGTGCAGAGGAAGTTGCTGAGGTCATGGAGATCTCCGTTCCGTATGCGTACAAGATCATTCGCAAGCTCAATCAGGAGCTTTCCGACAAGGGCTACATCACCGTGACGGGCAGGGTGAACCGTGAGTACTTCAATGAGAGGGTATACACGGTGAAAGCACCTGAAAAGAAAGAGGGTGAGGACTGATGCCCGTATACCCGTTATATGTATTACGAAAGAGCAAAGCAAGGAATCAAAAGCTCTACTACTGAGGCTCTTCGCAAGTTTTATGAGAAAAATTCTTATTCCTTGCTAAAAAGCGAAGAAACATTTGAAAATCTGCGTGATTTAGCTGATTTCTGGAATGATGTGTCCAATCAGAGCAAGGATAGGTTTTCCGAGAAGATACTGCGGAAGCTGTTCGTGCTGAATTATGCCCCGAACGGTATGTGGTATTATTTCGTTTCGGTGTACTATTTACATAACCGTGATGCTGACGGTAATCTCGACGACAATGCTTTCGATGCCTTCCTTGAGAAGATCATAGCTTTCATCTGGACATACGCTGTGACAAATCCAGGTGTTAATATGCTCCGTACCCCTGTATATGCTGAGATGGTCAACATTGTCAATGATAAGCCAGTGTCCTTTGACGATTTCAAGTTTGATATAAGCTCCGTAAAGGCTGCTTTTCTCAATTTCAGCTTCAATAATGGACGCCCAATAACAAAGGCGATATTGGCTTGGTGGGCATTTCTTGACGATGCACAGGAGCTTCTTTCTTTGGAGACAGTATTTGAGATAGAGCATATTTTTGCAAAGAGCCGACAGGATAAGGAGCATTCTCTTGAAAGTAGCAAAAGTCTTGAAGCTCTTGGCAACAAGGCTATGCTCGAAAAGCGTATCAATATTCGTGCTTCCGATTATCGCTTTGAGGATAAGAAAAAGTATTACAACGGATATATCAATAGTAGAAAGCAGGAGAAGAAAGGCACTAAAATCAATGAACTGCTGAGTCTTGCTAAAACCCATGATGACTTCATTGAAGCTGATATTATTAAGCGTACTAATGATATTATAGAGAGATTTATGCAATATATCTCTCAAAACGGTTTAGCTTGGTAATATTGAGACTTGACAACCGTCTCAATCTGCGCTATAATACCAAATAAGGAGCAAGCCACCAGGCACACATTGTCTCCACAAGTCGCACGATTCGTTATCAAGGCGATAACAAATTGATAACGGGGGATCGGCGGTCGAGTACAGTACAGAGCAAAATGTATAACTGAGATACCACAGTTCAAATCGCCTAAACAAAATTGTTTAAGTTTGGGAGCGATTTGAGGAGTGGGAATAATACAAAACCGTCTCAAACAAGTGCATAAAAGGAACTGACCGCAGCGGGTGCGGGAGCAGTGTATTCCTTCGGTGTTCTTCGCCGCAAAGAGATGAAGATGATGAAGAATAAGGCGCGCACAAAAAAGCAATGGGCTCTGTTTCTGGCAGGGATGATTGCCGTTATAACCGGAGTCAGTATTCTGAGCTTTCTGGGAATCAGAAAGCTCTATCGCGAGTATCAGAAACAGAAGCTGATGCGTGAAAATCCTGTTGTTGAGATCGCCGGCCTGAATATCAAAGCGCCCATATTGGAGGGCACGGATAACGGCGTACTCTCAAGGGCGGCCGGGCATTTCCCCGGAACAGGCGATTTCGGCAAGGGCAATTATTGTATCGCGGGTCACAGCAGCACGATCTACAAGGAGTATTTCAACAATCTCAAAAATGTCAGAATCGGAATGACGGTCACGCTCTATGACAAGGATAAGAAAAGCTGCGATTATACAGTCGCAGAGGTCAAAATCGTTGAGCCGGACGAAACATGGGTGCTTGGTGATTTCGGAGATACCCGCATCACGATCATCACCTGCACGGATGACGGATCACAGAGACTGGTCGTAGTCGGACTGTTGCAGCAATCGTGAGCGGTACGGAGCGCAATGGGCTTCCCGTCAGGCGCGGCACAGGCAGAGGGATATTTCCGTTCGCCTGACCGTCGGAAATTTCACAGAACAAAGAACGAACCGGGTTTGTATGGAAATCCGGTTCGTCTTTTTGTGTAAATTTTTTTGCATCAGATGTGCATTTATGTACTTCTGTCTTGGGATTTTGCAATGTTCTTGACTTTTAACAATATATATGGTATACTGTAATTTACGCAAAACAGAGCGGGGAAAACTCTGTGCTGCGCGCCGGAAACGGCTTTTGTAAGGGTGTGAAAGGATTGGCCGCAAGGGGCGGCGAGTGAGACGGGGAAGGAAAGAATGAGGAAGATACTCGAAAAATTCAGATACCGCAAAATTATGCTTGCGGTTGCGGATGCATTCATCGTGACGGTATCCGCTATGATCGCACAGAGCATCCTCTCTGTGCTGAAGGACGGCATCAGTGTTCACGCAATGTGGATCAGCATTGTGATGTCGGTCATCACCTGTGCCTGCGGGCTGACGATCAGCGGGGCATACAACAAGCTCTGGCGGTATTTCAATAAAAAGGACTATCTGAGCTGTGTGTACGGCGTCTGCGGGGGAATTGCCGCTGCCTGCATTTTTGCCTATATCATGCAGGGGCGTGTTCCGCTGCGCTATGCAATGCTGCATGCGATGATCGCGATTTTCGGAATCTGCCTGTTCCGGTTTCTGTTCAAATCGACCTTTATTGACCTGACCGAAGCGGGGCGGCAGGAATCCCGCTATCTGCGCACTATGATGATCGGCGGCGGTCAGGCATGCAAAATGCTGCTGAAGGAGATCCGGAATGCGCAGAAATCTCCGTATGCAGAGGACAAAACGACCGCGGTTTTTGACCCTGTCTGCATCATCGACGACGACCGCAATAAGATCGGGCAGTTTGTCCGCGATGTGCAGATCGTCGGCAATACCTCGGAGATTCAGAAATATGTGACGGAGCTGCGGGTTCAGCAGATCGTATTCTGCATCCCGTCCTGTCTGGAGGATGAGCGCAAGCGCATTCTCGATATCTGCTCGAAAACCGGGCTGCCGGTCAAGGTGATCCCGTTCCTCGGCAATCTGCTCTTTGATGAGGCACACACCACGCTGCTGAATCAGGTGCGCGATATCAATATGGAGGACCTGCTCGGGCGCGACCCGATCCGCTTCGACAACGAGGATATCCGCCGGCTGGTTCGGGGCAGGGTTCTGATGGTCACGGGCGGCGGCGGGTCGATCGGCTCGGAGCTCGTGCGGCAGATCGCCAAATATGACCCCAAGCAGATCGTCATAGTCGATATCTGCGAAAACTATGCCTATGATATCCAGCAGGAGCTGATTATGGAATACGGCGACCGGCTCGGTCTGGCCGTCCGGATCGCGTCTGTCCGCGATTATTACCGCATGAACCGGCTCTTTGAGGAGTTTCATCCGGATATCGTGTTCCATGCGGCGGCGCACAAGCATGTGCCGCTGATGGAGGAGAGCCCGATGGAGGCGATCAAGAACAATGTCATCGGAACCTTCAATACCGCGACGCTCGCGCAGTTCCATAAGGTAAAGCGGTTTGTGATGATCTCGACCGACAAGGCGGTCAATCCGACGAATGTCATGGGCGCCTCGAAGCGCTGCTGCGAGATGATCGTGCAGTACCTCGCAAAGCAGCCGGACTGCTGCACCGATTTCGTGACGACGCGCTTCGGCAATGTGCTCGGCTCAAACGGCTCCGTGATTCCGAAGTTCAAGCGGCAGATCGAGCAGGGGCTCCCCGTGACGGTCACGCATCCGGATATCATCCGCTATTTCATGACGATTCCGGAGGCGGTCAGTCTGGTGATGGAGGCCGCTGCCATTGCAAGCGGCGGTGAGATCTTTGTGCTCGATATGGGCAAGCCGGTCAGAATCGTCACGCTCGCCGAGAATCTCATCCGCATGTACGGCAAGGTGCCCTATCAGGATGTGAAGATCGAATTCACCGGGCTGCGGCCGGGCGAAAAGATCAGGGAGGAGCTGCTCATGGATGAGGAGGGGCTGAAGAAAACCAAAAACAAGCTGATCTTCATCGGAAAGCAGATTGACATTGACCCGGAGCAGTTTATCAGCGAGCTGCGGAGGCTGCGCGATGCAGCGGAGGAAAACGACGATGATGCTGCGGTTTCGGCGCTGCATCAAATCGTCCCGACCTATGTGACGCCGGAGGAATTCAATCAACAGTATCTTGTCGGTGCCGTAAGCTGACAGCGGAAAGGAATCAAAAAAATATGAATACGACCTATTCGATCAAGGATATCATCAGCCTGATGCTGAGCCATATCCGGCTGATTATCATCATCACCGTGCTCGGCGGTGCAGCAGCATTCGGCTATTCCAAGTACATGCTGCCGCTGGAGTATTCCTCGCATATTACAATGTATGTGCAGAGCTATACCGGCATCTCCGAGAGCGCGAACAATGTGAACAACATCAGCAATTCCAAGCAGCTTGTCAATACCTACATGGAGGTGCTGAAGGACGACGCGGTGATGATGGCGGTCGGGGAGAAGCTGCTGACGCAGTTCGACGAGGGGACGCTGAAGCAGAATTTCAGCCTCTCGAACGGCAAGATCACGCCCGCATCCCTGCGCGGCACGCTGTCGATCAGCTCCGTGACCGACACCTCGGCGGTCAAGGTCAGTGCGCGGACGAAAAATGCGGAGGTCTCCGCCGCGATCTGCAATGACCTGACGCAGGTTGCGCCGGAGTATGTCGAAAATGCGGTCGGCGTCGGCTCGATCAATACGATCGACACGGCAAAGGTGTACCGCTCGCCGGTCGCGCCGAATGTCAAAAAGAATACCGTTCTCGGCATGGCGGCCGCGTTCTTCATCATTGTCATGATTATCTTTGTGATCGACTTCTTTGACAACACGATCAAGGATGCCGATTTGCTCGGAAAGCAGTACAAGAAGGCGATCATCGGCGAAATTCAGCAGTTTGATACCGATAAAAAGCGGAAAAATCAGGATGAGGATGACCACATCAAGCTGACCGACAAGGATGTGCCGTTCAATATCGTCGAGAGCTATAAATCCATCCGCACCAACGTGACCTTCTCGCTTTCGACGGTCGAGCGCAAGGTCTTTGCGGTTTCCTCCCCGAATCCCGGCGAGGGCAAATCCACCACCGCCGCGAATATTGCGATCGCGCTGGCACAGGGCGGAAACAAGGTTCTGCTGATCGACGCGGATATGCGCAAGGCGGTGCTGCACAAAATCTTCGGCCTGAAAAATAAGCGCGGCCTTTCCTCTGCAATCAGCAAAATGCAGAAGCTCGATGACTGCATTCAGAAAAATGTGATGGAGAATCTCGATGTGATGACCTCCGGCCCGCTGCCGCCGAACCCCTCGGAGCTGCTGGCCTCTGAGCAGATGACTGAGATTCTGGAATCCCTGCATCAGAAATACACGGTGATCGTGATTGACACCCCGCCGGTCAATGTCGTGACCGACGCGATGGAGCTTGCGAAGAATATCTCCGGTATCGTCATGGTGCTCCGCTACGGCAGAACCACCGAGGACGATGTTGAGACCGCGTACAAGAAGATCGAATTTGCGCAGATGAACCTGTTTGGCTTTATTCTCAATGATGTCAAGGTCAAGCACCGCGGCAAGTATTACTCCAAATACAAGGACAAGTATTACTATAAGAAGGGCTACGGCTACGGCTATTACGGCGCGAAGGACGAGGATACGGAGGAGCAGACGGAGAGCAAAGAAGGTGAGCAGACGTCATGACAGAGTATCATTGCCATATTCTTCCCGGAATTGATGACGGCGCAGAAAATGCGGAAATGTCGCGGAGCATGGTGCAGATGATGCAGGAGCAGGGGATTGACCGCATCATCGCGACACCGCACTTCTATGCACACCGCGAAAAATCCGTGGCGGCATTTCTCGAAAAGCGGCAGGCGGCCTACGAGCAGATTCGCGGCAGCCTTGCGGTTCCGGATGTGCTGCTCGGGGCGGAGGTCGCGATCGAGCACGGCATCTCCGAGCTGCCGGATATCGAAAAGCTCGCGATCCCCGGAACCCGCCTGATTCTGCTGGAGCTGCCCTACCGCGGCTATGCGAAATGGATGTCTGAGGAGATCTACAACATTTCGGCGGAATTCCATCTCAAGGTGATGCTGGCGCATGTCCACCGCTATCTCGAATATTACACGAAGGACGAGCTGGAGGGGATTCTTTCGACAAAGGCCGTGCTTCAGATCAACAACGAGGCATTTGCGTCGTGGTCGGAGAAAAGGCTCGCGAAGCGGATTGTCAGCGAGTTTTCACGCTTTGCCTTCGGGAGCGATGCGCACAACCTGACCGACCGCAGACCGAACTGGGATCTGCTGAAGAAAAAGGTGAAGCCGGAGATCATTGCACAGTCCGACGGCATCCTTGCGCGCTATGCGCTGTAACAACAGAATCGAAACAGAAAAGTCCGGAAGCGGCATATGAACCGCTCCCGGACTTTGTGTTTTTTGTATTGCTTTGTGTTACCGGAATCTGACGCCCCAGTTCGATTTCGCGCTGACCTTACTGTAGAGCTTGGTCATCGCCTTTTGCTTTCCGGTCTTGAACAGGAACGTAATGACGATCACCAGCAGGACGGACGCAACCGCGCCGAGAATCAGGGCAGTTTTCTCACCCTTCAGGACGATCAGAACCGCCGCCCAGACCAGCACCAGCGCCACCAGAATAATCGGCAGGCAGAAATTGGTGAAGCTCCGGTCCTTGAGCTTGATGTACCGCTGAATCTCCTTCTTGTTGAAGCTCTCGTAGTGTCTTGCGATAAAGTTATCCGGTCTTGCCCATTTGCAGAAGGATTTGAGATCGTCAAACTTGATGGTATAATCCTGCCGCGTGTATGTGATGCGGTAATAGACGGTCACGCTGCCGTTGCTCTCCTGCTTTCCGTCCATGATGTGAACGATCGTACCCGCCGGAACCTGATTGCTGATGCTTTTCGTTACCAGAAACTTCCGGTCGATCGCTTCATCAATATCATTCAGCATGTAAGTCATAATAGCCACCCCTCGAACGACATAAAAGTTGAAATATTATACTATTTCATCCGGATAATATCCTATATATGCTCTATTATATCATATCGTCAGAAAAAAAGCAAGTCCCCTATGCAATTTTTTGCATAAAATCACTGCAATCGGACAGCTTCCCCGCAATCATGGCCGGAATTCGCATCAAAACCGCACAGCATCGGGCGTTTTCTCAGCGGATTTGCGGCATGTGCTGCTTCGGGTGCTTTTCGCCTGAAATGCGCTCCGGCGCGGCACCGCCCTGGGCTGACCGCAGTATAGGAAAACGCAGGCTCGCTTTATGCCAATATGTGCGAAACTGCACGCTTTGTTGCAGTCCTTTGGTAATAATGATCAAAAATCGGCGCTGCTTCTGATGCCTGAAATTTCAAAGTGTTTTCCTCTTGACAATAGACTTGCTTTGTGGTAAAATAGGATATAATAGGTATATATGCGTATGGGCGGGTGCTATACTATATTTATAGCAGTGCTTTTCATACATTTTTCTGTGGATCCATACGAACCCGGTTCCGGGCGCTGTATAACGAGGAGGAACAGATATGACAATCATCGTGACCGGCGGTGCCGGTTTTATCGGATCCAATTTTGTCTTTCATATGCTTGACACCTATCCGGATTACCGGATCATTTGTCTGGACAAGCTGACGTATGCAGGAAATCTCTCTACGCTGAAGGACGTTATGGATAAGCCGAATTTCCGGTTTGTCAGACTGGATATTTGTGACCGCGAGGGCGTATACCGGCTCTTTGAGGAGGAAAAACCGGATATCGTCGTCAACTTTGCGGCGGAATCCCATGTGGACCGCTCGATCGAGAATCCGGAGGTTTTCCTCAGAACCAATATTCTCGGCACACAGGTGATGATGGACGCCTGCCGCAAATACGGCATTCAGCGGTATCATCAGATCAGTACCGACGAGGTTTACGGCGATCTGCCGCTCGACAGACCCGACCTGTTCTTCACCGAGAACACCCCGATCCATACATCCTCCCCGTACAGCTCCTCTAAGGCGGGCGCCGATCTGCTGGTGCTGGCCTATCACCGTACATACGGCCTTCCTGTTACAATTTCAAGATGCTCCAATAACTACGGCCCTTACCACTTCCCGGAAAAGCTCATCCCGCTGATGATCGCAAATGCGCTCGCGGATAAGCCGCTCCCGGTTTACGGTGAAGGCCTGAATGTGCGGGACTGGCTCTATGTTGAGGATCACTGCCGCGCGATCGACCTGATTATCCATCAGGGCAGGGTCGGCGAGGTCTATAATGTCGGCGGCCATAACGAGATGCGCAATATCGACATTGTGAAGCTGATCTGCAAAAAGCTCGGAAAGCCCGAAAGCCTGATCGTGCATGTCGAGGACCGCAAGGGTCACGATATGCGCTATGCCATTGATCCGACCAAAATTCACAGTGAGCTTGGATGGCTTCCGGAAACCGGATTTGCAGACGGGATTCAGAAGACGATTGACTGGTATCTGACACACCGCGAATGGTGGGAGGAGATCATTTCCGGCGAATACCGGAATTACTACCAGAAAATGTACGGAGACCGTGAGCTGCTCACGGTATGAGCTTTGCGCCCGCGGAATGCTGCCGGATTCATCGCAGCGGATATCTTCGCAATATCAGAATAAAGGAATGATATAAAATGAGCATATTTGTTACCCGCTCCTCAATGCCGGACTATGAGGATTATATCAAGGAAGTCAAACCCATTTTTGAGAGTCATCATCTGACCAATATGGGTCCGATCTATAAAAAGCTTCAGCACCAGCTGATGGCATATCTGGGTGTGCCTCAGCTCTCCATGTTTGTAAACGGTCATCTCGCGCTGGAAACCGTTTTTCAGGCAATGGGTCTGAAAAACTGCGGCGGCGAGGTGATTACCACGCCGTTTACGTTTGTTTCGACCGTTCACGCGATCGTCAGAAACGGCCTCAAGCCCGTTTTCTGCGACATCAAGCCCGATGACTACACGATCGACCCTGAAAAGATCGAGGCACTGATTACCGACAAGACCGTTGCAATTGTCCCGGTGCATGTTTACGGTACAATCTGTGATGTTGAGGCGATCGAGGCAATCGCAAGGAAGCATAACCTGAAGGTCGTTTACGATGCGGCACATGCCTTCGGCGTTAAGTACAAGGGCATCGGCATCGGCAACTTCGGCGACGCTGCGATGTTCAGCTTCCATGCAACAAAGGTGTTCAATACCATCGAGGGCGGCGCAGTTTCGTTCAGCGACGAATCTCTGCGCAGAAGCATGCACAGTCTCAAGAATTTCGGCATCAAGGATGAGGAGTGCATCGACGAGATCGGCGGAAATGCAAAGATGGACGAATTCCGCGCTGCTATGGGCATCTGCAACCTCAGAAACATTGATGCCTGCATCGCCGCCAGACGCGCTGCCGCAGAACGCTACAACGAGCGCTTTGCCGGCGTCAAAGGTCTTCAGCTGATGAAAACACAGCAGGATGTCCTCCCGAATTATGCCTATTATGCCGTTGTGATTGATCCGGAGCAGTTCGGTGAAACCAGAGACGATGTCTATGAACGCCTCAAGGCGCATGATATTTATGCGCGCAAATATTTCTATCCGGCAGTCAATGAAATGGACTGCTATGAAAATACCGGCGAAACACCGATCGCTGCGAAGATCTCCCGCCGGGTTCTGACCCTGCCGATGTACGCGGATCTGACCGTGAAAGAGGTCGATCAGATCTCTGATGTAATTCTGAAATAACATCATCTGCAACAGATTCTGCTTCACAGAAGTAAATCCGTAACGGAGGACAGTTTCATGAAAATTACAATAGAGATGCTGACCAAGGATGAACGCTGGCGCATTGCAGACCGGATGGCGGCGGATATTCTGCCGGTCATCAATCCGAAGCTCAAAGAGGTAAAGCCCTCCCGCAGCTTCTATGCCAAATACGTCAAGCGCTTTCTGGATATCATCGTCTCGCTGACGATCATGCTGATTACGCTGCCGATCAATCTGATTCTTGCTGTCGTGACATTCTTTGATGTCGGGCGCCCGATCTTCTTCTTTCAGGATCGGCTCGGAAAGGACGGCAAGCTCTTCAAAATCGTGAAGTTCCGGAATATGCGGAATACGACCGATGCGAACGGCGACCTTCTGCCGCCCTCGCAGCGCGTGACCAAAATCGGCAAGTTCATCCGCAAGTGCTCTCTTGATGAGCTCCTGAATTTCTGGAGCATTCTGAAGGGCGATATGAGCCTGATCGGGCCGCGCCCGCTCCTGCCGGAGCATTACCGCAGATATTCCAGCCGCCATGTCAAGCGGCTTGCTGTGCGTCCGGGGCTTGAGTGTCCGCCTCCCGATATCAAAAGCCATATGTTTTCATGGCAGGATCGCTTCGAGAACGATGTGTGGTATGTGGAGCATGTGAGCTTCCTGGTGGACTGCAAGCTGTTCTTCAATATTATCCGCATGGCACTGAACCGCAAAAGCGCCGCGGCACGGGCAAGCGTCTCGCGCGGTATTTTTATGGGGTACAATCTCGACGGAATCGCCATTACGCTCGATGAGGTACCGCAAAAGTATCTGGATCAAATTGCAGAGGACCGCGAACAGAATGCGGAAGCTGCAAATGCATCATAGAATATAGAATCTGAGAGGAACTGAGAAAATGACGGATAAGTTCAGCGGAAAGAAATTACTGGTTTTGGGGAGCAATGTCGGCGCAACGGATATTGTGCAGTATGCGCGTGAAAACGGTGCTTATGTAATTGTTGCGGATTATCTTCCGGCAGATCGTTCTCCGGCAAAGCTCATTGCAGACCAGTCGCTGCTCATCAGCACCGCTGAGGTCGATGAACTGGAGCGGATCGTCCGCGAGCAGAAGATCGACGGGATTCTTGCCGGAATCAGTGAGTTTAATCTGCTGAATGCAGAAAAAATCTCTGCAAGAGTCGGGCTCCCTTTTTATTTTTCAAGAGCACAGTGGGATATGATCGAAAACAAGGGAAATTTCCGCAAAATCTGTGAGAAATACGGTGTTCCCTGCCCAAAGACATTCTTCACCGGGCGCGAGATCACGGACGATGTCTGGAATACGCTTTCCTATCCCGTTATGATCAAGCCGGTCGATTCCAGCTCGTCAAAGGGCGTTTACCGCTGCGAAAACAAGGAAGAGGTGCTCGCCCGCTATGAGGAATCCATCTCGAATTCTGAGTGCGGAAGCATCATCATCGAAAAATGCGTCGAGGGCGATGAATTTACTGCACATTACACGATCGCGAACGGCAAGGTCTCTCTTGCCTCCGTCGATAACCGCTATCCGGTGAAGGTGCATGAGGAGGATCAGACCTCGATCCCGATTGCCAGAATTTACCCTTGTGTCTATCTCGATGAATACATGGAAAAGGTGCATCCCTCGATGCTCCGGCTTTGCACCGGACTTGGCATTCAGGACGGCATTCTGTTCGTGCAGGGCCTCTACAACAGCGAAACAAAGGAATTCAATGTGTTTGAAGCAGGTCTCCGCAGCGCCGGCGAGGCGCCCTACCGCTTCCTGAAAAAGATCAACAACGTCAACGCAATGCATGTTCTGGTCGATCATGCGCTGGGCGCTGTATCCGATTTCGCCTCCGACAGGGAGGACCCGACCATGAAGGGTAAGTGCTGCGGCATTATCTCCTTCGTCACAAAGGGCGGCACCGTCGGCAAAATCGAGGGGCTTGAAGAAGCAACGGCCGCGCTGCCGAGTGTGCTGGAATATGAGTGCCGCTATCCGGTCGGGACGGAAACGCCGAACGGCAGAACGCTGCGGCAGCTCATGATCCGCTTTGTCATGATCTGTGACAGCCGCGAGCAGATGGAGCAGGATATTGCGTATCTGAATTCGCATATCACGGTTCTCAATGACAAGGGCGAGGATATGGTTCTGAAAATGGACCCGTCCAGAGTCTACGGAACCAAATAATCCGGAAACAGAACAAATCAATTCGGGAGTATGGTATGAAAACGATTGCGATTACCGGGGCAGGCGGCTTTCTCGGCTCGGCGCTCTTAAAGCAGCTTGTGACACGTCAGGACGTCCGCATCTATGCGTTCACCTTTGATTTTGAGCGCGAGCGCCCCGATTTCATCAAAAACGAGGCGGTCATTCCCGTTGACAACAGTGAGGTCGATACCTTTGATTTCTCCGGCGTCGATGTCGTGATCCACTGCGCATTTCCGAGAAATGCCGCAAGCAGCATCATTGCGGACGGCCTCGATTTTGTCGCAAGGGTGCTGAAAAGAGCCGCTGCCGCGGGCGCGGTCATCAATATTTCCTCGCAGTCTGTTTATGATCCGAACCGGATTGCCCCTGCCGCAGAGACGGACAAATGCTTTTTGGATTCCAAATATGCAGTGGGGAAATATGCCTCCGAGCTGCTGAATAACACGCTCTGTGCCGGAATTCCGCATACCAATATCCGCATGGCGAGCCTGATCGGACCGGGATTTGATCAGCGCGTTACCAATAAGCTGGTGAATATCGCGCTGGAAACCGGCTCTCTTACGGTCAATGACGATGCGCAGTATTTCGGTTATCTTGATATCGAGGATGCTGCACGCGGGATTCTGAGCCTGCTGGATATTCCCGCTCAGAGCTGGAAGACCGTTTATAATCTGGGCAGCGCCCGGACTTATACCCTGAAAACAATTGCCGAAACGGTTGCGGATGTGATCGGCCGTGAATGCGGCAAAAAAATCGAGATTCAGCTAAAGCCTGCGGATGCCGTCCTGAATTCTTCGCTGGACGCAGACAGACTGAAAACAGATACGGGATTTGTCTCTTCTGTTTCTCTGGAGGAGAGTATTACACGCATTCTGGCGGCAAAGCTCGGGAAATAAGGCGGTTCTCATCCGGCAGAACCGTCCTTCTGTGCAGCCTTGCGTGATGACGGGTTTCAATGAGGTGATTTATGGCATCGCTTATCAGTCAGCTGATCGACAAGCGGATGATTCAAAGCGCAAAGAAAAAGAAAAGGAAGATCGGGGTCTTTCAGATCGACCTGAGCTTCAAGCCGGAAATGCTGCTCAATTTTGCATGCGTTTTCTGGCTGAGCAACAATGCGCTGCGAATGTTTATCGCTAAGATACTATCTGTTGCCGGTATGCAGAAATATGCCGGCTATATTTTAGCTCCGCTGATTTTCATTCCGCTGATCGTTTATTTCCTGATGAAAGGAAAATTCGTCGGAAAATACTTCTGGCTCTTTCTTGCGGGTGTCGCCGCCTTTTTCGGCATAACCTATGCCATGCATCCGGAATACCGCCACTGGTATACCCGCGATGCATTCGGCATCTGGGACACCGTTTTCCGGCCGGACAGGGGCGCGATCTGGGCATTCCTGTTTATCGAAATTGCAAGGAATGAGGATGATCTCTGGAAAATCTTCAAGGCCTCTGCCTTTATCAACTTTTTTTATAATTTTTATTTCTGGTTCAAGGCGAAGCGCATCGGCTACTGGACCTATATCAATGCCTCCGGTATGGAGGAAAAACGGTCGTATTCGCTTGATTTCGGATATAATATGGTCTTTGTCTTCCTGATCCTGATTTTCAGCTACAGCTTTGAGCGGAAACGCTGGCAGCTTCTCGCTGCCGCACTGGTTCTGATCCTGACGCTGGATTCCGGCTCCAGAGGCTCAATGGCGGGCATTCTGATTGCTGCCGGCTTCTCGCTGATCGACAGCAGATGGCGGACAAAGGAAAGAGTCAGGAATCTTGCCGTATTCGGCTCGGTCGGTCTGCTGATCTATGTGCTCTGGGAGCGAATGCTTCTGCTGCTGATACTGGTGATGAAGAAATACTCCATCGAATCCCGCACACTGACCATGCTGGCAAGCGGCGATGTAACCAGCGATAACGGCAGAGATCTGATTCACAAAATTATCCTGAAACGGATCGAGGAGCATCCCTTCCGCGGCTACGGTGCCTTCGGCGACAGACAGTTTATCGGGCCGCGCTTCAACTGGGGATATTCCCACAGCATTCTCTATGAGATGTGGGCGGACTTCGGCGTGATCTTCGGAACGCTCATTCTCGGCGGCATCCTGTTCTTTGCGGTCAGAGCCATTATAAAGGAGAAGAATCCGAAGAAAAAAACAGCGTTTGTGGTTGTCCTTTCGCTGGCCTCCAGACTGGCTTTTTCCAATACCTTCTGGGGCGATCCTTATTTCTGGATGCTGATTGCCCTGAATGTCAAATGGCCTGTAAAGGGAAAATCCTTTTTCCGTGTGACAGCCTGATCCGGCGGGGCTTTATTTTATCAAAGAAGTATTGAGGTGGAATACCGTGTTTCTTCATATTCTCGGCGCAGAGTCTATGTTCACAAAGGAATTTTTCCGGATGCTGAGCCGTGATTTCACACCGTCCGACCATGTTTTTGTCGGAAAGTATCCCGATGAGTCGAAATTTGCAAAAATCGGGCAGTGCGGAATCGTGCAGTCCAGATCGCTCAAAATGATCCGGTATCTGTATAAGGCCGATCATATCATCGTACACGGAATGTTCAATAAGGCGGTCATTCTTGCGCTCTTTTTCCAGCCGTGGCTTGCAAAGAAAAGCAACTGGGTTGTGTTCGGCGCGGATATCTATTCCTACAAGAAGCCCAACAAGAGCTTTACCGAAAAAATCTTTGAGAAAATGAAGCGCCGCATCGCAAAGAGAGTGCCGTATATCTCAACCTTCTCAGACGGCGACTGGGCGCTGGTGCAGGAATGGTACGGGGCAAAGGGCAAAAATCTGAAGGTCTCTTATCCTCTGGCCGGCTGCAACAAGGAGCTTGTCCATTCGCTTCAGGCGGAGCAGAAGACCGGTGACACCGTCAATATCATCATCGGAAACAGCGCAACTGCGACAAATCAGCACATCGAAGCGCTGGATATGCTCTCGCATTTCAAAAACGAAAATATTATGATTCATCTGCCGCTGAATTACGGTCTGGGCGATTACAAGACCTATGCGCAGAAGGTGACAGACTACGCGGTTTCTGTCTTCGGCGAGGAGAAGGTGTGCCCGCTGACCGAGAAGCTCTCCGGTGAGGACTATCTCCGGTATCTGAATCAGATGGATGTCGGCCTCTTCAATAACAACAGGCAGCAGGCGATGGGCAATATTACACAGTGCGTTCTCTGCGGCGCAAAGGTCTATATCCGTAAGGATACGAATATGTGGGAGCATTACCGCAAGCTCGGCTGCTCGCTCTACGATATTGAGGAGATCCCTTCGATGACCTCCCTTGAGGCGCTTCAGGCGGAGGACGCCGATCAGAAGGCACGCAACATTGCCGCGATGTCTGAACGGCAGGACATGGGACTGAAAATCAGAATCTGGAAAAATATTTTTGATACCATGGCAGGTGGATCTGAAAGGTGAGTCAACAGAGAATGGGGAAAAATTCCCGGGAAAAGAATTTTCTGAAAAGCACATTGGTGCTGGCTTTCGGCGTGTTTCTCCCGAAGCTGGCATCCTTTGTGACTTTGCCGATTTATACCGGACGTCTGACAAAAGCTGAATACGGAAGCTATGATCTGATCACGATTCTCTGCACGCTGCTTCTTCCGATTGCAACATTGCAGATTCAGAGCGCGGTGTTCCGCTTTTTACTGGACAGCAAGGGCGATCAAAAGGTCATCAGCTCCGTCGTCACGATCATGTATGTCTTTACCATACCGGTTTCCGCCGTGACGCTGACCGTCATGTTCTTCGTGCTGTATAAGCTGCCCGTTTTCCTGCGGCTGCTGATGATTATTTACTATTTTACGGATATTCTGCTCGTGACGACCCGTCAGGTCGCAAGAGGTCTTCATAAAAATCATATCTATTCCGTCAGCGCAATCATCAATGCATTCCTGAATATGGGGCTTGTGATTGTGTTTCTCGTATATCTGAAAACCGGTCTGAACGGCCTTGTCGGAAGCCTCTGCATCGCGACGGCGGTCTCCTTCCTCTATACCTTTCTCGCGCTTCGGACATGGAGGTTCATTGACCTGAAAACCGTCAATAAAAAGCTGTTCAAGGATATTATCAGCTATTCATGGCCGATGGTTCCGAATTCGATCTCCCTGTGGATCATGCGGCTTTCCGACCGGTTCCTGATTCTGTTCTTTATGGGAGCACCGGCAAATGCCGTGTATGCCGTCGCAAACAAGATTCCGATGCTGCTCCAGCTTGCACAGAATACCTTTTCGATGGCATGGCAGGAATCTGCTTCCGTAACCGTCAAGGACAGCGATGCCGATGCCTATTACTCCGGAATGTTCAAAACCCTGCACCGCTTTATGTCCGGCTTCACCGCGCTGCTGCTCGGCTTCCAGCCGATTATCTTCAAAATCCTGATCCGCGGCGATTACGGCGAGGCCTATATTCACATCTCCATTCTGACAATGGGACTCTTTTTCTCAACGATTGCAACCTATCTGGGCGGAATCTATGTTGCAAATATGAAAACGAAAAGCATCGGCATCACAACCGTGATTGCGGCTGCGCTGAATTTCCTCATCAATATTATTTTTATCAACCAGATCGGTATTTTTGCCGCATCGTTTTCGACGGCGATCAGCTATCTCGTTCTGATGGTTTACAGACTGATTGATGTCCGGAAATTCCAGAAAATCCGCTACCCGATCAGGGAAATGGTCATTGTCAATGTGTTTCTGTTCATCATGTGTACCCTCTGCTATTTCCGGACGATGCCGGTCTATATCGTAAATATGGCGGCAGGCTGCATTCTGTTCCTCATTCTGAACGGACCGCTCCTTCTGACTGCCGCAAAGAAAATCACGAAAAAACTCCGCAGAAAGGAGCGTGCTTCCGAGTGAAACAAATCAATCCGGTGACGCCGATTCTGTCTCTGGGCAGTCTGGAGGGCAATACGGTTTCCGTCAAGCGCGATGACCTGCTGCCGTTTTCCTTCGGCGGAAACAAGGTGCGG
Source organism: Oscillospiraceae bacterium (assembly GCA_017460835.1). Taxonomy (GTDB): domain Bacteria; phylum Bacillota; class Clostridia; order Oscillospirales; family Ruminococcaceae; genus Firm-04. The sequence continues at coordinate 41,458 of JAFUAD010000026.1, forward strand.
ATAGCGCAGGAATATTTCGCGGATATGGAGCAGCGCGGCTGTGACTGCCTGATCGGCTACGGAAACGCACGGTCGAATCTCTGCCGCGTGCTTTCCAATATGAGTGCCGCAAAGGGCATTCCCTGTGTCATCATCTCGCCGAATGACGATGACAACACCAGAACCCCGACAATGAACAGCTCGATGGTGCAGATGTGCAATGCGAAGATTGTCGTCTGCGATAAATCCGATGTCGCAAAGACCGTTCAGCGCGTCATTGACGAATGCAAAGCGGCGGGGTATAACCCCTACTATATTTACGGCGACTGCTTCGGCAAGGGCAATGAGGCAACACCGGTCCGCGCCTATGCTTCTGCCTTCCGCGAGATTCAGGATCAGGTCGCTGCCGGCTGCTGCGAATATGATATGATCTTTCTGCCGACCGGTACGGGCATGACGCAGGCAGGACTGCTTGCGGGTGCTGCCGAGGCCGGCATGAAGCAGACGGTGATCGGCATTTCTGTCGCACGGGCTGCGGAACAGGAAAAGCAGGTTCTCGAACGGTTCCTCGCTGCCTATTTCGCAGAGACGGGAATCCGCGATACCGTTCAGAATGAGATTCTTGTCACAGACGCATACCTCTGCGGCGGGTACGGAAAATTTGACGGCGGGATCCGTTCGGTCATCGAAACCGTATACCGGCAGTACGGGATGCAGCTTGACCCGACTTACTCCGGAAAGGGATTTTTCGGAATGCTCAGCTATCTCAGAGAGCATGCGGTTACCGGAAAAAAGATTCTGTTTTTGCATACGGGCGGAACACCGCTTTATTTTGAACTTCTGATGAAGTATTATTTTGAAGGGAGCACCGAACATGTCTGAAGCATTGAATCTGCTGTTTACATCCGTCGGAAGGAGAAGCTATCTGGTTGAGTATTTCCGTGCCGCAATGGGCGGAAAGGGTAAGATCTGCGTGGCGAACAGCTCCGAGAAATCGCCGGCATTCCTTGTTGCGGATGAAGCCGTGGTCACACCGCTGATCTACGATGACAACTATATCCCGTTCCTGCTGGATTACTGTAAGAAGAATCAGATCGACGCGATCATCTCGCTCTTTGATATCGACCTGCCGATTCTTTCGCAGAATAAGGCAAAATTTGCAGAGATCGGCACGAAAATCGTCGTTTCGGAGCCGGAGGCGATTCACCGCTGCAACGATAAGTGGGTGACCTATCAGGATCTGCTTCAGAACGGATTTCATGTCCCGAAGACCTTTCTGAGCCCGGAGGAGGCACTCGATGCCGTGAAGAGCGGCAGCATCTCCTTCCCGCTGATGGTAAAGCCGCGCTGGGGCATGGGCTCGATCGCCGTTTTTGAGGCGGAGAATGAGGAGGAGCTGCTGGTATTCTTCAAAAAGGTCAGAAACAGCATCATGCAGACCTATCTCAAGTATGAATCCAAGCAGACGCTCGATGCCTGCGTTCTGATTCAGGAGAAAATCAAGGGGCAGGAATACGGGCTGGATATCATCAATGATCTCAGCGGCAATTACGTCAACACGATCTGCAAGATGAAATATGCGATGCGCTCAGGCGAGACCGACTGCGCCGTAACGGTCGATGACCCCGCGCTCAGAGCCGTCGGCGAATCGCTCAGCAAATACATGAAGCATATTGCAAATCTCGATGTCGATATTTTCAAGACCGAGGATCAGATTTATGTGCTGGAGATGAACGCCCGCTTCGGCGGCGGTTATCCGTTCAGCCATGTTGCGGGTGTGAACCTGCCGCTTGCCATCGTCAAATGGCTGCGGGGAGAGGAGGTCGATGCGGAAATTCTACAGCCGAAAATCGGCATAATGGCACAGAAGGATATCCGAATGACTGTGTTGTCAACCGACGCGGGTTGATAACGCCTGCCAGAAAGGACTGGTAAATATGAAAAAGCCTGTAACAGCATTATGGACCGCATTAACATTTATCTCTGCCTTTCTTTTGAATCTGGTTCCGGCAGCGGCGGAGGACTCTGCTGCGGGCGGAACCTGCGGCGAATCCGCTTACTGGGAATTTGATCCGGAAACCGGAGCACTGACCGTATCCGGCAGCGGCGAGATGAGCAAACCGGACTGGGATACCCAGATGCTCCGGCAGAATGTCAGATCCGTTGTGATTCAGGACGGGATTACCGAAATCAGACCCGATCTGTTTCGCGATTTCAGTCTCGTAACGGACTTAACGCTCAGTAATACACTCCTCGAAATCTCCAGCGGTGCATTTTACAATTTCGATGCTCTGACGGATATTGTCATTCCCGAAAGTGTCTGCAAAATTGATTCCTATGCATTCTGTGACTGTTCCGGATTAAAGAGCGTGACCGTTCTGAATCCCGACTGCGAAATTGCCGTCACAGAAGACGAATACGATGAATATGCGTATTTAGCTCCGGGCGGAACCATCTGCAACAGCTCATCATGGCAGATGGAGGAAGAAGGCGCGGTGTTTTATTACTATACCGGTGTCATCCGCGGCTATGAGGGTTCTCCCGCAGAGGCATATTGCAGCAAAACCGGCTATTCCTTTGAAGCGCTTGCTCCGGCGAAGGGAGATGTCATTCCGGGCTTGGCATGCAGCTGGATGCTGGAGGACGGTGTGCTGACGATCTCCGGATCGGGTCCGATGCCGGATTACAAGGGCAGTACGGATTATTCTGACAGACCGTGGTACCCTTATCTCGGGCAAATTCAGAAGGTTGTGATCAAAGAAGGCGTAACAAGCATCGGGAACGGCGCATTTCTTGATTGCACAGCCCTGACGGAAATTTCAATTCCGGAGAGTGTAACACACATCGGACATTATGCATTTTACGGATGCAGTGCGCTGACAAGCGTTACGATCCCGAAAAACATGACAGAAATCGGGAACTATGCATTCTTTGATTGCAGTGCTCTGACCGAAATCAACATGCCCGAAACCATGACCGGCTCTCTCGGCGCCCATACGTTTTATGGGTGCAGCGCCTTAAAGGAGTTCACGATTCCGGACGGCATTACGTCCGTCGGCTCCAGCTTATTCGAGAAGTGCAGCTCGCTTGAACGGATCACAATTCCGGACAGTGTCAAAAGCATCGGATTATGTGCATTCGCAAGCTGCTACAATCTGGCTGAAATTGATCTGCCGGACGGCCTGACGATGATCGAATCATCAACATTCGCTTCATGCAGAAGTCTGACTGAAATCGTGATCCCGGACAGCGTGAAAAAAATCTATGAGTATGCATTTGTGAACTGCACCGGACTGAAGCATGTCACGCTCCCGAAAAATCTGACGCACATCCGGCACTATGCGTTCAAGAATTGTCCCGGTCTGACCGAAATCGACTTACCAGACCGCTTGATAAACATTGATTACGGTGTGTTTACGGATTGCACCGGCCTGACTGAAATTACAATCCCGGCCAGCCTGACGGCCATTGGCCAGACTTCATTTTCAGGCTGCACCGGACTGACAAAGGTCACGGTTCCGGAGACTGTGACAACCGTCGGGAGCAATGCCTTCTCCGGCTGCACCGGTATGACGGAGCTCACAGTTCTGAATCCGGAGTGTACGATCTGGGATAGTGCCGATACCGTTCCGCAGACGATCGCAATCCGCGGCTATGACGATTCGACAGCACAGGCGTTCTGCGATAAATGGGGCAATGTCTTTCTTTCGCTCGGCGCCGTACCGGTTGAAACCACAACCGCTACGACAATGACCACCACAACCACCACAACCACCACAACCACCACCACCACTACAACCACTACAACCACCACGACCACCACAACCACCACAACTACTACCACAACCACTACCACAACCACTACAACCACCGCAACTACTACCACTACCACAACCACACTGCCCGAGCCGATCGCCTCGGATGAAGACTTCCGCACAATGGCGCAGAAGGACTATCAAATCCGGACGGGTGTGAACGCGAACGCTGTCATCACCGGCAGGGACGGCAATACTCTGACCGTCGATCTGGTCGATAAAACCGGCAAGGTGCTCGATACCTATGTCATTGATGTGGGCTCCGGCATTGCACAGAGCAATACCGCGCAGAACATCAATCTCCCGCAGACAGGCGTTTATTCATGGGGGAGCTGGATTACGGCAGGCTTTGCGGTGCTTCTGATCTGCTTTGGCTTCGCCGCTGTGAAATGCTCCGGCATCCTCCGCAGAAAAGAAGAAGATCAGGAATCAACAGACTGAGGAAAGCTGTGACCTCCTCCCGGCAAAGGAGGGGGTCACACGCTTTTCCTGTGCGGATGCCCGGACGGCATGATCCTTTCAAACGGAGTGAAGCATTATGGATGAAAAGGAAAAAATCAGAACGGCGATGCGGATGATCGCGCTTGTCCGCTGTGCCCTGAACGGCGAAACGCCCTCACAGCAGTTTGTGCAGCGGCTGGATCCCGAAAAGCTGTTTCAGGTCTGCGAAGCGCATATTCTGACCGCCTGCGCTGCCTATGCGCTTGAATCGGCAGGCATTCACGACAAGCGATTCACGGAGGCAAAGTATAAGGCAATCCGCAAGAACATCCTGCTGGATGCCGAGCGGCAAAGGGTTCTGAACCGTCTGGAGGATGAAGGCATCTGGTATCTGCCGCTGAAGGGCGCAATTCTGCACAACTGGTACCCGCAGCCCGGTATGCGGCAGATGTGCGACAACGACATTTTATATGATCCGGATGCGCGGGAGCGAATCAGAGAAATCATGCTCGGTCTCGGATTCACCAACGACCGCTTCGGCATTTCGCATAACGATGCCTATTTCAAGCCGCCTGTCTGTAATTTCGAGATGCATCATGAGCTTTTCCTTGCAATAGATCACAAACAAACCGTCCGCTATTACGCTGATGTGAAGTCCCGGCTCCGAAGGGATGCGGGCAGGCGTTATGCATACAGCTTCCGTCCGGAGGATTTTTATATCTATGTGACGGCACATGAATACAAGCATTTCAGCAAGGGCGGAACCGGTGTTCGCTCCCTTGCGGATACTTATGTCATCCTGCGGAAATATGAGAATATATATGACTGGGATTATATCCGCGCAGAGCTGAAAAAGCTCGGCCTGACCGAATTTGAAGCGGAAAACCGGCTGCTTGCGCAGAAGCTGTTTACCGGCGGCGATCTGAATGCAGAGGACAAAAGGCGCCTCCGGTATTACATTCTCTCCGGAACCTACGGCATTCATGCGCACAGAGTCAGCAACCGGATGCAGGAAGCAAATCAGTCAAAGCTCCGGTATCTTGCAAAGAGGCTCTTTCCTGATTCCGGGTTTATCAAGGAGTTCTATCCGTTCTTCTACCGGCATAAGGCGCTGGTTCCGCTTCTCTGGGTGTACCGCCCGGTTCATGCACTCGCCGCAAAGCGGAATCTGGTGATTCCGGAGCTGAAGCTGCTCTTTCGGGAGAACCGGAATCAGAAACAATAAAGCATACAAAATGCCGTCTGATGATTCAGGCGGCATGTGTCTGTTCCGGCATCTGATCGGATTTGTGTCAGATTTTGATGCGGATGCTGTGTATATAGGTGAAGGGCACAATCAGAGGAGGTGATGAACCGATGGAGGATCATGAGATTGTCCGGCTGTATTTTGAGCGGGACGAGCGTGCGATCTCGGAGACTGCGGCAAAATACGGCGCATACTGCACGAAAATCGCCGTCAATATCCTCAGCAGCCGCGAGGATGCGGAGGAATGCGTCAACGAGAGCTGGCTGCATGCATGGAATGCGATTCCGCCGCACAGGCCGAGGATTCTCGCGACCTTTCTCGGCAAGATCGTCCGGCGCCTGTCCTTTAACCGGTATCAGTTTCTGCATGCGGAAAAGCGCGGCGGCTGCGAGGTCAGCGCGGTGCTCGATGAGCTCGCGGAGATCGTTTCGGACGGGGAATCGGCGGAGGACAGCGTCATCCGGAGGGAGCTGATCGCACAGATCAATGCCTTTCTCAGATCGCTTCCGGAGGAAAAGCGCCGCATGTTTCTGCGGCGGTACTGGTATTCCGACAGCATTGCGGAGATCGCGGCGCGGTTCGGAAAACGTGAAAATGCAGTGTCCGCAGCGCTCAGCCGCATGCGGAAGGAGCTGCGGGCATATCTGCAAGAGAGGGGGTATGAGCTATGAAAGCGGCACAGCTTTATGAGCTGATCGGTGAGCTGGATGAAGCGGCGGTGTATGATGCAGCACAGCCGCGCAGCCGCAGGCGGCATCTGATCGCAGCAGGGCTTGCGGCGGCAGCCTGCCTCGGCATCGCAGCGGGCATCTGGGGCTGGCGGCGGAATTCGGCGCCGGCGCCGGCATATTCCGTTGCTTCGGATTCCTCCGAGGCACTTGGGGAGACCGCTGTGGAATTCCGCGATGTCCGGATCTACTATTACCATGACGGCGAAATGCAGAGTGAAACAGAATATCTGCCCTGTACGCCGGAGCGGATTTTCGCTGCATGGAAGGCGCGGAACGGGGTAGGGGATGAGGTGCGGTTCATCGCCTGCCGGATCGAGAGCAACGGCACCGAGCACAGCGATTCCAGCACCGCATCCTATACCGTGGGCGACACGTTTATTCTGCATCTGACGGTTTCGGCGGAGCTTGCGGCGTATTATGACAAAATGCCGCCGGAGCAGCTTCAGGAATCGCTGCGGCTGACCATGACCGGATATTCGGAAATTGAATATGACGGATTTGATCTGAAGATGGAGTAGTACCAATCAGCAGCACGGGGCAGAAATGCGCTTCCGTGCTGCTGTTTTTTCTGTATGATATTCGATTACGGCCGCATCATGCCGACGGTCGCGGTCATGCCGGTCGGAGAGGTGTAGCTGCCGACGGCATACTGATAGTCGCCGATCTGATAGAATGTGTCGATCGTCAGCTTGCCGTCGCCCTCGGCATAGATGCCGGCACCCCACTCGTAGCCATCGAGGATGCCGTCATCCAGATCCTCGTCATTGATCGGCTCCTCGCCGTTGAACCATGTCAGATACCAGTCGAGATTCACGCGAACGGTATCGCCGCCGTCGCCGATGATGACATTCAGCAGCATGGTCGTCGATTCGTCGAAAAACATCCGGCACTTCCAGCCGCCTAAGCAAGCGCTGCCGAAATCCAGATAGGCCGCGCCGGCGGGAACACCCGCTTCCCTTGCGTTTGCGACCCACATCATCTCGTCAATAGTCGGGCGGTCGAAGGTGGAATTTGCGGGATAGCCGTCGGGATTGAACTGCTCCGGCGGGACAGATTCCGTCTGATCTGCGGTCTGCACCGGAGTGGCGGTCGTGGCATCCGATGCTGAGGATGCGGGCTCTGTGCTGCTGTGTTCAGTGCGCGATGACCCCTCTCCGCCGCCTTTTCCGGTGCGCCTTAGGTAAATGATGCCGATGACCAGCCCGACAATCACCAGAAGCAGGATTATAATGACGACAATCGGAGCGCGGCTCTTCTGCGGGCTCTGCGCAGCGGGCGGCTGTACCGGCGCGGGCTGTGCATACTGCGGCTGCTGAACGGGGACAGGCTGCTGCGGCAGAATCCGTGTGCCGCAGTTTTCGCAGAAGGATGCGCCGGGCGCAGCGGCTGCTTGCAGTCCGGACAAAATTGATTCATCGCGCACTCCTTTCTCATCGGGCGGAGGTGCAGAAGCCTGCACCGCGAATCTGTCATAAATTATAGCATAGATCAAAGAATGAGTCAAGTGTTTTGACGAAACTTCAACAACAGGGGAACCATTCATCCTGTTCCGTGTACTTGCAGAGGCGCTCGGCGCCGATATCCGCGGCATGCTGTATTATGACATCAGGCAATATTGTTCCAAATCCGCAAAAAAAGACAATCCGTCATGAAAAAGAGCGGATTCTGCATTGTATTCCCGCTGTGATTCTGCTATAATCAGAGCAGAAAACAAAAACCGGGGGGATTTACAATGAAACAGAACCGCGTTTTCTCCGCGCTGCTCACAGGCTGCGTCATGCTCGGCAGTCTGCCGCTGCTGACCGCCTCCGCCGGGAATTATACCCGTGTGGCGGTACACGATCCGTCGGTCGTAAAGACGCAGGACGGCAGTTATTTTATCATCGGGTCGCATCTTGGCGCGGCGCGCTCTGCCGATCTGATGAACTGGACATCCGCCGCCAATTCCGACCGCGGCTCGACGGGAACGACCTTCTTCAACAACATTTACACCGATCTTGCGGTGCCGGAGAAATGGTCGAATACAACAGACGGCTACGATCTTTCCGGCAATATGTGGGCGCCGGATATCATCTATAACACGGCAATGGGCAAATACTGCATGTATCTTTCCGTCAACGGGCAGGTGTGGAATTCGTCGGTCGTGCTGTGTACGGCGGACAGCATCGAGGGGCCGTATACCTATCAGGGGACGATCGTCTATTCCGGCTTTACGAACAACAGCGTGAACAATGTGAACGATACCGATGTGCCGAAGGTGCTTGGGCATAACCCGGATATCAGCCGGTACCTCACAAACGGCGGCTGGAATGCCGCATACGGCACAAACGCGATCGACCCGGCGGTGTTTTATGACGAAACCGGCAGCCTGCACATGGTCTACGGCTCGTGGTTCGGCGGCATTTACATGCTGGAGCTCGACGAGCAGACCGGTCTGCGCGATTACAATGTGAAATATGAGACAAAGGCCAATGTCGCCGATGCCTACATGGGGCAGAAGATCGCGGGCGGCAACTATGTCTCCGGCGAGGGGCCGTATATCGAGTATATGAAGGCGCCGGGCGCGGAGAAGGGATACTACTATCTGTTCCTGTCCTACGGCTATTTCAACTCCAACGGCGGCTATAATATGCGCATTTTCCGCAGCGAGAATCCGCAGGGGCCGTATACCGATCAGAACGGCAACAGCGCGATCTATCCCTCCGGCGCCGACAATATCGGCGGCACGACCGGCGAGCGCCTGATGAGCAATTATCAGTGGGCATGCAACGACCGCCCCTTCAAGGCGCAGGGACACAATTCCGCGCTGATGGACGATGACGGGAAGCTCTATGTCATCTATCACACGAAATTCGACGATGCCTACGGCTTCCATGAGGTGCGTGTGCATCAGCTCATCATGAACGACGACGGCTGGATTACCGCCGCGCCGTATGAGTATTCCGGCGAATCGCTCTCGGATGCGGGACACACGGCGGCGGCCGTCACCGGCGAATACGATTTTATCTTCCACACGCTGAATCAGAAATTCGAGAACGAGAAATCTGCGGATGTCGAGAAGCCGCAGAGCATCTCCCTGAACGCGGACGGCACAGTCTCCGGCGCTGTGACCGGTACATGGGCAATGCGCAGCGGGACACCGTACATGAGCATCACCTTCAACAATGTCACCTACAAGGGCGCGTTTCTCGTGCAGGCGGATGAATCCGCCGCGATGACACAGCGCATGACCTTCACGGCGACCGGCAACAATACCTGCGTCTGGGGCAGCAAAAAGGCGGCATATGACCGGGCGGCGGATGTTGTCGATCTGACGCCGCTGGAGAACGGCACCTACACCTTGCAGAGTGTCAACAGCGGCTTGTACCTCAATACCAATGCCGCGCAGAGTGCCGAGCAGAACACCGACGCGGCAGTCTGGACGCTGAAGCAGACCGGCGACGGCTATTACACCGTGCAGAATGCGGCGGGCAAGGCGCTGACCGTGGAAAACGGCAGCGCGGATAACGGCGCGGATATTCTTCTGGCTGACCTGAACGGCGGCACTGCGCAGAAATTCCGCATTGTGCAGGAGGGCGAGGGCGTGTATGCGCTGCTGACGGCTGCCTCCGGCAGCAAGGGCTGCGCGGATGTGTATAACATCAGCACAGAGCCCGGCGCGAACATCTGCCAGTGGGAATACTGGGGCGGCGACGGGCAGAAATACCGGATTGTCCCGGCAAAGGCAGCAGCCGGCGATGTCAATGCGGACGGGCAGACCGACAGGGCGGATGCGCTTGCTCTTCAGCGGTATCTGCTGACGCTGGAAACCGCGCTCCCGGATCCGCAGGCAGCGGATGTCAACGGCGACGGCAGACTGACCGGCGAGGATCTGACCATGCTGAAACGGAGCCTGCTGCAATAATCCGGCGATGTTTTTTGGCTCCAAGCTCCCGAAGGCTTGACTTTTTTCCTGATTTATGGTAAACTGATATCAATAAAAGGGAGTAGCCGGCAGCGGCTCCGCAGGAGACCTGCTGTCTTTCGGGACGCCATACCCGACTGCCGATGCGCAGTCCGACCGAAAATTAAACGGCAAGACTTTTATCGCGGCAGATGCACCGTCTGCGGCGGTAAAAGTCTTTTTTCATCCGCATCAGAAAGGGAAGGAATCAGCTTTATGGAAGTTCTGTATCAAAACCTTTTGAATCTTGACTGGAGGATGATCGTCATGTGGGCGATCGGCGGCATTCTGATCTGGCTTGCGATCAAAAAGGACATGGAGCCGACCTTGCTGCTGCCGATGGGCTTCGGCGCGATTCTCGTGAATCTGCCGCTCTCGGGCGCAGTTTCGCATTACCTCTCGGACGGCTCGCTCGACGGAGAGGCGGGGCCGCTCTCGGTGCTCTACGATGCCGGCATCGCAAATGAGCTCTTTCCGCTGATTTTGTTTATCGGCATCGGCGCGATGATCGACTTCGGGCCGCTGCTTTCCAATCCGGTGCTGATGCTCTTCGGCGCGGCGGCACAGTTCGGCATCTTCTTTACGCTCTGCACGGCCTCGATGTTCTTTGACCTCAAGGATGCGGCATCCATCGCGGTCATCGGCGCCGCCGACGGCCCGACCTCCATTGTCGTCGGGCAGAAGCTGCAATCGGGGTATATCGGCGCGATCATGGTGGCCGCGTATTCGTACATGGCGCTCGTTCCGATCATTCAGCCGCCGATCATCAAGCTGCTGACGACGAAAAAAGAGCGCATGATCCGCATGGAATACACCCAGAAGCCGGTCTCCAAGACCACGCGCATCCTGTTCCCGATCTGCATTACGATCATCGCGGGGCTGATCGCACCGGCTTCCGTTGCGCTGGTCGGCTTCCTGATGTTCGGCAATCTGATCCGCGAGTGCGGCGTGATGGACAGCCTTTCCGAGACCGCACAGAAGGTGCTCGCAAATCTGGTCACGATCTTCCTCGGCATCACCATCGCATCGCAGATGCAGGCGGATAAATTCCTACAGCTCAATACGCTGCTGATTCTGGGGCTCGGTCTGGTGGCATTCATTTTCGACACCGCAGGCGGCGTGATCTTCGCAAAAATCCTCAATCTGTTCCTGAAGAAAAAAATCAATCCGATGATCGGCGCTGCGGGCATTTCCGCATTCCCGATGTCCGGCAGAGTGGTGCATAAGATGGCGCTCAAGGAGGACCCGACCAATTTCATTCTGATGCAGGCGACCGGCGTCAATGTCTCCGGTCAGATCGCATCCGTGATTGCCGGCGGACTGATTCTGAGCTTTTTCCTGCACTGAGAAGGAGGGGTCACAATGTATCTGACTGCTGCATTTGAACCGATGAATTTTGTGGACAACCTGCGGTATATGGGGCTCGGCATGCTCGGCATCTTTGCGGTCATCGGCGTCATCATGCTGCTGACGGTCGTGCTCAATGCCGTCACGAAGCCGAAGGATGACCGGGATGACAAAAAGCAGTAAGGAGAACGAAATGGCTGAAAAGAACACACTGCAAAAGCTCGAATCGCCGGCAGAGCCCGAAAAACCGGAGGAGGGCTTTGTTCCCTATGCTGCCGAGGCCGCCGCAGAGGAAAAAAGCGGAAGAAAGCACAAAAAGCTGATTCTGATTCCGCTGATTCTGCTCTCGGTGATTGCGCTGGCGGCCGGTGTGCTGCTGCTGCTGACGCGGTTCAACCGCTATCATTCCGTAATGAAGAATCTGAAATTTGATTACCGCGCCGAGGAAATTCCCGGCGGGCGAGAGGGCGTTGAGCAGGGTGCGCGGTCGATCGCGCTCGCAGACCGGATCGGCAGTCAGCCGGTGCGCGTGAAGGCTGCGGTGTATCTGCTCGATGACAACGGCAAAACCGATCAGACCGTTCTGGAATACAACTACCTGAGCAGCATGGGGCTGACACAGCTCAAAACGGTTTCCTCCGCCGCATCGTCGATCCGCTCGCAGACAACGGAGCTACGGACAAAGGGCGAGGGCTATGAAACGCTGGAGGACGGGGAATGGAAGCCCGCGGAAAAGGGCTATATCCCGCCGCTGTACGATTATTTCTTCGAGGTTCGCTCGCATAACAATATCACGATCGGCTGCTATGATACCTATGAAACACAGGTCGGCGGAAAGGATTACATCTGCGAGATCTGGCTTATTGACGAGCAGATCGGGGATACGGTGCAGTATGATACCGTTTACCGCTATTACGACGGCGAAAGCCTTGCGGGTGTCATTGTCCTGCGCGATTCCGACAACTGGAAGGAAGTCTTTGATATTCAGTCCTATGAGATCAACCCGGCGCTGTAATTTGGCAAAATGCAAATAAAAAGTCGGAACCCTGCCGCCTGTGCAGGGTTCCGTTTGTATCAGGGGTATTCAGAGCAGCCATTTCAACAGCAGCGACAGGTCATCCATCCGGATGATATTGTCATCGTTGCAGTCCGCCTGACCGGTATCAAAGAGCAGATTGTCGCCGGTTTCGGTGAGATACCGCGCAAGCCGCACCGCATCCAGAATTTCAAGCCTGCCGTTGACATCCACATCGCCCTTGCGCGGCGGGGCAGGCTCGCTGACCGTGACGGTAAAGGAGGTCTCGCAGTTGTTTGTCCGGACATAGATCTGATAGCTGCCCGCCCGTGTGCTGTCAAATGCCGAGGCATCCACCCAGTCCGGATGCTGCGTTAGCTGTTCATTCTGAAGCCGCCAGAATTTGCCGTTCAGGAAGCCGCTGCCGGAGACCGTCGCGCCGGTCAGGTCAAGCGTCTCGCCGATCTCATAAGCAGTCTTGTCCGGCTGGCTGTTGATCCGGAGATTGCCGAAGGTCCAGCCGGAGGTCGATGAAACGGTCGTTGTGACCTCAGGCGGTTCGGTATCCGTTGTCGTCGTGGTTGTGGCCGTGGAGGTCGTGGTGGTCGTAGTAGTTGTCGTAGTCGTCGTGGTAGTTGATGTTGTCGTGGTGGTTGATGTTGTCGTGGTGGTTGTGGTTGATGTTGTCGTGGAGGTGGTTGTTGTCGTGGTGGAGGTGGTTGTGGATGTTGTGGTGCTGGTCGTAGAGCTCGAACCGGAGGGCGTCCCGCCGACTGTGACGCTGATCGAACCGTTTTCCCGCCAGTATGCGAGGGGGTCTCTGTTCTTATCCGTGAGCTGCGTAACCGAGACGCCGAGCGAATAGACCTTGCCGGTCTGCGCATCGGACGGCACGAGGAAATAGAAGGTTCCGATCGCGCCGTTTGCCGTGGAATTGGCGCTGCCGGAGACGGTAAAGCTGACCTGATTGCCCGAGGCATTGCCGGTGACGGTGCTGCTCCAGCCGGAATATGCCGAATCGAGCTGAAAGCGCGGGCCGCCGGAATATGCGTCCGTCAGCGGCGTGAGCCCGGCGGTGTAGGCAATCGTGACCGAGCAGCAGGCAAAGCCCTCGTTGTTGTTCGCGTAGACCGTAACCGGGATCTCCTCGCCGGCGGCAGCGTAATAGCTGTTGACGTAGATGCCGATGACATCCTCATCCGGTGCGTTGGATTGCATCGTGTAAGCCGCGGTCTCAAGAAGTGTCCCGAATGTCAGATTCGGCAGGATCATGCAGACCGACAGACCGGCCGCAATGATTTTCTGCAATGCTCTCATGTCAGATTAGCCCCTCTCGTTGTTTGTATTCGGGAATTACCCGAAACTATACAATTCTATTATAACATATGATGTTGCTTTTGTCAATTCTTTCCAGATAAAATTTTCCGGATTATTTTTCCTCCGTGTGATATTTTGCCCCGCAGAGTTGTTATATATATGAGATCTCAAAAAAGCAGAAGGGAGGCGGATGCGATGACCCGTGACGAAATGGGCGCGCTCTACGATCAATACAGCGGAACGGTCTATCGCGTTGCGCTGTCCTATTGCCGGAATGTGCAGGATGCAGAGGATGTGATGCAGGAGGTGTTCCTCAAGCGGTTCACGCTCGACCGCAGCTTCCCCGATGAGGGGCAGGAGAAGGCGTGGCTGATCCGCATGACCGTGAACCGCTGCAAGAATCTGCTGAAGGCGATCAAGCGGAGGCGGGGTGTCCCGCTCGAGGATGCCGCCGGGCTCTGTGTGAATGACGAGGAAACCGGCATCTGGGAGGCGGTGGCGTCGCTGCCCGCAAAATACCGGCTTGTCATCCGGCTTTATTACGGCGAGGGGTATTCCGTCGGCGAGATCGCCGCCATGCTCCGGCGCTCGGAAACCGCCGTCCAGACGCAGCTTTACCGCGCGCGCAGGCTGCTGAAGGACATACTCGGAGAGGAGGTCACACCATGAAAAATATGCAGCTTTACCGTGAGATTTCCGCAAGGGTCAGACCCCGTGCGGCTTGCAGGGAGGAGATTTTAACCGTGGCAGAGGATATGCAGAGCAAAAAGCGCCGCCCCGTGATGCGAAGAATTTGCATCGGGCTGGCAGCGGCAGCGGTCGCGCTCACAGGTACCGTCGTTGCAGTCGGTGCTGCGAATGACTGGAATTATCAGCGCATCTTTACAAAGTATTACAGTGAAAAGACAGGAACGCAGGTTCAGTATGACTTCAGCAATATCGGAATGGATATCAATGAATCTGTTGTACTTCCAACCGGAACGCTGACGGTGGAATCTGCATTGGTAACGCCCTATGCAGTTTGTCTGAGCTGGAATTTTGCCCCGAATGAAACGGTTACGCTCAGCGATACGGATTCATGGATCAGCATTGTCAATTGCTTTGGTACGGATCACAACGCGCAGGGAGTTGGCCAGGCAGACGGTACATTCGATGAACAAGGGGTCTGTCATTTCACAGCCAATCTGATCAGCGTCGGCGATCCGTTTGCAGGCAGCTCGATCCGGGCATATTTTATTGTGAGCCAAATCCCGTCGGATACCGAGACCGGTATTACGCAAGTAAAAATGGAGGAGGACAATTATATCATGCTGGAGTTCAGCGGAAGCACAGAACCCGGGCTTGAAAAATCGGAGACCTCCGTTCACCTGACGGAATGTGCAGTAAAGCCGTGCGATGCCGACTATATTTCTGTATCTCCGCTGGCGGTGATTCTGGCGGATGAATACGGTTCTGCGGTTCAGTTTACTCCGGGAGATGCAATGGGAACAGATCTGATGGAAACCCCGTGCACCGTCACAGCAGTTTATGCAGACGGCACGGAGCTTTCTCCGGAAACCGTGAATTACAGTACCTTGATTTATACCTATAATTCGGAGGACCCTGCGGATATCAAGGGTCAGCGGTTCTATCTTGTATTCAAGAAGCCGCTCGAAACTGAGAATCTTGTCGCCGTCCGTATTAACGGCACCGAGGTTCCGCTAACGTAACTGACAACATCCTCCATACAGAAGCCGCACACTGTTGTGATGACACAGTGTGCGGCTGTTTGGCTTGGATTCTGCTTTTTCTCCGTTTCCCATTGCGTTTTCCGCCGTAATATGTTATAATAAAGCCACACCGGCCCGATTGCGGCGGGAATCGAAAAAAAAACGGAGGAAACAGAAATGATGAAAAAAAGAATTGCGGTTTTGCTGACGGGACTTCTGATGCTGTTTGCGATGGCAGCCTGCGGGAGCAAGGATAAAAAGCCGCATCTCAGGGGAACCTACAAGGAGGTCTCTGCCATCTCGACCGGCTCGATCACCTTCAAGAGCGATACGGAAATGGAGTTCACCTTCCTCGATATCAGCAAGCTCACCGTTTCCGGTACCTATGAGCTCACCGACGGCAAGCTGTATATGCACTATTCCATTCTCGGAATCCCCTCAAACCCGAGCTATACCTTCTCGCAGAAGGGCAATTCCATCTACCTCGACGGCACCGAATACCGGAAGGAATGACCGCATTTGCGCGGGATTTCCTGCCCGATCTGAAAAATATTGCCGCAGGGCTTGCAAAATTGCGGCGGATATGGTATAATACTATATGAAATTCCGGCAGGGCGATGCTTTGCCGCAGGGAGGTCTGAGGATAGTTCTATGGAAGACAGAGCACAAAAAATCGAAGCGAAAAAGAACAACCGGATTGCAATTGAGGTCATTCCGGGACATTATGCGACGAACCACTCGCATGTCAATTACTATGTCGATATGACGGCGATCAAGACCAGCATGAAGATGGCGAAGGATGCCGCGCATGATCTGGGCATGGACTTTGCGAATACTTATGTTGACACGATCATCTGTCTGGAGGGAACCGAGATTCTCGGCGCATTCCTCGCAGATACGCTTTCGCAGAGCGGAATCAATCAGGGCAAGGATATCAGCCTTGTGACGCCGGAGCTCAATGCGGTCAATCAGATGATCTTCCGCGACAATACGCAGAAGAAAATCTGGGGCAAGAAGGTTCTGCTGCTCATCAGCTCGGCTTCGACCGGCAAGAGCATCAACCGCGCAATCGACTGCCTGCAATATTACAGCGGCGAGCTCGTCGCGGTCGGCGCGATCTTCTCCGCAATCGAGCAGGTCAACGGCATCGAGGTCAAGTCTCTGTTTACGGACAAGGATCTCCCGCACTATGACAATTATCTGGCGAATGAGTGCCCGATGTGCAAAAACGGCATCAAGGTCGATGCGCTCATCAACAGCTTCGGCTACTCCAAGCTGTAAGACAGGAACAACCCGGCATTACACGATGCCGGGTTTTATATTGCAGGCAAAGGAGCGCTGACAATGGAGAAAATCAGAAAGCATCTTGTCTTTTCGGGATATGTGCAGGGCGTCGGCTTCCGTTACCGGGCATTGCACAGCGCGCGGCGGTTCGGCGTCACGGGCTGGGTCCGGAATCTGTATGACGGCTCGGTGGAGATGGAGGCGGAAGGGTATGCGGAGGATATCGACGCAATGCTTCTTGCGCTGGAGCAGCATATCTGGGGGCATATCGAGGAGATCCGCGCAAAGAAAATCCCGCTGCAAAATGACCGGGATTTCGAGATTCGGTAATGAAATGAAGCAGGGAGAGACGCCGAAGTCTCTCCCCGTTTTTTGTACGGTTTATTTCAGGAATCCGCTGATGATCTGTTCCTCTGCTTCCGCCTCCGTCAGGCCGAGCGTCATCAGCTTGACGAGCTGTTCTCCCGCGATCTTGCCGATCGCAGCCTCATGCACAAGCTGTGCATCAATGCTGTTCGCCTCCAGCGAGGGAACCGCGAGGATTCTGCCGCTGTCCATGATGATCGAATCACATTCCGTATGTCCGGTGCAGGCTGCATTTCCGACGATGCACGCATCAAATTTCTGGAAGCTCACATCTCTCGCGACACTGCGGGACACGACATCTGCGCTGGAGCCGGTCTCATTCAGGCTGACCTTGTAGACGCTCTCGGCGGTCTGCTGACCGTGTGTCATGAGGCGCTCGCGGACAACCAGCTTTGCATCCTGCTTGAGCTCCGCGAGGGTGGTGCGGCGGGTCGAATCGACGCCCTTGATCTGCACCATTTCCATTTCCATCGAGGCGCCCTCCTCCATGTAGACCTCGGTCACCGGATTCAGAATCCGCTTGCCGCTGCCGTCGCCGGAGCCGTAGTGCTTTTCGACATAGCGCACCTTTGCGTTTCTGCCGACATAAAAGCGGTGAATGCCGTCGTGCTGGGAATCCTGCGTGCCGCAGTTGTCAATGCCGCAACCCGCGACGATCAGCACATCGCTGTCCTCGCCGATGAAGAAATCATTGTAAACAGTCTCCTTCAGTCCGCTCTCGCTCAGCACGACCGGAATGTGGACGCTCTCCTTTTTCGTGCCGGGCTTTATGCGGATATCAATGCCGGAGCCCTCGGTTTTTGTCTGGATATCAATATTCGCGGTGGTATTTCTGCCGACGGATTCGCCGTTTGCACGGAGGTTATAGGCACCCTCCGGAATCTCGTGCAGGTCTGCAACCTCTTGCAGGAGCCGCTTCTGTACTGCGTCGATCTGCTTCATGTCTCGCCCTCCTTACACCATTTTCTGACATGGATTCTGTGCATAGTTCGTGCCGATGATATCGGGCAGAATCTGCTCGCGTGTTCCCTGCTTTGTAATTCTGCCGTCCGCCAGAACGATGATTTCGTCGGCGATGTTCAGAATCCGCTCCTGATGCGAGATCACGATGATCGTGCGGTTCCGGTCGGTTTTCTGCATATTCTCGAAAATGCGGATCAGATTTTGGAAGCTCCAGAGATCAATGCCCGCTTCCGGCTCATCAAAGAGCGCGAGCCGGACATTCCGCGCAAGCACCGTTGCAATCTCAATGCGCTTCAGCTCACCGCCGGAGAGGGACGCATTGACCTCGCGGTGAATGTAATCCTTTGCGCAGAGCCCGACCTCCGCGAGATAGTTGCAGGCATCCGAGAGAGACAGCGTTTTGCCGGCTGCGATGCGCAGCAGATCGAAAACCGTCAGCCCCTTGAACCGTACCGGCTGCTGAAATGCGAAGCCGATGCCGAGCCTTGCGCGCTCGGTGATGCTCATATCGGTAATATCGACCCCGTCAAAGAGAATCTGACCGGCGGTGGGCTTTTCGATGCCGGCGATGAGCTTTGCGAGCGTGGATTTTCCTCCGCCGTTTGGGCCGGTAATGACAATAAACTGGTTGTCATGCAGCGTGAGCGTGAGATCGCGGATGATCTCAGCATCTTTTCCGTCGGCGTTTGCCGTGAATGAAAGTGAATTCAGCTGCAGCATGATGATTAGCTCCTTTCCTCTGCTTTTTCTTCCGTAATGTCATCCTGTAACCCGCTGCGGCACCGGGGCGATTGCACTCTCCGCGGCGGACAGGCACCTTATATTATACCCCAGATTCCGGAAATAGTCAACCGGTGACACAGATTATTTATGGGGGCAGCGCGCATGCCGCTGTGAATCCGGTGCAAAAAATAAGAAAACACCGCATCCGCCGAAGTCCGGCTCTGATGCGATGCCCTCTGCTCAAAGCAGGTGAGGGGAATCGAACCCCCGACCTCAGCTTGGGAAGCTGATGTTTTACCATTAAACTACACCTGCAATATGAAAACACCCTCATACTGTGTATGAGGGAGTTGGTGCGGATAAGAGGACTTGAACCTCCATGATATTGCTATCACATGGACCTGAACCATGCGCGTCTGCCAATTCCGCCATATCCGCATATGCCGCTTTTTCCTTGCGACTTTGTTATTATAGCACATTCCGGATTGTTTGTCAAGCCCTTTTCGCGAATTTTTCAAAAAGTTTTTTTGCAATTTTCGGAAAAGTGTGTTATAATAGAGGCACATGACAAACAGGGGAGTGAAAAAACGGAAATATGTCGGTTTATCTCGATTCTGCGGCGACGACCCGTCCGGGTGAGGCGTGCATCGCCGCGATGACGGAAGCCCTGCGCGAAGGCTGGGGCAATCCGTCATCTCTGCACAGGGTCGGCTTTGAGGCTCAGTGCAGAACGGACCGTGCCAGAGGGCAGATCGCGGCAGCGCTCGGATGCGATGCGGAATGCCTGATCTTCACCTCGGGCGCGACGGAGAGCAATCATCTTGCGATACGCGGGGCGGCCGCTGCGTACGGCAGAAGGCGCAGGCGTGTTGTGACAACGACAGTCGAGCATGCATCGGTTCGCGGTGCATTTGATCTGCTCGCCGAGCAGGGCTATGAGGTCGTGCGGGTTGCACCGGGTGCGGACGGCATCCTGCGTGCAGAGGACGTTGCGGCTGCGGTAGATGAAAACACCTGTCTGGTGAGTATGATGCTTGTGAATAATGAGACCGGCGCAATTCTGCCGGTACAGCAGAGCTTTGCGATGATCGGGCGGGAACACAGCCATGTCATCCGGCATTGCGATGCGGTACAGGGATTTCTGAAGCTGCCGGTCAGTCCGGAGAAGCTGCATGCCGATCTGCTGACGGTCAGCGGACACAAGGTTCACGCCTGCAAGGGGGTCGGGGCGCTGTATGTGAAAAAGGGCGTCCGGCTGATTCCGCTGCTCAAGGGCGGCGAGCAGGAGAAGCGGCTGCGTCCGGGAACGGAATCGGTGCCGCTGATCGCGGGCTTCGGCGCGGCGGCGGCAGAGCTGCGCGGAACACTGGCAGCGCGTGCGGAATATGTCGGCGGGCTGCGTGCCGCACTGACGGAGCAGCTCAGCGCGATGGAGGGCGTCACGGTGCAGTCGCCGGCGGACGGCTCTCCGTACATCCTGAGCTTTTCGGTGAAGGGGCTGCGCTCGGAGACGATGCTGCACTTTTTATCGGAGAAGGGCATTTCGGTATCGAGCGGCTCCGCATGCTCAAAGGGCAAGCAGAGCGGTGTGCTGGAGCAGTTCGGCATCAAGCCCGATGCCGCTGACAGCACCCTGCGCGTGAGCTTCTGTGCGGAGAATACGCCGGAGGATGTGACGGCGCTGTGTGACGCGCTGCGGGAGGCGCAGGAGCGGCTGGTACATAAACGGTGAGACTTTAACAGGAGCACTGCATATGAGAGATGTGATTGAGGAGTGTATCCGTTCTGCCGTCACGGTCGGGATGCTGGTTTATATCTGGAAGCTGAAATGGCGGACGCATCATCCGAGAACGCCGGAGGATCTGATCGAAACAGAAGCCGAGATTGCGAATGTGCAGTTCCGGAGGCGATGGCTCTGGTCTCCGAAGGAGGAGGCAAGAGCGTTGATCTATGCAAAGTTCACGCGGGAAAACGGCAAACCGTATGCAGCGCAGCTTGCGACCTGTCCGATCCGGAAGCAGCTTGATATGTACGCTCCGGAGCTGATGCAGAAGGGGACAAGGGTGCAGATTCGGTATGAGCGGAAGCATCCGGATGTTTTTTATTTCACCGACCCGCGCTATACTGCGCCGGAGGTTTCCGGAGAGCCGCGGAAGGTCAGAATCAGCTATTTCACGCTTGCGGTGTTTACCGTATTCTTTCTGGTTCTGGAAGCAGTATTATGGTATGCAACATTATGCATGGAATGAAAGAGGTGCAGCGATGATCCGACCGTATCAGCCGGACGATCTGCACGCATGTGCGGAGGTGTTCCGCGCGGCATTTGCAGCGGAGCCGTGGCACGAGGACTGGAGTCTCCGGCTCGCGGAGACCCGCATTGCGGAGCTGATGGGGGCGCCGTATTCCGCGGGCAGGGTGTATGAGCAGGACGGCGTTCTGCTCGGCATCATGGCGGGCAGACGGCTCAGCTATCTGACCGGCACAGAATACATGATCGACGAATTCTGCATTGCCCCGCAGATGCAGGGCAGGGGAATCGGCAGCGCCATGCTCGCGCATGTGAAGCATGTGCTCTCGGCAGAGGGTGCGGCCAAGATCGTGCTGCTGACGACGAGGGGCTTTCCGAGCGAGCGGTTTTATCTGAAAAACGGATTTCAGCGGTGCCCGGAAATGATCTTCATGCAGCTTCCGCTCACTGCGGACTGATACTATATAAATAATAAGACGAGGACAATGACAATGAGAGAGATTATTCTTGTAAAATACGGCGAGATGGCGCTGAAGGGACTGAACCGCGGCACATTCGAGGATGTGCTGCTGCGGAATATCCGTTACCGGTTAAAGCAGATCGGGAAATTTTCCTATGCAAGGGCGCAGTCTACGATCTATATTACACCGGAGGCGGATTCGGACGAAGCCTGCGGTGAGCTGCTCGATGCCGCAATGCCGCGCCTGAGAAAGGTGTTCGGCATTGCCGCACTCTGCCGCGCGCTGACCTGTGAAAAGGATTTTGCGAATATCGCAGAGCGCGCAGTCCCGTATCTGGAGGATGCCCTGACGCACGCAAAAACCTTCAAGGTCGAAGCGAAGCGCTCGGACAAGGCCTTCCCGATGAAGTCGCCGCAGATCTGTGCGGAGCTCGGCGGGATTCTGCTCAGCAAATATCCGCATCTCAGCGTCAATGTCAATGAGCCGGATGTGACCGTGACGGTCGAGGTCCGCGATACAAATGCCTATGTGCATGCCGCCCGCGAAAAGGGCGCCGGCGGTCTGCCGGTCGGCACGGCGGGCAATGCGATGCTGCTGCTTTCCGGCGGCATCGACAGCCCGGTCGCGGCATACATGATGGCAAAGCGCGGCCTGCGGATCACCGCCTGCCACTTCGCCAGCCCGCCCTATACCTCAGAGCGTGCGCGGATGAAGGTGGAGCAGCTCTGCGAGAAGCTGACGCCGTGGTGCGGGAGCATGGCATTTTACTGCGTCCCGTTCACGGAGATTCAGGAGCAGATTCAGCGGAACTGCCCGGAGGAATTCTTCACGATTATCATGCGCCGGCTGATGATGGAGATTGCCTGCAAGCTCGCCGAGCGCGATGACTGCTGCGCGGTCATCACCGGCGAGAGCCTCGGTCAGGTCGCAAGCCAGACCCTGCCTGCGCTCGCCTGTACGGATATCGTCTCGACGATGCCGGTGCTGCGCCCGCTCATCGGCATGGATAAGGTCGAGATCGTGGATATTGCGCGGAAGATCGACACATTCGATATCTCGGTGCAGCCCTACGAGGACTGCTGCACCGTCTTTACCCCGCGCCACCCGAAGCTGCGCCCGAACCTTGCGGATGTCGCTGCGGCACAGGCGGAATTCGATTTCGCACCGCTTGTCGAGGCGGCTGTGCAGAATGCGGAAAAGAAGATTTTTGCGCAGCATATTTCAGAATCAAACGGGGTTTCATAACAAAAATGCTGCTGCGATTGTTTCATATGGAACAGCCAAAAGCAGAGCAAAAAATGATACAAATTGGTGTTTTTATGAATATTACCGATATTGTCAAAGAGGAATATGGGAAGAATGACCAAATAATGTACGGCGACCTTGACAAAGCAGTCCGGAATGTAGTACAATGTCTAATGGAGAATAGGAGCACTGTGGCAACAGGCGAAAGCCTCACAGGCGGCCTGCTCTCTGAACGTATTACATCAGTGCCGGGCGCCTCACAGGTTTTTGAACTGGGTGTCTGTACCTACTCTGATCGGATGAAGCAAGACTTGCTTCATGTCCCGTCCGGGGTTCTCGCACAGCACGGTGCCGTCAGCCGGCAGACCGCCTACGCAATGGCGGAAGGCTTGATGCATCGCTCCGGTGCGGCACTCTGTCTGACAGTAACCGGACTGGCAGGACCGGGCGGCGGCTCCGCGGATACTCCCGTCGGAACCGTTTATGCCGGCTTCGCTTATCGGGGACAGGTCACCGCTGCACGCCTGAGACTTTTTGAATTCTCAGGACTTGACCGCAGCGAAATCCGGAACAAAACTGCGCTGTGCGTGTTTCAGATCGCGGAACAATTATTGCAGGCAAACGGGTGAACAGACCCGTCTGCCGCTGATAACCCTTAGCAAGGAAACTGCCGGAGGGCACACGGCTTCGGTGTGCGGCGAAAGCAGAAGGACTTTGCAGTTGATGGAGGCGTTCTAATGAATCAATTGAATAACCGAGAAACCGACTGGACCGAGACCGATCTGCCGGATGGCAGCGGTGCTCGGACAGGACAAACCGATTCTAGTGCAGAGCGTGCGGGAGCGCGCCTTGACCCCGGAGTTGGACGAAAGCAGAGATCCTATGAATCGCGAAGACTGCTGAAGGGTGCCGCAGGACATGCGGAGCCGGATGCAAAACGCGGGACAGAAGATCGGCATGCGGACAGACAGCAGGGGAGAATACGCACGGATCGGGACGGTGTTGCGGCGGTACTGGATGAGGTCGAGGCGGAACAGCGTCGGATTCACCGGAGACAACCGCCCGCTGCGGATTCTTCGGAGGGCTCGGATGAGGCTGCACGGACAGAACGTCCGGCGCGGCGCAGGGGTAACCCTGAGACGAGTGCGGAGAGACGGAAAATGCACAGAACGGAGACGGACACTGGGTCTGCGGCTGATGCGGAAACCGGAGCAAGGCATAAGTCCAAAACGAGCAAAAAGAAGAAAAAACGCAAGCGTTATACACTGACTGATGTTCTGAAGATTTTTATTCCATGGCGGGGCGATTCGGTCTTTGAGGGGCTGCGGAAAATCATTTTTTCTGCCGCTGTCGCTGTCGTGGGCGTCTGTACCTTCCTGATCAGCAGTTACTATATTGATCTGTATCAGGCAAAGAAGGAATACGGCGACATGCAGGCAAGGATCGAGGAGACATTGAATAACAGAGGCTTTACCGTTCCGACCTATGTCGAGGACAAGGTGACAGGCGAGATCGTAGAGTATCTGGATTACAATGAAATCTATAATCAGTTCTACAGCCAGAACCCGGACCTGATCGGATATATCCGGATCAAGGGTACGATGGTCAGCTATCCGGTCGTTCAGAAAAAATCCAATGACATCAACGATAACAAAAACGATTATTACCTTTATCGCACGTTCCATCAGGAGAGCTCGAAATCCGGCTGCATTTTTATGGATTACCGGTGCCACTTCGATGAGGTACATGATCACTACCGAATCGTGGACAACTCCGACAACCTCCTGATCTACGGGCATAATATGAATAACCAGACCATGTTCGGAAGCCTTCGGCATTATTACAAGAATCCTTCCTACTATATGGAGCATCCGACCGTTGAGCTCTATTCGCTCTACAATCTCTATGACTATAAGATCTTTGCGATCTTTGTCACCGACGGCATGGATTTCGATTCCGAATATGCGTTTGACTGCTGGAATACACTCGACTTCGCAAACGAAGATGAGTTTTACGCTTATGTCAATGAAGCGAAAAAACGGACAACTGTCAACACAAATGTTGATGTGAAGTATGGGGATCCGATCCTGACGCTTTACACTTGCCACGGATTGCATGCCAATGCCAAGCTGATTCTGATGTGCAGACAGGTACGTCCCGGCGAATCTCTGACTGAGGGTACAGAGAATGCCACATTGAATGACAATGTGCTGTATACTCAGCAGTATTACAAATACGGTCATCCGAATACGTTTGACATCAATAAATTTGTCCCTTACGGTCCCGAATCGTAACGGATTTTACCGATCTATATAACAGAAGCGCTGGAGGAAGCATCTGCGCCCGGAACGGACTTGTTCCGCGCACCTGCCGATTCTGTGCCGATGTTTTTCCCGCTGCATCATATTGTTTCCCGGCTGCGGGCGTACTGCCCCTCCGGAACGCAGAACTCCCTGCGGCGCACGAATCCGCAATATGACACACTTGCAGCTTTTACAGAAAAGAGATGAACGCAGTTCCGGCGAAACGGAACACTGCACCTCATCAGGATATGGGTGCGCACGGCATGCGGAACGGGTATCGCGTGCCGGCGAAAGGAGCGACATAACGGTTTAGACATAATCCCCACAGCAATCTTGGGGAAATAAAGCCGGCGGTTTTTGGCCGGTGAGATTGAATAATTGGAGAGAAGCTATGCAAGCTCGAACGCGAAGAAACCGCGTCGCGATTCTGGTTTCCATTACGCTGTGCCTCACCAGTACATGTGAGATGCAGGGTGACAGATTCGCTTCGCAGCGCTCACGAGCTGCCAATATCGCGTATGCAGCGACAATCGGTGACTTCGGGAACGGATCGGATGCACAAGCCGGTTCGGAAACAGCCGCCGGGAGCCGCAGCCCCTATGCGGGTGCAGACGCATATGAAGTTGCTGACTGGTGGAAGGCAGATATAAGTGAATACGATGGAAGCCTGACGCTGATCAGTTACGAGGCAGCGTACACGGAGCCGGACGACCCGCTTACGATGACCACTGCAGTGACAACAGATACCATTCTTGACCTGGATTACGGCTTCTATGAGGAGCCTGATATAAATTTCAGCGAGAATATTGAATATGAAAGCGTCGAAACAACAGCAGCGGCTCTGCCGTCTGTTGTGACAACGGTTCAGGAGCCTGTTACGACTGCGCCGCAGACTGTGCAGGCAATCCCCGGAAGCGTTGTGTTTCATTCGTCCGGATACGGACACGGCGTCGGCATGAGTCAGAACGGCGCTAATTTCTACGCCATGTATGACGGCTGGACGTACGACCAGATTTTGAGTTTTTATTACCCCGGTACTACGCTTGTCCGGCGCAGTAACGTGGAAAATGAATCTATGACAGTCAGCGGAAAGACCGACAGTGTGCTTTCGATCCTTTCGCAGATCTGTTACAATGAGATGGGCGGCTCCTTTTCAGTCGAAGCAATCAAAGCACAAGCAGTTGCTGCTTATTCCTTCTATCTTTACAATGGAAAAGCTGCCGGTATGATTTGCAAGCCGAACCCGCCTCAGAGAGTTGTGGATGCCGTACAATCGGTGCTCGGCATCGCGGTTTATTACAATAATGCACCGGCTTTGACAACATTTTATGCATCCAGCGGCGGAGCGACTGCCAACTGCTCGGATATCTTCTACGGAAGCATTCCCTATCTTGTCAGTATCCCCGTCCGGCATGACGATACATCTGATCCGAATTACAGCAGCACGAAGGTGTTTTCTGTCAGCTCCCTCAAATCAAAGCTTCAGAACGCATATCATGTGCAATTGTCAGGCAACCCGTATGATTGGATTCAACTTGAGTACGGTGACGGCGGCTATGTAGCCAATGCCGTGATCGGCGGGCAAGTTCGCGTGAAGGGCAATGAACTGCGCAATGTGCTTGGTCTGAAGTCTCCGAAGTTTTCGTTTGTGTATGAGGATGCTTCCTCCGGAACAGAACAGACAACGGCTGCGCCGCTCTGAGTTCGGCATCAGTCAGACATCTTAGGTTTAGTCTTTTTGCGATTTGTTTTTTGTGAGATCCGGGAATCGGATCAGTTGCGCATCCGGAGAGCGGATGCAGATATGAGATGAGAAAAAATCCCGCGCAGCTTTGTGCGGGATTTTTTGCAAAAACACTTTTTTATTTTCTTTCGGGAGGGGTTTTATGAACAAGACAAGATGCGGTGCGCTGCTGGTTACCGGTGCGCTGATCGCGGCTTCGGCGGCGACGGTGCTTCAGATTTCCGCAGCAACCGCCTCCGATGTCCGTCATCTGTTCGGCACACTGACGGTCTCGGAGGACCCGGTCAAGGCGGATGACTTCAACGGCGATGCGAAGATCAATTCCGTTGATCTGACGCTGATGAAGCGCGATCTGCTGACCGACGAGCCGGGCGGTCCTGCCGCCGAATCCGTGATTCCGGCGACGGAGACAACCGTCAAACTGATCGGCAGAACGCTGCTGAAGGATCAGGCGGAGTGGCTCGTGCAGAGCGGCTCGGCGGTGGAGTGTACCGTCACCGGAACCGCTGCCAGCGTGACGATCGTCGGCGACGGCTGCGTGTATTCAGATGAAAAATACCGTCCGCGCTATGCCGTCTATGTCGATGACGAGCTGCTGACCGATGTTGTCATGAGCGAGCCGAAACAGACCGTACCGCTGTTTCAGGGCACCGCGCAGCGCACGGCTAAGGTCAGGGTGATTCATCTTTCTGAGGCGAACAACGGCGCGATCGGCGTGCAGGATTTCACGGTCACCTCGTCCGCGAAGCAGCCCGTGAAGCCGACCGCCAAGAAGGATCTGACGATCGAATTTATCGGCGATTCGATCACCTGCGCATACGGCGTCGAGGCCGATTCGCAGTATGTGAGCTTTGAGACCGGAACCGAGAATTTCACGATGTCCTATGCGTATCTGACCGCGGAGATGCTCGATGCGGATTACAGCGCAGTCAGCTACAGCGGCCACGGCATCATTTCCGGCTATTCCAATGACGGCGCGGTCAATACAGAAAGCCTTGTGCCGCCGGTCTATGAATTTGTCGGCAAGCCCGCGGATTATCAGACCGAGTGGGATTTCGCGGCGAATCCGAACGATGTGGTTGTGGTGAATCTCGGCACGAACGACGATTCCTATGCGACAAAGGATCTGGAGACACGCGGCAAGGAGTATCAGGAGGGCTATGTCAGCTTCCTCAAGCAGATCCGCGCGAAGAATCCGGATGCCGCGATCGTCTGCACGCTCGGTATCATGGGCTGCGAGGAGCTTTATCCGTATATCGAGGCTGCGGTCGCCGAGGTCAATGACCCGAAGATCACCTGCTACCAGTCCCCGACGCAGAAATCCGCCGACGGCTACGGCGCAGACTGGCATCCGTCCCCGAAAACGCACCAGCTCAATGCCTATCTGCTCGCGGACAAGATCTGCGACGCGATCGGCAGAGAGTCCAGCAAGATCGGCATTGATCTCGCGATGGACGGCGAGTACGGCACGCGGATGACCGGCGGCAACATGTGGCCGTATTACGCGGAGTGGAACAAGTCCATGAACCTCAACATCACCGCGGGCGGCAGCAGCAAGGAGGACATCCAGTTCTACATCACGAACCTGAATCTGCCCGCCGGCAGCTATGAGCTGTCGTTCGATGTCAAGGGTGCCGAAAGCGTTGAGATTCCCTATGAGATTCACAATATCGCGGATCCGTCCGTTGTGTATTGCAGCGATTCGGTCACCGGGACGCACGGCAGCACCGCATTTACCATGACCAAAGCGGACACCGCCTGCGAGATCGTGTTCTATCTCGGCAGCATCGGCAGCGGCAATATCACCTTTGAAAATGTGACACTTTATAAAACCGCATAAAAAATGAGGGGAGGGAACCGGCGTTCCCTCCCCTTTGTGTTGTATGTTATGCATCCATGACCGGCATCCAGTGCGCCGGCTTCATGCCCAGTTCGTTCAGCTTGTCCAGAATCAGCGCGCGTTCCTTCGCATTCAGCTTCACCGAAATGACGCACGCATTGTCGATGACATCCATTGCGTCCTCGTCATGCCCGATGCCGATCAGGATCGCGGATAGATTCTGCGCCAGCGCCTCTACATCCTGTGCCGCCTCAAACCGGATGAACATGCCGCTCACCAGCTCGTCGATTCCGGCAACGAAATCCTGCGTTCCGGCGTCGATCCAGAACTGCGAGAACACCGTTTTATGATGCTTCACTGCCTCGATGACATCGCCCATGACCGCACTGGCCGTCGGCATTTTGCCGGCGCCGCGCCCCGTGAAGTATGCGCGGTCGATCGCATCGCCGCAGACCTCCACGCAGTTGAACACGCCGTCTACGCGGGAAATCAGATTCTCATGCGGCACAAACATCGGCATGACCGCCGGCAGGATTCTGCCGTCCTCCAGCTTTATGACGGAGGCGATCAGCTTCACGGCGCCGTCGAGCGCATCGGCTGCATAGGCGTCCTCCAGCGTGATCTGCCGGATGCCCTCGGTATACACGCTCTCCGGATAGACATGCTTTCCGAACGCGAGCGAGGACAGAATGCAGATCTTGCGGCAGGCATCGTGCCCGTCCACATCGGCGCTGGGCTCGCGCTCGGCATAGCCGTGCTTCTGCGCCTTTTCGAGCGCCTCCTCAAAGCGCATCCCGTCTGTCAGCATCTTATTGAGAATGTAATTCGTCGTGCCGTTCAGAATGCCGAAAATTGCGGTGATCTCATTCGCGGCGAGGCAGCGGTGCAGCGGGCGGATAATCGGGATTGCGCCGCCGACGGATGCCTCAAAGAAGCAGTTGCAGGAATGCGCCTTTGCCTCCGCAAGCAGCTCTGCGCCCTTTTGTGCGATCAGCTCCTTGTTCGAGGTTACGACACTGATATCATTTTGCAGGCAGCGCATCAGATAGGTGAATGCCGGCTCGACGCCGCCCATGCACTCCGCGACGACCGTGACCTCCTTGTCCGCGAGGATCGTGTCAATGGATTTCACGAATTTGTCCGCGTAGGGAGAATCCGGAAAATCGCGGAGATCGAGGATATAGGCGAGCTCCATCGGAGAGCCGGCCTTTTCCTCGATTTTTGCTTCATTTCTGTGGAACAGCTCCACAACACCGGAGCCGACCGTACCGTAACCCAAAACTGCAAATTTCTTCATACACTTTTCGCTCCCCATTTTGCGGGGGAGCACTACCTCATTTCCTTGAATATTTTATGATCCGGACAGCAGACGGACCTCGACGACGCCCTTGCGCTCGGAAAGTGTGCTGCAAAGCGCCGAAATACCGGCTGCGTCCTGCAAGCGGAATGTCACGGTGACCGTTGCCGCGCCGTCGATCGGAATGCTCTGGTTCAGCGTCAGGACATTTGCCTGCGCATCGCTCAGCGTGTGCAGCACGCCGGAGAGCACGCCGGATTCATCGTGCAGCAGCAGATAGACCGTAAAAATGTGCTCCCGCATCTGCTCCTCATAAACAAAAACCGAATCCCGGTATTTATAAAAGGCGCTGCGCGAGATGCCGACTGAGCGGCAGGCAGCGGAGGAGCTTTTTTCCTCGCGGTTTGCGAGCATGCGTTTTACGGTCAGGGTTTTGAGGATCACCTCGGGCAATACTGCGCTATCGACGACGACCCAGTTTTTTTGGCGATCGGACATGACAGCCATGACCTCCCCTTGCTAATCCGCACCAGACGGACAGTTGTTTTTTGCACATGTTCATTATACCACAATTCTTCCCGTTTGTCAAGCCTGTTCAGCCAGTTTCTCACGGCACAAAAAAGGCACCGCTCGCAATGAGCAGTGCCTTCATTTTATGTATCAATCTGTTTCCGCGAGCAGGTGCGTCATATCATAGAGCATCGGCGGCTTTCCGACAAGGAACAGCGCGGCATTGACCGAGCCCTCGGCGAACACGCGCTTTGAGGACGCGGTGTGCTTGATGGAGATGCACTCATCGGGGCCTGCGAACAGAACCTCATGCTCGCCGACGATCGTGCCGCCGCGGATCGAGTGCATGCCGATCTCGGTGATCTCGCGCTTTTTCCGGACACTGTGCCGGTCATAGACCGGGTGCTTCGGCGGGTCGGTCTCCGCGATAATCGCATCCGCGATCATCAGTGCCGTGCCGGAGGGCGCGTCGATCTTCTGATTGTGGTGCTTCTCGATGATCTCGATATCGAAGCGGTTGCCGAGCACCGCCGCTGCCTTGCGCGAGAGCGCGAGCAGAAGCTGAATGCCGACGGACATATTGAACGAGGAGAACAGCGCCGCAGACTTTGCCGCAGCCCGGATCTGTGCGAACTGCTCCTCCGAATACCCCGTTGTCGCGAGCACGACCGGTGTGCCGGTTGCCTGTGCAAATTCCAGCAGCGAATCAAGGCAGCTCGGATGACTGTAATCAATCACGACATCCGGCTTTTCCTGCATCTTTGCGATGCTGTCATAGACCGGAAATTTGAAATCGGAATCGGTGTGCAGGTCGATGCCGCAACAGACGCAGCAGTCATCGCGCTCTGCAATGCACGCGACCAGATTTCTGCCCATCTTGCCGCAGACGCCGCTGATTGCAATCTGAATCATTTTTTTACCTTCTTTCCTGATAATTCATATGCCGCCTGATCCGTTCAGACGGCATATGCTTCCTTTTTATCCAAGCAAATTCAGTGCCCGCATCTCCTGCTCCAGCAGTGCGGAATGCTCCTCCGACATGCAGCAGAGCGGCAGGCGGCATTCGCCCGCAGCATAGCCGATGCGGTTGACCGCCTCCTTGACGGGGATCGGGTTGGTCTCGATAAAGAGCGCGTGAATGAGACTGAGGTATCTGAGCTGCATCTCGGCTGCCTTCCGGTAATCGCCGGCGAGCGCCGCTGCACAGAGATCATGCGTCTCCTGCGGCATCACATTGGACAGCACGGAGATGACGCCCTTTGCGCCGAGCGACATCATCGGCACGATCTGGTCATCGTTGCCGGAGTAAACCGTGAGGCTGTCGCCGCAGCGTGCGATCAGATTCGCGGTATAGGAAATATTGCCGACCGCATCCTTCATCGCGACGATATTGTCGATCTCCGCGAGGTGCGCAGCCGTGCCGACCTCGATGGTCATGCCGGTGCGGGACGGGACATTGTAGAGGATGATCGGGATGCTGACGCTCTCCGCGATGGTCTTGTAATGAACATACAGACCGTTCTGCGTGGTCTTGTTATAGTAGGGGGTCACGAGCAGCAGGGCATCTGCGCCGATCTTCTCCGCCTCCTGCGAGAGCATCACGGCGGTTGCAGTGGCATTGCTGCCGGTTCCGGCGATCACCGGAACGCGGTGTGCCGTATGTTCGACTGCATAACGGATGACATCGACATGCTCCTCCTCTGAGAGCGTCGAGCTCTCGCCGGTTGTTCCGGCGATGACCAGCGCGTCAGTTCCGTTTGCAATCTGGTAATCAATCAGTCTGCCGAGCTCGTCATAATTGACAGAGCCGTCCGCATTGAACGGCGTCACGAGCGCGACGGCAGCACCGGTAAAAATAACAGGCTTCATCTGAATCTTCCTTTCTGCGGATGAATGATCCGCGCGGTTTGATGCGGGATTTCACCGCATCCTTACAGTGAAAAATATGCCGGGAACTGCGCGTGCAGCCAGTCGGTCAGCAACGAGATCTGTGCCTCCGAAAAGCCGGAAACCGCAGCGCCGGCCTGATCGCAGAAGCAGAGCAGCAGATCCCCGAGGATCGGGCAGCCGGTGTGATAGAAGCAGGTGCCCGGCGTATTGGCCGGCAGCCCCTTGTCACCGCCGCGGGCATCGAGAAAATAACAGAGCACCTTCGCCGAATCTGCAAGCGCATCCGGCATCACCGGCACACGCATGCGCTCGGTCACGTCGGTTTGCAGCAGATCACAGAGCAGCGCCCCCGTGATGCCGCCCTCCGGAACCGGGATGCGCTCGGCACCCCCGGCAGCGGGCAGCCGCAGAAGATACTGTTGTTCCATTTTGCCGCGCGCCCCTTTCTTTATCATATTACGGATTACAGGATTTTGACAAAATTCCGCACGATCTCATTTGCATTCACCGGCTCGCCGACATTCGCCTCACGGATCGCCTCCGGCACCCCGAACCGGTAAACCGGCAGGGCATCGTCCGGGTTGAGATCGTGAACGGCATCGAGCACCATTTCCGGTGTCGCGTCGGTGATCGGGATAAAAATGCGCTCAGTCTCCTCGCGGTCCGTCCGCACGAGCGTGACGGCAACCGTGCGCTTTGAGCCGGTCACGGCAATATATGCATCCTCCGAGGAGAGCAGAAATGCGCGGTATTCCATCAGCGTTTCCTTCGCGCCGCAGGCGATCAGCAGCTCGCTGAGCGCATGTGCCTCAAGGTCTGTCGCATCGTCATGCAGCGCAAGCAGGAAATTCCGCGGACGCAGCCCGGAAACAGTCTCACGGAGAAACTTCCGGAGCGGCAGCCGCTGGTAATTGTAATTCTGGAAATACGCCGGAACAAACGGATAGGTCGGCGGCTCCGGCGGAACATAATTCCGGAAGGAGATCGCGGCATGAATCCGGTTTTCGCTGTATAGATCAAAGCCGCCGATCTGTATGGAATCCTCCATCGGACACACAAACACCAGCTTCATGTCCAGTCCTCCCGTTGATTGATTTTAGTCAAAGTAGCCCTTTGCAGCGAGCAGCTCCGCGAGCTCCACCGCACCGCCGGCCGCGCCGCGCAGCGTGTTGTGCGAGAGGCAGACGAACTTGTAATCGAACAGCGTATCCTCACGCAGTCTGCCGACGGAGACAGCCATGCCGCCCTCAAGATTGCGGTCGAGCTTTGCCTGCGGGCGATCCGGCTCCTCGAAGTAGTGGATAAACTGCTTCGGTGCATGCGGCAGCTCCAGCTCCTGCGGGATTCCGCTGAATGCGGCCCAGTCCGCCTTGATCTGCTCGATCGCGGGCTTGTTCTCAAACTTGACGAACACCGCAGCCGTATGGCCGTCCGAGACCGGAACGCGCAGGCACTGCGTTGTAATCAGCGGAGACTTTGCCTTGACGATCTCGCCGTTCTCGATGCTGCCCCAGATCTTCAGCGGCTCCTGCTCGGATTTCTCCTCCTCGCCGCCGATATACGGGATCAGGTTGTCGATCATTTCCGGCCAGCGCTCAAAGGTCTTGCCGGCGCCGGAGATTGCCTGATAGGTGCAGGCAAGAACCTGCGAAATGCCGTACTTCCGCAGCGGGTGCAGTGCCGGCACATAGCTCTGAATCGAGCAGTTGGACTTGACGGCGACAAAGCCGCGCTTCGAGCCCAGCCGCGCCTTCTGTGCATCAATGATCGCGAGATGCTCCGGGTTCAGCTCCGGAATGATCATCGGGACATCCGGCGTGAAGCGGTGAGCGGAGTTGTTGGAGACGATCGGGCATTCCGCCTTTGCATATGCCTCCTCCAGCGCGCGCAGCGCATCCTTCTTCATATCGACTGCGCAGAAGCAGAAATCGACCTGTGCCGCGATCTTTTCGATGTCCTCACCGGCATCGTAGATCACGAGGTCCGCAAACTGCTCCGGCATGGGCTGATCCTTGAATGCCCATCTTGCGCCGACTGCATCCCGGTAGGTCTTGCCTGCGGAGCGGGACGATGCCGCGAGCACCGTGACCTTGAACCACGGGTGATCCGCGAGCAGCAGCGCAAAGCGCTGACCGACCATACCGGTTGCACCGATAATTCCGACTTTGTACTGTTTCATAAAAATTCCTCCGTTCTGAAAAATCGAGGCAGAAAAAAATCCGCCGTAAAATTGGCGGACAATGAGCGAATGAACGGATTGGAATGCAGGGAGCTTTCGCCGCCGCAAACCAAAACCCGGTCAGCACTCCACACCGCAGAAAAGGCGGTGTGACAGTCACGCATTTGTTCAATGCGCGCCCAGCAGCGTTTCCATAAGCCGAACGGAAATCTGCTTCGGCGGTCTTGCCTTTTGTACCGGAATGCGCCGCACAAAAGCTGTGCAGCATCGGGTCGGCACCCTCCTCCGGCAGGACTCATCAAGCCCGCGCCTCTGTCCGTGTCTCTATCATAGCACAGATAAGCGGATTTGTCAAGCCCTTTTCAAAATTTTCTGTATTTACCATTCAGACAACTGTATTTCTGATAAAAACAGTGTCGGAATCTGCCGCTTGACAATCACCTGAGAATATGGTACAATGAGTATAAGCCGTGAATATTTCCGGCAAAAGGATCCAAAATATACAAGGAAAACACCAAAAAGGAGGATTTCGCTATGGCAGTGATCCATGCAGACGATCCGCAGAGCTTTCAGGATGCGGTTCTGAACGAAAAAGGCAGGGTTCTGGTCGATTTCTGGGCAAACTGGTGCGGCCCGTGCCGGATGATGGCGCCGGTTCTGGAGGAGCTGAGCGAAAAGTACCCGGATGTTAAGGTCGTCAAGACGGACGTCGATCAGATGCAGGAGACTGCGGTGCAGTACGGCGTCAGCAGCATCCCCGCATTCGTGCTCTTTGAGGACGGCGCAGTGAAAAATCAGACAGTCGGCGCAATGTCGCTGTCTATGCTGGCCGAAAAGCTCGGCATCGCATGATTATATCATCGAAAATGCGGGAGGAAACCAAACCGTTTCCTCCCGCATTTGCTTTCAGAAGAAGCCGAAATGCGCCATTGCATTGTATATGCCGTCGTGCCAGAGGTCGTCGGTGACATAGTCTGCATACGGAATGAGCATTTCGCCGTTTCCCATCGCAATGGATGTCCCCGCGCCCGCAAACATCGGGAGATCATTGAGACTGTCCCCGATCGCATATGCCTGCGATTGATCCATCCCGTAATAGTACAGGACATACTCCATACCGGTCTGTTTACTGTACGGAAGCGGCGTCATTTCAGCAAAACCCTGTCCGCGGTCAATGAAGGCAAAATACGGTGCGATGCCTTCCTTGAAGCGAGCAAGATCACTCTGTCCGTCATAGGCAATCACGAATTTGTCGAAGCTGAAATCCTTGTCAGATACTGACCGCCAGATATCCTTCTCCTGCATCCGGAATGTGTCCCGAATCATGCGGATAAACGGCAGATCGCGCGTGAGCGGATCAAAGAAAAACGCATCTCTGCGCTCATAGAGCGGAGCACAGTCACAGGCACGGACAAGCGCTGCAATCTCCCTGCACCGCGCCGGATCGTTTGTGCGGTAGAATACCTCCCTGCCGCCGATCTCGATATAAGTGCCGCAGCCGCAGATATACCCGTCGAAGCCCAGCTTCCGTACATCCGCATCGACATTGATCAGGGGACGCCCTGTGTTGACAAAAAGCAGATTCCCTGCTTGCCGTGCCTTGTGAAGTGCCGTCACGGTGCTCTCCGGCACAAAATGCGAGGAGGAATCCTCCATGAGCGTGCCGTCAATGTCGAAAAACATGATCTTTTGCATCGGATTTATGCTTTGTTCAGCAGGCTGATGAGCTCCAGCGCGCCGAGCGCACAGTCATAGCCCTTGTTGCCTGCTTTTGTGCCGGCGCGCTCAATTGCCTGCTCGATGGTGTCGGTCGTCAGTACGCCGAACATCACCGGCACGCCGGTTTCGAGCGAGACGCTTGCGATGCCCTTGGAGACCTCCGCGCAGACATAATCATAATGCGAGGTTGCGCCGCGGATGACCGCGCCGACGCAGATGATCGCATCGTAGCTGCCGGATTTTGCGAGCTTTTTTGCGACGATCGGGATTTCAAATGCGCCGGGCACCCATGCGAGCGTGATATCGTCCGCCGCAACATCATGGCGCAGCAGGCAGTCCTCTGCTCCGCCGACCAGCTTGGATGTGATAAACTCATTGAACCGCGACGCCACGATCGCGATTTTTTTGCCCTTTCCCTCGTAAATTCCTTCCAGAATCTTCATAATACTGCCGTCCTTTCACGCATTTTCATCATTATTTTCTGCCGGAACATCCAGCAGATGCCCCATCTTCTCCTGCTTGGTGCGCAGGTAGAAGCGGTTTTCCTTTTTCGGTGCAATCTCGATCGGCTCCCGCGAGGCGATCGTAATGCCGTACTCAGAGAGATCAGAGATCTTTTCGGGATTGTTCGTCATGATCCGCAGCATGCTGGCGCCGAGGCTCTTGAGAATCTGTGCGCCCTCGCTGTAATCGCGCAGATCGGGCGCAAAGCCGAGCTCGATATTGGCCTCAACAGTATCCCGGCCGTGCTCCTGCAAATCATACGCCTTGATCTTATTGAGCAGCCCGATGCCGCGTCCCTCCTGCCGCAGATAGACCAGCACGCCGCGCCCCTCCTCGGCAATCCTGCTCATTGCGCGGTCAAGCTGCTGTCCGCAGTCGCAGCGGAAGGAGCCGAACACATCGCCGGTCAGGCACTCCGAATGCACGCGGCAGAGCACCGGCTTTCCGTCCGCGACATCGCCCATGACGAGCGCGACATGCTCTCTGCCGGTGATCCGGTTGCGGTAGCCGTGGAGCATGAAGGTGCCGTATTTCGTCGGCAGATGCGCCGATGACACATGCTCCATGAACACATCGTGCATTCTGCGGTAGCACTGCAAATCGCGAATTGTAATCATGACAAGCTGATGCCGCTTTGCAAATTCCGCAAGCTCCGGCATCCGCATCATCGTGCCGTCATCCGCCATGATCTCGCAGCAGAGCCCGCAGGGTGCGAGCCCCGCAAGCCGCAGGAGATCGACGGTCGCCTCGGTGTGGCCGTTCCGTTCGAGCACGCCGCCCGGGCGCGCCTCCAGCGGGAACATATGCCCCGGTCTGCGGAAATCCGCCGGTGCGGCATCCGCTTCGACGCACATCCGCGCCGTATAGCCGCGCTCCTCTGCGGAGATGCCGGTCGTTGTCCGCACATGGTCAATGGATTCGGTGAAGGCGGTGCCGTGGTTGTCGGTGTTGTTCGCGACCATCTGCCTCAGCCCCAGCTTCTGCACATGTGCGCGGTCCATCGGCATGCAGATCAGTCCCTTTGCGTAGCTTGCCATGAAATTGACGTTTTCGGTCGTCGCAAACTGCGCCGCGCAGATCAGATCGCCCTCATTTTCGCGGTCCGGGTCATCGGTCACGAGAATCAGCTTTCCCGCACGCAGCGCATCCAGCGCCTCGGCAACCGACTGAAACGCAATGGTTTGTTCCGGATTCATACTGCTGTTCATTCCCTTCTGATGATTCATATTTTCCGGATTCTCTGAAAATCAGAGAAATCCGTGCTGCATGAGAAATTCTGCGGAGATTCCGTCCGGTTTTGCAGGCCTCAGCAGCTTTTCGGTATATTTTGCGATGATATCGCATTCGAGATTGACCGCATCGCCCGGCTTGCGCGAGAGCAGGATGGTTTCCTTTGCCGTATGCGGAATCACGGAGACTGCGAAACCGCGCTCTGACACCCTTGCGACGGTGAGGCTGATGCCGTCGATCGCGACGGAGCCCTTTTCGACAAGATAGCGCAGAATCTCCGCGCCCGCAGCGACCGTCACCCAGACGGCATTGCCCTCCGGCTTTAATTCCTTTACGGTTCCCGTCCCGTCGATATGCCCCGAGACGATATGCCCGCCGAACCGGCCGTTTGCCGGCATAGCGCGCTCAAGATTTACTTTGCTCCCGCGTTTCAGCGCACCGAGGTTCGTCCGGCGCATGGTCTCCGGCATCACATCCGCCGAAAAGCAGTGCGCATCGGCGCGGCATACCGTCAGGCAGGTGCCGTTGACCGCAATGCTGTCCCCGATGTGAACATCCGCGGTCACGGTCTCTGCGGCAACCGTCAGCACGCAGGCGGCAGAGCCGGTCTGAATGCTCTGCACAGTGCCGATTTCCTCTACGATTCCGGTGAACACTTGGAAGCCCCCTTTACCATGAAATCCAGCAGAACATCGTCCCCGAACCGGGTGATCTCCGGCGCCGAGAGCTGATATGCGTCTGCTGCCGTTTCGGCGCCGAGCCCGCCGACTGCCGGCTTTGCGTCCTTGCCGCCAAAGATTTTCGGCGCGAGATATACCTGAACCTGCTGCACGATGCCCGCCCGCAGCGCCGCCTCATGGAGCTCTGCGCCGCCCTCGATCAGCACGCTGTCAAGCTGCATGCTGCCGAGCTCCCGCATCAGCGCCCGCAGGCTGACATGCCCGTCCTCCTCCGGCAGCAGCAGAACCTGCACGCCTGCCTGTTCGAGCATCGCCTGCTTCTCCGCATCTGCTGCACATGCCGCGACAACGGTCGGTATCTCGCCCGCAGTCTGCACGAGCCTGCTCGTCATCGGAATCCGCAGCCGGCTGTCGCAGACCACGCGCACGGGATTGTGCGGCTCGGGCAGGCGGCAGTTCAGCATCGGGTCATCCGCGAGCACCGTCCCGATGCCGCACAGAATCGCCGCAACGCGCTTGCGCGTTTCATGCACATGATTGCGCGCCGCCTCCCCGGTGATCCACTTCGAGCTGCCGGTTCTGGTCGCGGTCTTGCCGTCCGCGGTCATCGCCGTTTTCAGGATGCAGTACGGCGTTCTGGTTGTGATATAGTGAAAAAAGATGCGGTTCAGCCGGTCGCATTCCGCCTTGCAGACGCCGGTTTCGACCGCAATTCCCGCCTCCCGGAGCTGCCTGAGCCCCTTTCCGGCGACCAGCGGGTTCGGGTCATCCGATCCGACGACCACCCGCCGGATTCCCGCGGCGATCACCGCCTCGGTGCAGGGCGGATTCTTCCCGTAATGGCAGCAGGGCTCCAGCGTCACATACATGGTCGCGCCGCGCGGATCCTCCGTGCAGTGCTTCAGTGCATTGCGCTCCGCGTGCAGCGCGCCGTACCGCTCGTGATAGCCTTCCCCGATCACCGCGCCGTCTCTGACGATCACGCAGCCGACCTGCGGGTTCGGGTTGACAAAGCCGCTGCCCTTTTCTGCAAGCGCACACGCCCGCAGCATCCATTCTCTGTCCGTCATAATGCCTCCAAAATGAAACAAATTCCCCGAAGCATGAAACTTCGGGGAATCCGGGTCACAAATCAATCCGCATTCTTCTCCCGTCCGGACTTTACCGTCGGTGCCGGAATCTCACCGGCTCGACCCTTTTAGGGCTCACGGACTTCGGATTCCGCAGAATCCGTCACCGTCGGTTATGAATTGCACATACCCCGAAGAACAGTAACCATTATACAACTAAATCTCCTGTTTGTCAATACCCTGCGGCGGATTCGGAGACCTCTGCAATTTTTTCATAAAACCCATTGCTTTTTTGCATTTTATATGTTACAATTATCTTATCAATTCCGGACGAAGGAGGTTTGATGACATGCAATACAGAACACTGAAGGACGGAACGAAGATTTCCGCACTCGGCTACGGCTGCATGCGGTTTACGACCGCCGGCGGCAGGATCGTCATGCAGAAGGCAGAGCGCGAGATCATGGCCGCGATCAAATGCGGCATCAATTACTTTGATACTGCATATGTTTATTCCGGGAGCGAGGCTGCGCTCGGAGAAATCCTCGAACGGAACAACTGCCGCGAAAGGGTGATGCTCGCCGACAAGCTGCCCTATTATCTGATCCGCACCGCTGCCGGCATCGACAAGTATTTCAATGAATCTCTCGCGCGGCTCCGGACGAATTATATCGACAACTACCTGATTCACATGCTCAGCGACATCAAGTCGTGGGAGCGGATGAAATCACTCGGGATTGAGGAGTGGATCGAACAGAAAAAGGCGGAGGGCGCGATCCGCAGAATCGGCTTTTCCTTCCACGGCGACACCGAGACCTTCAAGCGGCTGATCGACGCCTACGACTGGGATTTCTGCCAGATTCAGTACAACTATCTGGATGAGCACACGCAGGCGGGCAGGCAGGGGCTGCGCTATGCGGCCTCAAAGGGGATTCCCGTCATCATCATGGAGCCGCTGCGCGGGGGCAGGCTCGTCACCAATCTGCCCGCATCCGCAAAAAAGCTGCTGCGGAGCTATCCGGTTCAGCGGACGCCTGCCGAATGGGCATTCCGCTGGCTGTGGAATCAGCCGGAGGTGACCTGTGTGCTCTCCGGGATGAATTCGCTTGCCATGCTGAAGGAAAATGTCAGAACAGTCAGCAGCGCACCCGCAGGCGCGCTCAGTGCAGAGGACAAAGCGCTGATCAAAAAAATCCGGAACGAAATCCAGAAGCATGCAAAGGTCGGCTGCACCGGCTGCCGGTACTGCATGCCCTGCCCGCACGGCGTCGATATCCCCGCGGCGTTCAGCTGCTACAACAAGGCGTTCCTTGAAAAGAAAAATGCCGCAAGGCGCGAGTATTTTCAGGTGACATCGTTCAAAAAGGACAGGAGCGACATGACGAGATGCATCGGCTGCGGCAGGTGCGAACGGCACTGCCCGCAGCATATCCAGATCCGGAAGGAGCTGAAGCGCGCGCAGAAGGTGCTGCTGCCGCTTCCGGTTCGCGCCGTTGTCGCGGTCGCGAATAAGGTCGCAAATCTCAATCTGCATCTCCGGTAAAATTTCAGCTATTTTTCATCTTTACGGCTTGTATTTTTTTCCGTTTTATGCTATAATTTGCTTGTAATCCGGATTTTTACGAATCCGAACAAAACAGGAGGGCGTACTATGTTTATCATCAGAATTTTGATTTCCATTGTCATCGGTGCAATTGTCGGCTCGATTGCCGGCGGACTGA
Organism: Oscillospiraceae bacterium; assembly: GCA_017460835.1. GTDB lineage: Bacteria > Bacillota > Clostridia > Oscillospirales > Ruminococcaceae > Firm-04. The sequence continues at coordinate 82,978 of JAFUAD010000026.1, forward strand.
TGGATAAGGGCGGCAAGGGATTTCTCGGCAATGCCGTAATCGGTATCATCGGCGGCGCAGTCGGCGGCTGGATCGGGAATCTGCTGGATACCGGTCATGACTGGCTTTCGAGCATCGTGCTCGCGGTCATCGGCTCGTGCCTTGTCATCTTTATCATCGGAAAGCTCAAATGAGCGGCATGTGATTCCGGATGCTCCCGTACAGTGAACGGTACTGTGCGGGAGCATTTTTGTTTGACAAACCGCGCATATCATGCTATAATAGAATGGACTATCTATATGACAAAGAAAGGCCGATTTGATTGATCAAAACAGATTTTCATATTCCGCTGCTGACCGACCGGGACACGGTTTTCGCCTCTGTCAATGCGGTAGGCGCAAAGGAGAACGACGCAGCCTTCGCAAGTCTCTATCTGCTGCGGGAAAAATACGGGACAGAGATAGCGCTTTGCGGCGGGATGCTGCTGAGGCGGTACCGTGCGGGCTTCCGCGCAGGCTGCTTCGGCTTTCCGCTCGGCAGCGGAGACCTGCGCAGCGCGCTTTCCCGGCTGTATGCGGATGCATCGGAGAGAGGGGAGACGCTCAGGCTGACCCTTCTGACAAAGGAGCAGTGTGATACGCTCGAAGCGCTGTTTCCGGGCGGATTTCAGTTTACGCCCGCGGAGGATTACACCGAATACCTCTATCTGCGGCAGAATCTTGCAGAGCTCAAAGGGAGCAAATATCACGGAAAGCGCAACCATATCGCGCAGTTCTGGCGGGCATATCCCGATGCGCAGATTCAGCCGCTGATCGCGGAAAACGCCGATTTTGCCGTGCGGATCGCGGAGCGCTGGCTCGCCGGGCGCGATGACCCGCAGGCGCCCTCGCTGCTCGCGGAGCTGCGGTGCATCCGGGAGGCCGCCGCAGGCTGGGATGCACTCGGGCTGACGGGGCTGCTGCTCTATGCAAAGGCGGACGAGGAGCCGGTCGGCATGACCGTTCTCTCGCAGATTTCAGACGGGATTTACGATGTGCATTTTGAAAAGGTCGTGCCGGGATATCCTCATGCATGGCCGGTCGTTGCCAATGAAGCGGCAAAATGCCTCAAGGATGCGGTTTACCTTAACCGCGAGGAGGATCTCGGCGAAGCGGGCATGCGCGCATCGAAAAACTCCTATCATCCCGATCTGCGCAATGAAAAATTCACCGCACTCTGGTGCGGAAGGGAGTCGCTGATATGCTGAAAACCATTCTCTCCGGCGAAACCTGCGCTGCCTGCCGCAATTGCTGCATCTTCGAGGAGCAGAGCGCATGGGAGCTGCCGACCTTTCCGGAGGCGGCGATCCGGCGGCTGAAGAATGCCCCGCAGTACAAAATCAAAGAAGAAAACGGCAGATACCGCATCACGCTTCCCTATGATGACACCCATACGGCAAAGCCGTGTCCGTTTCTGGATGCAGAATCCGGCTGCACGCTGCCCGCAGAGGAAAAGCCCTTTGCCTGCAAGCTCTGGCCGGTGCGCGTGATGCCGGACAGCGAGGGGCGTCCTGCGCTGACGCTCTACCGCGGATGTCCCGGCGTTGCCGCGGAGCAGACACCCGCGCTGTATGCGCTGCTCGACAGCGGGCTGCGTGCGCGCATTTTCTCGGAGCTCAGCCTCGATCCCTCGCTGATGCTCCCGTATCACCCGAATTATATCTATCTGGAGAGGCGAAATATGATGCAGTATCCAAAGCCCGAAGCAGTGTTCCGTTATTTTTCCGAGATCGCGGCGATTCCGCACGGCTCCGGCAATACCGCCGGAATCCGGGGCTGGGCGCTTCAAACCGCAGCGCGGCTCTCGCTCGATGCACATGCCGACGAAACCGGCAATGTCATCATCCGTAAGGCTGCGTCGCCGGGATATGAAACGCACCCGCGCGTGATGCTGCAAGGGCATCTGGATATGGTCTGTGCCAAGCTGCCGGATTGCAGCAAGAATATGGAAACCGAGGGGCTCGATCTCATCTGGGGCGAGGAGTACCTCACTGCCGACGGCACGACCCTCGGCGGCGACGACGGCATCGCGGTCGCGTATGCGTTTGCGCTGCTCGAAGCCGATGATATTCCGCACCCGCCGCTGACCGTCCTGCTGACCGTTGACGAGGAAACCGGCATGGACGGCGCATCCGGGCTTGCGCCGGAGGAGCTGGACGGTCAATATCTCATCAATCTCGATTCCGAGGACGAGGGCATTTTCACGGTCGGGTGCGCGGGCGGCGTGCGCTCGCATCTGTGTTATCCCGTATCGTTTTCACCGGCAGAAGGCGCGCTGCTCCGGTTGCATCTCTCCGGGCTGACCGGCGGTCACTCCGGCACCGAAATCGACAAGCCGCGGCTCAATGCCAACACCGCGATGCTGCGCATGCTCCGGGCGGTTCCGGTTCCGTTCCGGCTGATTGCATGGAATGGCGGCGTCCGGGACAATGTGATTCCGACGGAATGCAGCGTATCACTCTGCTGCATGAACGGCTCGGAACAGGCGGTGCTCCGTGCGATTCAGAATACGGCTGAGGAAATCCGCAGCGAAACGCCGGATGACAGCAGCTTTCAGGTCACATCGGAATGCGGCGCGGTCACGGATGAATCCGCGCTGACGGAGGACGCGACTGCTGCGCTGCTGCGGGAGCTTTCCAAACTGCCGAACGGCGTACAGAAGATGAATGACACGCTGCATATGCCCGAAACCTCGCTGAATCTCGGTATCTTTTCGCTTGGTGCTGACGGGATGCAGGTCGATGCGCTGATTCGCAGCGGGGTCAATGAAGAAAAGAGGCTGCTTGCAGGGCAGCTTGCGGCAGCCGTTACGGAAGCGGGCGGCACTGCATCGGAATCCGGGGAATATCCCGCGTGGGAGTATCAGCCGGACACTGCGCTTGAACGCACTGCCGTCCGGGTTTTTCAGGAATTATACGGAAAAGCGCCGGTCGTGCAGACAATCCATGCGGGGCTCGAATGCGGGATTCTCTCCGCAAAGGCGCCGCTGATGCAGTGCATTTCGATTGGCCCCGATCTTCCCGATATCCACACGCCGCGCGAACGGCTCTCCATCCCCTCGGCAAGGCGGACATGGGAGTTTCTGTGCGCGCTGCTGAAGGCGCTCTGATTCTGAATAAATGAAAGGCAGGTGTTTCCCATGCGGTTTCTCCATCTGGCAGATCTGCACATCGGCAAGGTGCTGCACCGGCACAGCATGATTCCCGATCAAAAGTACATTTTGCAGCAGATTCTGCAAATTGCCGACGCACAGCAGGTCGATGCTGTCCTGATTGCCGGCGACATTTATCAGCGGAATACGCCCTCGCCGGAGGCCATGACCGTATTCAGCGATTTTCTCTCTGCGCTTGCCGGGAAAAATCTTCCCTGCTATCTCATCAGCGGCAACCATGATTCCGCTGAGCGCGTTGCGTATCTCTCTGCGCTTGCGGAGCAGTCGGGCATTCACATCGCCGGCGCAGAGGGCGGAACGGTGTATTCCTATCAGACGGAGGATGCATTCGGCGCGCTGACGATTCACCTGCTCCCGTACTGCACCCCGGCGATCGTCCGGCAGCGGTATCCGGAGGAGGCGGCACAGATCCGCAGCTACGAGGATGCAGTCCGCACCGTGCTCAGCAAATTTCCCGTTTCGGGAGAGGGGCGCAATGTGCTGGTCTGCCACCAGTTCCTGACCGGCGCCGTTACCTGCGATTCCGAGGAGCTGGCAATCGGCGGGCTCGACAACATCTCCGCCGAGCTGTTTGATGCCTATGATTATGTCGCGCTCGGGCATCTGCACGGGCCGCAGCATGTTTCATGTGAAACGGTGCGCTATGCCGGCTCGCCGCTCAAATATTCCTTTTCCGAGCTGCATCAGCATAAATCGGTCACGGTCGTCGATCTGAAGGAAAAGGGGAATGTCACGGTCACTGCCGTCCCGCTGACGCCGCTGCACGGGATGCAGGAGCTCCCCGGAACGCTCGAAGCGCTTTTGCAGCATGAGCCGACCGAGGATTATGTGCATGTGCTGCTGCTCGATGAGGAGCCGCCGGCAGATGCAGTCCGGCAGCTTCGCACGGTGTTCCCGAATCTGCTGCAAATGACCGTCCGGAACAGCAAATTCCGCGAGGACAGAACCGTCTCGGCGGACAGCCGGCCGGAGTACACCGATTTTCTGAAGCTGTTTTCGGAATTCTACGCTTTCCAGAACGCGGGCGCTGCGCCCAATGACCGGCAGCAGGAAATTGTCCGCAGGCTGCTGGAACAGATCGACGGGGAGGTGCAGAGCGAATGAGACCCGAAAAGCTGACCATGCAGGCATTCGGTCCGTATGCCGGATGCGTTTCTGTTGATTTTACGCGCTTTGGTGAGAACGGGCTGTTTCTGATCTCCGGCGATACCGGCGCGGGAAAGACGACAATTTTTGATGCGATCTCCTTTGCGCTTTACGGGGAGGCGAGCGGCGGAAAGAATCGCCGCTCCTCCAAGAGCTTCCGCTCGGACTATGCCGATCCAGAAACCGAAACCTTTGTCGAGCTGACCTTCATGCACCGCGGCGAGCGCTATACCGTCCGGCGGAATCCGGAGTACATGCGCGCAAAGCGCAGAGGCAGCGGCCTTGTAAAAGAGGGGAGCGCGGTCTCCCTGACGCGGCACAGCGACGGGGTACTTCAGGATTCGCAGGAGATTGCCAATGCCGCAATCCGCGAGCTGATCGGGCTCGACCGCGAGCAGTTTGCACAGACGGTCATGATCGCGCAGGGCGATTTCCTCAAAATTCTCAATGCCAAATCCAAAGACCGCAAGGAGCTCTTTCAGAAGCTCTTTGCGACGACGCGGTATGCGCGCTTTCAGGATCTGCTCAAGGATGCCTGCTCTGTTTCGGTACGCAGGCTTGAGGAGATCGACCTCACTGTCCGGCAGACCGCCGCGGGCATCCGCATTCCGGCAGATGCCGAGGGCGCAGAGTGGCTGAATGCTCTGCGGGATGAGCCCTCGGTCATCGGAAAGGCACTGCCTGCCCTGCACCGCTTCTGCACCGAGGAGGCACAGATTCTCGCGGAGCAGGAAAGCGAGATCACCGGAGAGGAAGCCGCTTTGCAGGCGATGATCAAGGAAACCGAGGCCGGCAAGCAGCAGAACCGTCTGCTGCGGGAGCTGAACCGCGCCGAGGAGCAGGATGCGGCACTTCGCAGCCGGGAGCCGGAGATCGCGGCACAGCGGGAGCAGCTCAGAACCGCGGAGCAGGCCGCCGAGCTGTATACGCATTACAGTGCGCTCCATACCGCAGAGCAGCGGGAAGCAGAAGCAGAACAGAATCTCTCGGCGCACAGGGAGGGACTGCCTGTGTGTCAGGCGGCAGCAGAGCAGGCTGCCGAGCAGTATCAAAATGCACAGCAGCGCGCCGAAATGATCCCCGCGCTTACAAAGCAGCAGCAGGATGCCGAGCAGGCCTGTGCGCTGCTGGAGAAATCGGAGCAGCTTCGTGATGCCCACAGAAGCACATCCGATCAGTGCCGGGCGGCATTGGCAGGCTTGCAGGCTGCATCGGAGCAGCAGGCACAGTGCCTCAGCGCCTATCTTGCCGGTCAGGCGGGGCGGCTTGCCGCAGAGCTCAAAGCGGATACGCCGTGTCCGGTCTGCGGCTCCGTGACGCACCCCTGTCCCGCTGCAATGCCCGCACAGACCCCGACCGCCGACGATCTCGATGCGGCAAATGCAAAGCAGTCCGATGCACTGGCACGGTATGAGCGGCTGAAGCAGATCGCGGCCGAGCGCGAACAGGCGCTGAAGGACACGCTTGCCGCCCTCGTGCAGATTACCGGCGAACAGGTTCCGCCGCGCGAGACGCTCTTGCAGCAGGCGGAGGACGCGGCAGGTCAGATCAAAGAAATCGGAGATGCATGCGCCGCGGCACAGAATGCACTGCATCAGGCGGAGCGCAGCCTTGCGGCAAGGCAGGCAGCCTGCTCTGAGGCGGAAAAGCAGGTGCAGCGCACAGAGGCGGAAACGCTTCGCATGACAGAACGCTATACAGCCGCGCTTGCGGCATCGGATTTCCCCGATGAGGACAGCTTCCTCGGGGCGATGCTCCCGCCGGAGAGCCGCTCGGTGCTCCGGAAGCAGATTCAGGATTACGAGCGCAGCCTCAGTGAGCTGAGCGGCAGACTCTCGAATCTGCGGCTGCAATGCACGGTCACGGAGGAAATTCCGGTCGCGGAAATGGAGCAGAAGCTCCTTGCCATGCGGCAGGCACAGCAGCAGCGCCGTCAGCAGAATCAGGAACGGATGCTCCGGTATGACCGGAATTTCCGGGCGCTGCAAACACTGGAGCCGCTCGAAACCGCCCGGCAGGATGCCGAGCGCGAATGCGCCGACCTCCGCGATCTTTACCAGACCGTCGGCGGGCATCAGAAGGGGCAGGTCAAGCTGAGCTTTGAGGCTTATGTCCAGCAGTTCTATTTCCGGCAGGTGGTTGCCTCGGCAAACAAGCGGCTCCGCATCCTGACCAATGACCTCTACGCGCTGCGCTGCCAGACAGAGGCGGATTCGCTGCGCGGACAGACCGGTCTCGATCTTGAGGTCTTTGACAGCAGCACCGGGCTCTGGCGCGATGTCTCGACGCTTTCCGGCGGCGAATCGTTCCTCGCGTCACTTGCGCTTGCGCTGGGGCTTTCCGATACCGTTCAGGCACAGAGCGGCGGCATCGAGCTCGATGCGATGTTCATTGACGAGGGCTTCGGTTCGCTCGACGAGCAAACGCTGCGGCAGGCAATTCAAATGCTGGCAAAGCTCGCGGACGGCACCAGACTGATCGGTGTGATCTCGCATGTCACTGAGCTGAAAAATGCGATTGATTCGCAAATTCACATTACGAAGGATTACACGGGAAGCAGACTGACCGTTCGTGTCTGAGCGGGCGCTGCATTCAGAAAAGGAGCAGACAGCATGAAACAGAAAACAGGATTTTGGAAGAAGCTCGCGGCTGTTGCCGCTGCACTGGCACTCTGCCTCCCCATGATTCCGGCGATGCATGCGGTGAAGGCATCGGCAGCGGTCGTCGGCGACTGCGACGGAAACGATGTGTTTGACCTCCGCGATGCGGAATGTATGCAGCAATATCTGCTTTGCGGCAGAACCGAGCTGCTCGGCGGCGATCTTGACCTCAGCGGCAGCATCAATGCAGCAGACCTGACGCTGCTGAAGCGGAAATTCAAGATGACGCCGAAACCGGAGACCGTCACGCTGATGGTCTACATCTCCGGGGCAAACCTTGAAAGCAGCTACGGCGAGGTCAGTGCCGATCTGGAGGAGATCACGGCGGCGCAGTATTCGGAGAATTTGCAGGTCGTTGCGATGACAGGCGGCGCTTCGGCATGGCACAACGAGCTCGCGGATGCCGATGCAAACTACCGGATCACGGTGAGTGCGGAGGGCGCGCGCTCGGAGAAAATGGACGGCGAAAACCGCGATATGGCAAGCGGCGACACTCTGCGGGAATTCATCACCGATACTGCTGCGGCATATCCCGCCGACCGCTATGCGCTGATTATCTGGGGGCACGGTGCGGGGCCGCTCTACGGGCTCTGCTATGATGAGCTCTCCGGCAAGACGATGTTCCTGCCGCAGCTTCGCGATGCGCTTGAGGGCGCGGATGTGCATTTTGACTGGATCGGGTTTGACTGCTGCATCATGGGCAGCCTTGAGACCGCGTATGCCGTGAAGGACAGCGCCGATTACATGATCGCTTGCCCCGCGGTCATGAGCAGCCTCGGCTGGGCATATGAGCCGTTTATCACCAAATGGGCGGCGGATCCGGCCTGCCCGACAGAGGAGCTCCTTGCGTGCATCGCGGATACGTCGATCGACGCCAATGTCGGTTCGGGCAATTCCGCTGCAATGGCAAGTGTTGATCTGCAATACACCGAGGCGCTGACCGATGCGGTCTATACCTATATCAACGATCTCTACGCGGCCTACAAGGATGCGGGCATTTCGGATATTTACGAAGCGCGCGGAAAAATGCTCGATTCGGAGGCGGAGGGCTTCTCGACCTACGATACGGTCGATCTGGTCTCGCTGGTCACGCTGCTGCCCGCAGAGGGGCATTCCGATGCCGTGACGGAGCTGGTCGCGCAGGCCGTGACGCACCGCGCCCTGCTCGAGGCCGGCGACTTCTGCGGCCTGACGCTCTGGTTCCCGGAAAAGTTCCCGACGGACGGGCTCAGCCTGATGCCGTCTGTTTACAAGGACCTCGGGCTCAGCGAGACCTATATCGCCCAGATGCGGGAGCTCAGCAGTGCGATCAGGGCTGAAATGCAGGACGCGGCCTGAGCGGGATGTTTTTCCGGTCAGGACTTGACAAAATATGACAATTTATGTAAAATAAGAATGGATTGTACCGTATTTTACCTATGAGGAGGATTCGTCTATGGATCAGAAACGTCCCAAGAGCAGAGAAAAGCAGGTGACCTCCGGCGGCTCGGGCGCCTATCGCAGAGGCAGCGGGCTCGGAACCGGACCTGTCGGCTCACAGAACGGCTATGCCGGCAGAAAAACCGAGAGCAGCGGCGGCGGCGGAAAGCGCGCTGCGATCGGCGGCGGCGGAACCATTGCACTTGTCGCGGCGGCCTTTATGCTGCTGAAGGGCTGCAATCTCGGCAGCCTGACCAATCAGGCGGGCGGCGGCGACGGAACAACAGAGCTTCCGGGACAGTCTGTTTCCGGCGAGCAGTATGTCGCGGATACCGGCGGAACCGCCGATACCTCGGTCGCGGAGGGCTCCCGTGCAAAGTACACGACGATCATGGGCAACAGCCAGGACACGGTCACGATGATGGTCTATATCTGCGGCACCGATCTGGAATCCAAGAGCGGCATGGCATCCTCGGATATCTCCGAGATGCTCAGTGCCAGCGTCGGGAACAATATCAATCTGATTCTCTATACCGGCGGCTGCAAGCAGTGGAAATCGGTCGGCGGATATCAGATCAGCAACAGCACAAACCAGATTCACCAGATCCGAAACGGACAGATCAGGACGCTGGAAGCCAATGTCGGAAACAAGGTCATGACCGACCCTGCGACGCTGACCGAATTCATCAACTACTGCAAGACGAACTTCCCCGCAAACCGCAATGAGCTGATCTTCTGGGATCACGGCGGGGGCTCCGTCAGCGGCTACGGCTATGATGAAAAGAATGCGAAAAAGGGCTCGATGAGCCTTGCGGGAATCAATCAGGCGCTGAAAAACAGCAACATGAAATTTGATTTCATCGGCTTCGACGCCTGCCTCATGGCGACCGCGGAAACCGCGCTGATGCTGAATAATTACGCGGATTATCTCGTCGCCTCCGAGGAAACAGAGCCGGGCATCGGCTGGTATTATACCAACTGGCTCAACAAGCTCAATCAGAACACCTCGCTCCCGACCGTCGAGCTCGGAAAGAATATTGTCGATGATTTCGTGACGGAGTGCGCAAAGCGCTGCCCCGGCCAGAAGACCACGCTCTCTGTCATCGACCTTGCGGAATTTGCAAATACGGTTCCGCAGAAGCTCAGCGGCTTTGCAAATTCAGTCAGCACGCTGATGACCAACAAGGAATACCAGACGGTTTCCACCGCGCGCAACAATACCAGAGAATTTGCGACCAGCTCGAAGATCGACCAGGTTGACCTTGTCGATCTCGCGAAGAACATGAACACCAGTGAGGGCAGCGCGCTCGCGGACGCGATTCACAGCGCGGTCAAATACAACCGCACCTCGACCAATATGACCAATGCACACGGCGTCTCGATCTACTTCCCCTACAAGCGCACCTCCTATGTGGACAGCGCATGCAGCACCTTCAACCAGATCGACATGGACGATTCCTATTCCAAGTGCATCCGGCAGTTCGCAAGCCTGGAAACCAGCGGACAGATCGCCGCGGGCGGCAGCTCCGCTTCCTCGCCGATCTCCTCGCTGTTCGGCGGCATGCTCTCCGGCGGAACCTCCGGCAGCTCCGATCTGATCGGCTCGCTCCTGAGCGGATTCCTCGGCGGCGGCGGTGACCGCAGCATCGAAGGGCTCGATTCCTCGAACACCGATTTCATGAACGAGGGCGACGTCAATCAGGCGGCGCAGTATATCGCAGAAAATCACTTTGATCCGAGCGCACTGACATGGACCGAGAATGACGGCAAATATCAGATGACGCTTTCGGATGAACAGTGGGCGATGGTCAACAGACTGGACAAAAACGTCTTCCTCGACGATGGGCAGGGCTATATTGATCTGGGACTTGACAATCTGTTCTCCTTCGACGGTAATACGCTGATCGCGGATTCCGACCGCGACTGGCTCTCCGTCAACGGCCAGACCGTTGCATATTATCACACCGATGAGCTGGAATATAACGGCGATGTTGTGGATTCCGGCTACATCCCCGCATTCCTCAACGGCGAGCGCGTTAAGCTGCTGGTGCGCTTTGACAAGGATCACAAGGGCGGCTATATCGTCGGCGCGGAAACCGATTACCGCAACGACGAGACCGATACCGTCGCAAAGAGCATGACCGAAATCCAGAACGGCGATAAGATCGACTTTGTCTGCGACTATTACACCTATGACGGAGAATACAAGGACAGCTACTACCTCGGCGAGCAGCTTACGGTCAGCGGTGACCTTGTGCTCAGCAATACCGATGTCGGCTCCGGCACAGTCAAGATCACATACTGCTTCACGGATATGTATAATCAGGAGTACTGGTCGGAAGCAATCATCAGATAAGGACGGGTTTATATGAAGTATTTGTATTTGCTGCTGATTGCAGGCTTCAGCGTTGTTGCGGCATTTTGCTATGCGGCCGATAAGCTCCGCGCAAAGCATAACCGGCGCAGATATTCCGAGCGGCTGCTGCTTTCGCTCGGCGTGCTCGGCGCACCGGGCGCCCTGCTTGCGATGAACTTCTGCCATCATAAAACAAGGAAGCGCTATTTCTGGATCGTCAATCTGGTCTGCCTTGCATTGCAGATCGCACTCGGCATTTACCTCTTTACCCGCAAATAATCAAACAGCCGCAGGATTTGAATGTCCTGCGGCTGTCAGTTTGCAGAAAATTGTGCGTTTTTTTATATTGCTTCTTATAATGGAATTCTTAAGGGACAATGTCCCTTAAGCGAGGAGAGCCCCATTCAGGATCATCGCGAAGCGATACCTTTGATTTGCGAGAGGAAGCGGACGAATGCTGCCTGTCCCTCCTCTGTGCGGTCGAAGACGCCGCACTGCATGAGAACCTGCATGAACACCTTGCCGGTCTCATCGCGCAGCACCTGTGCAAAGTCGGCATCCGGCGGATAATTCCCGATGAAGCCGCGCACCCAGTCCGCATGCTTTGTGACCGCGTCGTCGGCGGTTTCGGGCATGCCGCTTGCGATCCACTGCCGGACGGCCTCCAGCTCTGTTTTCAGGCGCGCGGGAAGAATCGCCCTGCCCATGACCTCGATGAGGCCGATGTTTTCCTTTTTGATGTGATGCAGCTCGGCATGAGGATGATACAGCCCGAGCGGGTGCTCCGGTGTTGTGTGATTGTCGCGCAGTACGAGATCGAGCTCATAGGCGCCGTCCCGGAAGCGCGCGATCGGCGTGATCGTGTGATGCGGGGTGTCACCGGTATACGCGATCACCGCCTGCGATGCGTCGGTATATCCGCGCCATGCGGTCAGCACGCGGTCTGCCAGATCAACGAGCCGTTCCCGGTTTGCCGAGCGGATGCGCAGCACCGACATCATCCATTTCACGATGCCGCATTCCACATCCTCATAGCCCTCCAGCGTCACATGCCGCTCGATCGGCGCATCTGCCATCGGGAAGCGATCCGCACCGCCCTGAAAATGCGCATGGCTGAGAATCGAGCCGCCGACCACCGGCAGATCGGCATTGGAGCCGACGAAATAATGAGGAAACTGCGAGACAAATTCCAGAAGCTGCGTGAAGCAGGCGCGGTCAATTTTCATCGGCGTATGCTGTGCATCGAGCACGATGCAGTGCTCATTGTAATAGGCATACGGCGAATACTGGAAAAACCACGGCTGACCGGTCAGCGTCAGCGGAATTACACGGAGATTCTGCCGCGCCGGGTGGTCAAGGCGTCCGGCATAGCCCTCATTTTCGCGGCAGAGCTGGCATTTGGGGTACACGACCGACTGCGCCCTGCCCGCTGCCGCGATATCCCTCGGGTCCTTTTCGGGCTTCGAGAGGTTGATCGTGACATCGAGTGCGCCGTATTCCGTTTCAGTCTGCCAGCAGATGTTTTTTGCGATGCGCTCGCGCTGGATGTACCCGTTTGCATTGCAAAGCGCATAGAACCAGTCGGTCGCGCGCGCAGGAGCATCTGCATACAGCGCCGCAAACTGCCGGTTTACCTGCGAGGGCAGCGGGGTCACAAGACCCATGAGCCGCGCCGCAAATAAATCTCTGCGGGTGACGGTATCCTCCAGAAGCCCGCGGGAAACCGCAATATCCGTGTAGGCATCGAGCAGAGCACCGGGTGTCGGGCTTTCCGGCAGCGTGACCGCCGGCAGCTCATCGGGTGCATCAGCGCCGTAAAGCGCGAGAATCTGATTTTCAGTATAACAGAAATCCGCTTCATCGAGCAGACCATGTGCCGCGGCATAGCGCAGCAGCGGTTCGGAAAACATCAAGCATAACCTCTTTCTTTGCCCCCGATTGCGAATTGTGCTCCTCCGGTCAATCAGAGCAGCATGATTCGGAAAACGGGGGTTCTGTCTTTATTGCAGCAGACGGACGATGACGGAATTTGAGACAAGCCAGCCCTCCGGTGTCATGGATAGTCTGCCGTTTTGCAGTGTCAGAAACTGCGGGATCAGCGGCCCTGCGCGGCGCAGAATCTGCGCCTGTTCCTCCGGGAAATCCGAAAGCAGCACGCCCTCAGAGAGCCGCAGCCCGAGCATGATCTGCTCGGCTGTGCCGCAAGCCTCGGGCTCGGTCACGGTCTCCTCTTGCCGCGGCGCCCCGCAGAATCCCGCAAGATCGCGCGGGACGGCATACCGCTTTCCGCCGTGACAGGAATGCGCGGCGGGGCCGATGCCGTAATAGGGATGCAGCCGCCAGTATTTGCAGTTGTGCCGGCTTTCACAGCCCGGCTTTGCGAAATTTGAGATCTCATAATGCAGAAAGCCGCAGTCTGTCAGGGCTTGGTGCATTTGCAGCCAGCGGTCAGCCTGCGAATCGGCATCGAGCATCGCCGGGGGGCTGTCATAAAAGGGCGTATGCTCCTCAATTTTCAGCAGATACGCGGAAATATGTGTGACCGGAAGCGAGACGGCGGTTTCCAGATCGGCGGCAAAGCAGGCGCTTGTCTGCTCTGCCAATCCCACCATCAGATCGACAGAGAGATTGACAAAGCCCGCAGCATTTGCCCGCAGAACCGCAGCCCCGGCCTGCTGCGGCGTATGCCTTCTGCCGAGCTGCCGCAGCACTTCTGACTGAAAGGACTGCACGCCGAGCGACAGCCGGTTGATGCCGGCGCGGCGCCATGCCGTGAGAGCGGAATCGGTCACGGTCAGCGGATTTGCTTCGAGCGTGATCTCCGCATCCTCAGAGAGCGCACAGTGCTCCCGCGCGGTCTGCACGATCGCTCTGAGCTGTGTGCCGGAGAGCAGAGAGGGCGTTCCGCCGCCGAAATAGAGCGTATCTGCGCACAAATCGCGGGGGAGTGCCCGCAGATTCCGGCAGACTGCATCGGCAAAATCTGCGGCAGACTGCTTATGATATCGCACCGAATAAAAATCACAGTACGGACATTTCACCGCGCAGAACGGCACATGGATATAGATGCCGGCCGGTGCGGTCATATCTTTTTCAGTCTGGGAATCAGCTTTCCGAAGAACATATTGAACAAAAACCGCAGGATCAGTGTCGCGGCCATCGGAATCACACCGAAAATGACGACATCGCGCATCGTTCTGAATGTGAAGAAGGTATACAGAATTGCAGCCATGCCGATCAGGGACAGCACCGTCCCGGCGATCAGTGCGGGCTTGCCGTTGACGCACCAGCCGCCGCATTCGGAGCACTGCCTGCCGTTGGACGTCATGTTGCCGCAAAGCGCTTTTTGCAGCGGGTTAAAGGTTTTCTTTCCGCAGTGCGGACAGGTATACTTCAGCATCGGAATCCTCCCGGAAAATACAGATTTGCGCAGAAAAAGGCTCAGTCCTCGTCGTATTTCAGCACCGCCATGAATGCCTCGGACGGCACCTCAACCGAACCGAGCTGGCGCATCCGCTTCTTGCCTTCCTTCTGCTTTTCGAGCAGCTTCTTCTTTCGCGTGATATCGCCGCCGTAGCACTTTGCAAGAACATCCTTGCGCAGCGCCTTGACGGTTTCGCGTGCGATGATCTTTCCGCCGATCGCCGCCTGAATCGGCACCTCAAAGAGCTGGCGCGGAATGTTGTCCTTCAGCTTCTCCGCGATTTTCCGCGCTCTCGGGTACGCCTTGTCCGTGTGGACAATGAACGACAGCGCATCGACCGGCTCGCCGTTCAGCAGGAAGTCGAGCTTCACGAGCTTGCTGGTCTCATAGCCTGCGAGCTCATAATCGAGCGAGGCATAGCCGCGTGTGCGGGATTTCAGCGCATCAAAAAAGTCGTAGATGATCTCATTGAGCGGCAGGGTGTAGTGCATCTCGACCCGCACATCATCCAGATACTGCATGTCCTTGAAGATGCCGCGGCGCTCCTGACAGAGATCCATGATTCCGCCGACATACTCCTTCGGCGCCAGGATGCTCGCCTTGACGATCGGCTCCTGCGCATCGGCGATATTTGCGGGATTGGGGTAATTCGAGGGGTTGTCGATCATCATGACCTCGCCGTTTGTCAGCGTGACACGGTAGATGACAGAGGGTGCCGTCGTCACGAGATCGAGGTCATATTCGCGCTCCAGACGCTCCTGAATGATCTCCATATGCAAAAGGCCGAGGAAGCCGCAGCGGAAGCCGAAGCCCAGTGCGACGGAGGTCTCCGGCTCGAAGGTCAGGGCAGCGTCGTTGAGCCGCAGCTTTTCAAGCGCATCGCGCAGGTCATTGTAATGGGCGCCGTCCGCGGGGTAGATACCGGAGAAGACCATCGGGCTGACCTTGCGGTACCCCGGGAGCGGCTCGGAGCAGGGATTGTCTGCGAGCGTGACCGTGTCGCCGACTCTGGTGTCGCCGATGCTCTTGATCGAGGCGGTCAGATAGCCGACCTCGCCGGCTCTCAGGATGCCGTTGTTGATGTGATCCGTTGCGCTCATCACGCCCGCCTCGACGACGGTGAACTCTGCGCCGGTCGCCATCAGGCGGATGCGGTCGCCGGTTTTCACGGTGCCCTCCTTCACGCGGACATAGATGATAACGCCCTTGTAGGAATCGTAGAAGCTGTCGAAGATCAGCGCCTGAAGCGGGGCATTTTCATCGCCCTGCGGCGCGGGAATATCGGTGACAATGCGCTCGAGCACCTCCTCGATATTGGTGCCGAGCTTTGCCGAGACGCGCGGCGCGTCCATGCACGGAATGCCGATGACGCTCTCAACCTCCTCCGCGACACGCTCCGGATCGGCGGAGGGCAGATCAATTTTGTTGATGACAGGCAGGATCTCGAGGTCGGCCTCGACAGCAAGATAGGTATTCGCAAGCGTCTGCGCCTCGATGCCCTGCGAGGCATCCACAATGAGGATCGCGCCCTCACATGCCGCAAGCGAGCGGCTGACCTCGTAGTTGAAGTCCACATGGCCGGGCGTGTCGATCAGGTGAAAGCGGTACACCTCACCGTTTTTCGCAGTATAATCGAGCGCAACGGCGCGCGCCTTGATCGTGATGCCGCGCTCCCGCTCAATGTCCATATTGTCGAGGAGCTGCTCCTCCATATCGCGCACGGCGACGGCGCAGGTCTTTTCGAGGATTCGGTCTGCGAGCGTGGACTTGCCGTGGTCGATGTGTGCAATGATGCTGAAATTGCGGATATGCTGGTCTGCCAATGGAAGTTCCTCCGTTTCGTGATGCATTCTGTATCAGTATACCATATTTCCGGCAAAAAAGCAAGGTTTGAATGACCCGAATCTTTTGAACGGAGCATGGTGTGCCGCACGGGAATACGGAGGGCGGGCAATCCGGTGATTTCGGCGGATGTGATAGAAATATAAATAATTTTTTGTGCAGGATGCACAACGGCTTTTTTCGCCGAAATGATTGCAAATTTTCCCGAAAAATGTTATAATGGATAAGTACCGTGTGTGTACGGTGCATCGCACGATTCAAAACTGCGGGCGAATCCCCCGCCGGGAAACGAAAGGAGTTATATACTATGGGACTTATCCGAGCACTTGCAGGCGCAGTTAGCAACACGCTTAAAGATCAGTGGCTTGAGTATTTTTACTGTGAGTCGATTCCGAGCGATGTTCTTATGGTCAAAGGCAAACATATGAACAAAAAAGGCGGCAATAAAGGCAACGATAACGTTATCACCAACGGCAGCACAATTGTTGTTGCAGACGGTCAGTGCATGATTATTGTCGAGCAGGGCAGAATTATGGAAATCTGCGCAGAACCCGGTGCATATACTTATGATATCGGATCGCAGCCGAGTGTCTTTTCCGGTAAATTCGGTGCCGGACTTGTGGCTTCCTTCAAACAGTTCTGGGACGATTTCAAGCACGGCGGCGAAAAGGCTGTCGATCAGCGCGTTTATTATTTCAATACCAAGGATATTATGGGCAACCGCTTCGGTACCCAGAATCCTGTTCCGTTCCGTGTTGTGGATAACAATATCGGTCTGGATATTGATGTCACGGTTCGCTGCAACGGCGAGTATATGTTTACCATCGAGGATCCGATTCTGTTCTATTCCAGGATTGCAGGCAATGTGGCGGATGAATTCCGGCTGAGCGACAGCCCGCTTCAGCAGCAGATGAAGAGTGAGTTCCTGGATGCACTTCAGCCTGCTTTTGCGAAGATCTCTGAGCTTGGTGTTCGTCCGAGTGCCCTTCCCGGCAAAACGGTCGAACTGAAGGATGCAATGAATGTTGCACTGAAGGATGAGTGGGTTGCAAACCGCGGCATCAAGCTCTCCAAGATCACGATTAACTCTGTCACGATTCCGAAGGAAGACGAGCAGATGATTAAGCAGGCACAGCTTGCCGCAATCAACCGCAACCCGAACATGGCAGCGGCAACGATGGTCACCGCGCAGGCACAGGCAATGCAGGATGCTGCAAAGAACACCAACGGTGCAATGAATGCGTTTATGGGCATGGGCATGGCACAGAACGCAGGCGGCATCAATGCAGGCCAGCTCTTCGCAATGGGTCAGCAGCAGGCAGCACCCACTCCGGCACCGCCTCCTGCGGCAGAACCCGCTCCGGCGGCAGCTCCGGCAGCCGATTCCTGGACATGCAGCTGCGGCCAGACCAATACCGGAAAGTTCTGCATGAGCTGCGGCAATGCAAAGCCGGCACCCGCTGCGGGCTGGACTTGCAGCTGCGGAACCGTGAACCAGGGCAAGTTCTGCATGAACTGCGGCTCCAAGAAGCCTGCCGATGCACCGCTCTATCGCTGCGACAAGTGCGGCTGGACACCTGAGGATCCGAAGAACCCGCCGAAGTTCTGCCCGGAATGCGGCGATGTGTTTGATGAGAACGACGTTCAGGCATAAGAAATAAACTGTCGGGAGTGAGAAGGGCAGAGCATGTTCTTCTCACTCCCTTTTTTCAGACTGTAAAAAATGAAGCAGATATGGCTTCGGAAAGAGAGTAGATATGGCTGATTTACTTGGCTATAAATGCCCGTGCTGCGGCGGAAAGATCGAATTCAACAGCACCTCGCAGCAGATGAAATGCCCGTACTGCGACACGGAATTTGATGTTGCGACTCTGCAATCCTATGACGATATCCTGAACCAGCAGCCGGCGGATACCGGGATGGAGTGGGAGAATGATGCGGGCTCGGAATGGGGACCCGGCGAAGCGGAGGGCATGCGTGTTTACAAGTGCCAGTCCTGCGGCGGCGAGGTCATCGCAGACGGTACCACGGCAGCCTCACAATGCCCGTACTGCGATGCGCCGGTCATCATGACCGGACAGCTCAGCGGCGAGCTGAAGCCTGATTTCATCATTCCCTTCAAGCTCGACAAGGAGGCGGCGAAGAAAGCGCTCGCCAAGCACATGGAGGGCAAGCCGCTGCTGCCGAAGGTGTTCAAGAGCCAGAATCATATTGACGAGATCAAGGGCGTGTATGTCCCGGTCTGGCTGTTCCAGGCGGATGTCGATGCGCAGATACAGTATAAGGCAAAAAAGGTTCGCTCGTGGAGCGACCAGAAGTATTATTACACCGAAACCAGCTATTACAGCGTGTCCCGTGCCGGCAGCCTTGCCTTTGAGAATGTGCCGGTTGACGGCTCGGAGAAGATGGACGATACGATGATGGAATCGCTGGAGCCGTTTGATTTTTCACAGGCGGTCGGCTTCCAGACTGCGTATCTGTCGGGCTATCTCGCGGATAAGTACGATGTCGATGCGCAGACAAGCGTGACCCGTGCCAATGAGCGCATCCGGCAGAGCACGCGCAATACGCTCGGAAATACCGTCCGGGGCTATTCCGAATTTGATATCGAGCAGGAGAATATTCAGCTTCAGAACGGCGAAACGCATTATGCGCTGTATCCGGCCTGGCTGCTGAATACCTCATGGAACGGAAAAAAGTATTCCTTTGCAATGAACGGACAGTCCGGAAAATTTGTCGGCAATCTGCCGGCGGACAAGGCAAAGGCGGTGCTGTTCTTCCTGATCGGCGCCGTGATCGCCGGCGTTCTGGCATGGTTCCTGTCCGAGGATCCGATGATTACCGCGATTGCCGCTCTGGCCGTCGGCGGAATCGTGTTCGGCATTCTGTTTTCACAGCTCAAGACGGTCGTCAAGCAGAGCGCCGCTGCCGAATATATCAAAAAGGACAGCTTCCGGCTCACGCATCAGCAGGACCTGTATCTCTATAAAAAAACCGAAAAGCGTCCGCGCGAGCAGTAAGATCACGGCTGCGGCGCTGCCCTGAGAGGGCGTGCAGTCAACACGGGGGGAATAAATAATGAGAAAACGACACAGTGTGCTTGCGGCCTGCATGGCACTCTGCATCTGCGCGGCTGCGGTTCCGTCTGCCGGAGCTGCCGCCGCGGAGGAGCAGCAGGTCTATCTGCCGCTGAACCGCAACAAAACCGACAAGGTGTACTCAGACAGCCAGAATACCGCCTATGCATCCTGCAACGATGTGTATTATGATGCATGGAGCGGCGCGGTCGGGAACTGGCTTGCGTATGATCTTTCGGATGTCCCGGCGGCAAACCGGAAGAAAATCAATGTCGCATGGTATTCCGGCGCGTGGAATAATTATGATTATACCGTGCTGAACGAGTCGCCGGGGGCATCGCTCTCGGCATACAAGCTCTATGTCAATGATGCGGCAGGCGGGGCATATCCGGAGAGCGGCTGGAAGGAGGCTGCCTCCGTCACCGGATGCACGACGCATTCGGGCGAGAATGTGCTGGATTTTGCCGGATACAACTGGGTGAAGCTCGAGGTACTCGGCGTACAGAACGGCGGCACCTCGGTCAATCTGAATGTGGATATCCATGACTGCTCAGACGGGTTTGTGGACAGCTGGCTCTTTCTCGGCGACAGCATCACAGCCGGCGGCATGGTGACCTTTTCTGCCGGAGACGGCAATTTTGCCGATGTGCTGCATAAAATTGATCCCGCCTATTATCCGGCGCAGGAAAACGGCGGCATCGGCGGCATTTTCAGCACTGACGGCAAAAACAACATCGACCGCTGGCTGGAATCCTATCCGGGACAGTATGTCAGCATCGCCTACGGAACCAATGACTGCTGGGGCGACCAGACCGGCGCAGAGCAGTATTATGAGAATACGGTCTATATGATCCGGGCGGTGCAGGCAGCGGGCAAAACTGCCGTTCTGCCGAAGATTCCGTTCTCGCTCGAAAAGGGAATTTCCGCGAATATCGAGCGCTATAATGCGCAGGTTGACAAGATCTATGAGGAATTCCCGGATGTCATCAAGGGGCCGGATTTCTATGCGTGGTTTGAGGCGCATCCGGAGGGGCTCAGCGCAGACGGCGTTCACCCGAATTCCGACGGCTACAATGAAATGCGCCGCCTCTGGGCGGAGACGCTGTATGAGAACGTCTATCAGAACCGGGGCACGGAGCAGCCCTCTGCCCTGCGCGGGGATGTGACCGGCGACGGCGCCGTGAAGATCGACGATGCGGTGCTGCTGGCGAAATACCTGACCGCGGAGACCGGTACCCTGCCGATCTGGACAAACGGCGATCTCGACGGGAACAGCCGCCTGAATGCGGCGGACCTGACACTGCTCAAGCGCATCCTTGCATCTGAAATTTACACGATTTTGCCGATCGAACAACCGGTCAGCAGGGAATGATACAACATGAAACAGAAATTGATGAGAATTGCCGCAGCGGGGCTTTTGCTTTCCGGCTGCGGCAAAAAAACAGAATCCTCTGCGGCTGATGACACCATGCACTATGTCAAGACCTCCGTGATGTATGACACGATCGAGGATATGTATGCAGACCCTGACAGCTATGTCGGGAAGAACTATCACTTTGTCGGAACGCTGTATCCGGGTACGGATGATGAGAGCGGCGAGACCTTTTATTCGATCAGCACGACCGATTCCCACGGCGACGAGGAAATCGGCATCGAGCTGGACTGGGATCATTACGACGGCCTTGAGAGCTTCGACCTCGTGACCGTTGAGGGCAGGCTCGAACGCACCACGATCAAGCACGGCGATTCTGAGATGGAAATTCTGATCCTGCGGGTCACCTCGCTGGAGAAACGGGAATCATGAGAATCAGTCAGCGGAGGGAACAGGATGAATCATAAGCGTATTCTTGCCGTTTTGCTGTGCGGATGTCTGCTTGCGGGATGCTCGGACAGCAGTACGGCGGGCAGCAGCGGAGAAGAACAGCAGGAGAGCAGTACCGTCCGGCTCGCGGAAACGGTCGATGCGATGCAGTTCACAAAAGCCGGTGTGACACAGACACCGCAGCGGTTTCTCGGCGATTACTCGCAGCTTGCGCTGACGGCGCCGGAGGGCGCGGAAATCTACTATACGCTGGACGGAAGTGTGCCGGACAAATCCGCCGTGCTCTATACCGAGCCGATTGTGCTGGAGCAGCTTGTCGGGGATTTCCCGCAGTGCTGCGTGCTCCGCGCAAAGGCGTATTTTGCGGACGGGGGAGAGTCGGAGACCGCGACCCACACCTTCTGGACGGCGTTTGATATCGCGTCCTCGTTCCGTAATTACGTTGTGTCACTGGTCGGTGACCCGGCGGAGATCACCGATAAGCCGGACGGCATCTTCTATAAGGAAAACGCGAAGAAGCGCGGCAGGGATTCCGAACGGGCGGTTTCGGTTGAGATCGTGGATTCGGACGGCGATCTGGTTCTTGCGCAGAATGCCAGCATGCGCGTATTCGGCGCGGCATCGCGGGATGCCTCCATCAAATCCGTCAAGCTCTTTGCGCGGAAATCCTATGATGAAGCGCACGGTAAATTTGATCTTGACCTGTTCGGGACTGCGGACGCAGAGGGCAGTGTGATCGACGGCTATGACAAGCTGGTGCTGCGCAATGCCGGAAACGATTTCCAGTTTGCGTTTATCCGCGATGAGCTCAACCAGACGCTTGCCGCGGAGGCAGGCTATACGGACTGCGAGGGCGTGATGCCGGTTGTCGTGTATCTGAACGGCAGCTATTACGGCGTACACTGGATGCACGAGAGCATCTGCGATGACCTGCTGAAGGACAAATACGGCGGAAAGGGCGCCGGGAAATATGTCGTGCTGGAGGGCAAGGAGCAGGAGAAGAATGTGCCGGAGGACGACGAGGAGGAGGCCGCCGCTGCGGAGGAATTCAACACCGCCTATGCCGAGCTTTCCGCGCTCGACCTCACCGATGATGCGAGCTATGAGAAGGTCTGTGCCTTTATGGATGTTCCGAATTACCTTCGGTATTTCGCGTTCAATATTTACGTCAACAACAACGACTGGCCGCAGAATAACATGAAAATCTACCGCTATTACGCCAATGACGAAGCGGATTACAGTCTGGAGGCGGATGCGCGCACCGACGGCAGATGGCGCTGGTGGCTGCACGACACCGACTATGCCGAGGGGCTCTATGAGCAGACGGAAACGCAGGCTCAGTACAATAATCTCGCGGAGATTCTGAAGCCGGGCAGCGACCGCTATGCGCCGATGTTTGCGGCACTGATGCAGCGGGAGGATTGCAGGGAGCTGTTCCTTGGCGAGATGCAGCGGCTCATGGACGGCGTGCTCTCGCCGGAGCACATGGGCGAGACGCTCGACCGCCTGAATACCGACCGCTATTTTGAGATGATCCGGTATTTTACGCATCTTGAAGAACTGAAAAAGACGGACAGCTCGATCTGGATCTGGTATCAGGGCTTTCTCGATCAGCAGAAGATCATCCGGTCGTTTATCAATGCCAGACCGGAGTATATGACAAAATTTTTATCAGAAGCATTTTCTTCCGGTGAAGCGGAAACAGAATAACAATGCAGCGCACCCGTTCGGAATGATTGAAATGCTCCCCTTTTGTTAGACAATGTGGTATAATAGGAATATACCAATTTTTAAATCTAACGAAAGGGGGCATTTTTATGCCTAAAGGAAAGCCGAACAAGAGATACACACCAGAATTCAAGATTATGGTAGTGGAA
>JAFUAD010000027.1 GCA_017460835.1 Oscillospiraceae bacterium
CGCTCCGCAGAGCGCGAAACTCCCCTAGCGTGCAAAGAGCTCGGCGGGCTTGGGAACCCCATGTTTGCCGAAGGCAAACTGCGCAGTTTCGCTTTGCGAAACATGGGCGATAGAGGTCCCCATTCCAAAATAGCATCCGCGCAGCGGATACCTTATAAACGCATAAAAGCTGCATTTGCGGAAATTTCGTTCATTCAAACGGGAGCGAATTATATGAAACGAATCTATGTAAAAGAGGAATGGTGCCTGGGGTGCCATCTGTGCGAATATAACTGCGCATTTGCCAATTCCGGCATGACGGATATGGTCAAGGCGCTGCGCGGCAAAACGCTGTATCCGCGCATTCAGGTCGAGACCGACCGGAACGGCGTGACCTATGCCGTCTCCTGCCGGCACTGCACCGACCCGGTCTGCGTCAAGAGCTGCATCGCAGGGGCGCTCTCCAAGCGGGACGGCGTCATTGAGATCGACCATGACAAATGCGTCGGCTGCCTGACCTGCGTGCTGGTATGTCCCTACGGCGCAGTCATCGAGGACGGCAGCGGCGTTGCGCAGAAATGTGAGCTGTGCATGAAGAATGCCTGCGGCGCGCCGGCGTGCGTCAAGGGCTGCCCGAACGGTGCGATTGTCTATGAGGAAAGGGGAGAAGCGGAATGAAGCGCTATGTCATTATCGGTAACGGCGTTGCGGCTGCGGGATGTATCGAAGGCATCCGGAGCGTCGAGCAGGAGAGCGACATTACCGTCATCTCCGCGGAGCAGCATCCGGTATACTGCCGCCCGCTGATCTCCTATTATCTCGAAAAAAAGACCGATTTGCAGCGTATGCATTACCGCGCACCGTCCTTTTATGCGGACAACGGCGTGAAGGTGCTCTACGGGAAGCGTGCGGTGAAAATCGACGCAGATACGCGGCAGATCACGCTCGACAGCGGCGAATCGCTGCCCTATGACGCGCTCTGCGACGCCTCCGGCTCCTCGCCGTTCGTGCCGCCGATGAAGGGGCTCGAAACCGTGAAAAAGCAGTTCACGTTCATGACGATCGACGACACGCTTGCGCTGGAGCAGGCGATCACGCCCGAAAGCCGCGTGCTCATCATCGGCGCGGGTCTGATCGGACTGAAATGCGCGGAGGGGCTGCACAGCCGCGTGAAGCAGATCACGGTCTGCGATCTGGCACCGCGGGTGCTGTCCTCCATTCTCGATGACAAATGCGCCGCGATGATGCAGCGCCGTCTCGAAGCAAACGGCATCGCCTTCCTGCTCGGCAACAGCGCAAAGGAATTCAAAGGAAATCTGGCGATCATGCAGAACGGCGAAACAGTGGAATTCGATGTGCTGGTGCTCGCGGTCGGCGTCCGGGCAAATACGGCGCTTATCAAGGAAGCGGGCGGCAATGTCAGCCGCGGAATTGCCGTGGATGATGCGTGCCGGACCAGTCTGCCGGATATCTATGCGGCGGGGGACTGCACGGAATATCACGATATTTCGTCCGATACGGTCAAGGTCATGGCGCTGATGCCGAATGCCTACATGCAGGGGCATACCGCGGGGGTCAATATGGCGGGCGGCACGGCCTCGTTTGACAATGCGATTCCGATGAATTCCATCGGCTTCTTCGGGCTGCACTGCCACACCGCAGGCTCCCAGCCGGAGGGCTGCGAAATGTACGAAGAAGCGGACGAAACACATATCAAGCGGCTGTTTGTGAAGGATGACAGGCTCACGGGCTTCATGCTGATCGGGCAGACGCACCGCACCGGCATTTACACCGCGCTGATCCGCAGCCGGACACCGCTTTCGTCGGTTGATTTTGCGCGGCTGAAGATCGAGCCGCAGCTTGCGGCAATGGGAGAAGAATACCGGAACAATGTGCTGAAGGGGGCAGTCTGAATGGAACTGAATGTATCGGAGATGAGCTTTTCCGAGGTCAATGAACAGATGCGGGCAGCAGCGGACAGCGAAATTACGCTGACGGGCTGCATCGGGCAGCGCTTCCTTGCGGCCGGAACCGGCGGAAAATATGTGAAGATCCGCGGAATCGCGGGCAATGCGCTCGGCGCATACCTCAACGGCTCGGTCATCGAGACCTTCGGGAATGCGCAGGATGCCGTCGGCGACACGATGAACGGGGGCGAGATCATCGTTCACGGCAACATCGGCGATGCGGCGGGCTATGCCATGCGCGGGGGTAAAATCTTCGTGCAGGGCAATGCCGGATACCGCGCGGGCATCCATATGAAGGCGTATCAGGACAAGGTGCCGGTCATGGTGATCGGCGGGCGGACAGGCAGCTTCCTCGGCGAATATCAGGCAGGCGGCATCATCATCGTGCTGGGGCTCTCCGGCGGCGAGCGCCCGATCGTCAGCAATTTCCCCTGTACCGGCATGCACGGGGGCAGGCTCTTCCTGCGCTCGGACTGCGCCGGAATCCACTTCCCGCATCAGGTGCATCACAGGGCGGCATCTGCGGAGGAGCTCGCGGAAATACGGGGATATATCGAGGAATTCTGCGCGCATTTCGGCGGCGACCCCGATGAGATTCTGAACGCGCAGTTCACGCTTGTCACGCCGGACAGCGGCAACCCCTACCAGCAGATGTACGTTGCCAACTGAACGGGGGCGGTGCATATGACAAAGTATATTTTTGTGACCGGCGGCGTGGTGTCCGGGCTCGGCAAGGGCATCACGGCGGCCTCGCTCGGCAGGCTGCTCAAAAGCCGCGGACTCAAGGTCGCCGCGCAGAAGCTCGACCCCTATATCAATGTTGATCCCGGCACGATGAGCCCCTATCAGCACGGCGAGGTCTATGTCACCGAGGACGGCGCGGAGACCGACCTCGACCTCGGCCACTATGAGCGCTTCATCGACGAGGACCTCAACCGCTTCTCCAACCTGACGACCGGAAAGGTCTATGCGAATGTGCTGCACAAGGAGCGCCACGGCGAATACCTCGGCAGAACCGTGCAGATCATCCCGCACATCACTGACGAGATCAAGCGCTTCATTTACAGCGTCGGCGAAAAGGGCAATGCCGATGTCGTCATCACGGAGATCGGCGGCACGACCGGCGATATCGAGAGCCAGCCCTTCCTCGAAGCGATCCGCCAGCTCCGGACGGAGGTCGGGCGCGAGAATACGCTCTATATCCATGTGACGCTCGTGCCGTATCTTAAGGCTTCGGGCGAGCACAAATCCAAGCCGACGCAGCACTCCGTCAAGGAATTGCAGGGCTTCGGCATCTCGCCGGATATTATCGTGCTCCGCACCGACGAGCCGATCACAGACCGGAGCATTTTTACAAAGATCGCGGGCTTCTGCAATGTCAAGCCGGACTGCGTCATCGAAAACCTGACGCTGCAAAGTCTCTATGAGGCGCCGCTGATGCTCGAACAAGCGCATCTCTCCGAGATCGTCTGCCGCGAGCTGGATTTACAGACGCCCCCGCCTGATCTTTCCGAATGGGAGGCGCTCTGTCAGCGCATCCGGCAGCCGCGCAGGCAGGTCACGATCGCGCTCGTCGGAAAATATGTGCAGCTCCATGACGCCTATCTTTCGGTCGCCGAGGCGCTGCATCACGCGGGCTATCAGCTCGGCGCGGATGTGCAGATCGACTGGATTGATTCGGAGCAGATCACAAACGAAAACGCTGCCGGAATTCTCGGCAGCGCAGACGGGATTCTGATTCCCGGCGGCTTCGGGCAGCGCGGGATCGAGGGCATGATTTCGGCGGCGCAGTATGCGCGGGAATCGGGGAAGCCGTTTCTCGGCATCTGCCTCGGCATGCAGATCGCGGTCATCGAATTTGCGCGGCACAAAGCGGGGATTCCCGATGCACATTCGGGAGAATTCGCGCCGCACTGTGAACACAAGGTCATCGACTTCATGGACGGGCAGTCCGACAGCATCGACAAGGGCGGGACGCTCCGGCTCGGAAGCTGCCCCTGTGTCATCGCGCCGGACACGACGATGATGTGCTGCTACGGTCAGCCGCAAATCGCGGAGCGGCACCGCCACCGCTATGAATTCAACAACGCCTTCCGCGATGTGCTGACGGAAGCGGGGCTCTGCATCAGCGGCACCTCGCCGGACGGCAGTCTCGTCGAGACCGTCGAGCTGACGGCGCTGCCGTTTTATGTCGGGGTGCAGTATCATCCGGAATTCAAGAGCCGCCCGAATAAGCCGCATCCGCTGTTTCTGGGGCTGGTCAGGGCGGCATTGGGGGCATGAAATGAATCATATCCACGAAGAATGCGGTGTGTTCGGCATCATGACGCCGCAGCCGGAGGAGCTTGCGCATCTGACCTACTGCGGGCTGTTTGCATTGCAGCACCGCGGGCAGGAGGGCGCGGGCATCTCCGTCAACGACGACGGCGTATTCACGACACACAAGGATCTGGGGCTGGTTGACCATGTGTTCACGCCGCAGGTGCTCAGCGGCTTTCCGCGGGGCAGAATGGCAGTCGGGCACACGCGCTACGGCACGACCGGCGGCAGCCAGCGCCGGAACTGTCAGCCGATGGAGGTCAATCACCAGAAGGGCAAGATGGCGCTGGTTCACAACGGCAACCTCAGCAATGCCGGCAGGCTGCGCAGTGTACTAGAGCAGCGCGGCGCGATCTTCCACTCGACCAGCGACACCGAGATCATCGCCTATCTCATCACGCAGGCGCGGCTGCAAACCGATTCGATCGAGGATGCCGTCCGCCTTGCGATTCCGCAGCTTGAGGGCGCGTTTTCGCTGATTCTCATGTCCGCGCAGAAGCTCATTGCGGTGCGCGACCCCCACGGCTTCCGGCCGCTCTGCATCGGCAGGCTGCCGCGCGGCGGCTATGTGCTGGCCTCGGAGACCTGCGCGCTCACGGCCGTCGGAGCAGAGCCTGTGCGCGATGTCGAGGCGGGCGAAATGATCATTCTGACGGCGGACGGCGGGCTGCGCTCCGACCGGCGATACACCGGAACCGCGCCAAAGCGCACCTGCATTTTTGAGTATATCTATTTTGCGCGTCCGGATTCGGTTCTGGACGGCGTTTCCGTTCACGGCGCAAGAAAGAAGGCGGGCGCACTGCTCGCCGCGGCGCACCCGGCAGAGGCGGATGTCATCATCGGCGTGCCGGACTCGGGACTCGATGCGGCACTCGGCTATGCGGAGGCCTCCGGCATCCCATACGGCATCGGGCTCATCAAGAACAAGTACATCGGGCGAACCTTCATCGTGCCGTCGCAGTCTGAGCGCGACAGCGGCGTACAGCTCAAGCTCAGCCCGATCCGCGAGACCGTCGCGGGGCGCCGCGTTGTGCTGATCGACGATTCGATCGTTCGCGGCACGACCAGCCGCAGGATTGTGACGCTGCTGCGCAATGCCGGCGCGAGGGAAATCCACATGCGGATCTCATCGCCGCCATTCCTGCATCCGTGCTATTACGGCACGGATATTGATTCTGAGGAAAACCTGATCGCATGTCATCATACCGTGCAGGAGATCGCGGAGATCATCGGGGCGGATTCGCTCGGCTTTCTGCCGGTTGAGACGCTGCCGCAGCTCTGCGGTTCGGCGGAAATCTGCACGGCATGCTTTACCGGCGAATACCCGACTGCCGTCGAGCAGGATGAGTCAAAGGATCGCTTTGAACGGAAAATTCACGGTTGACAAGCACCTGCGGCATGTGATATGATAGATGCGAAAGGATGTGGTGATATGCTGAGTGTTTCGCAGCGTGAGGCCGCGGAGCTGATCGGAAGCAGCGATATCAAATTTGTGCGCCTTGCCTTCTGTGATGTGTTCGGCGTGCAGAAGAATATTTCCGTGCAGGCATCGGAGCTCGAACGGGCATTTGAACAGGGCATCGCATTTGATGCCTCGTCGATCGCGGGCTTCCGCGACCCTTCGCATTCCGATCTGTTCCTGTTTCCGGATCCGGAAACGGCGGTGCTGCTGCCGTGGCGCCCCTCAAGAGGCGGTGTTGCGCGGTTTTTCTGTGAGATCCGCAACCCGGACGGCACGCCCTTTTCTGCGGACAGCCGATGTTATCTCGCCGATACCGAACGGCTGCTCTCGGAGCACGGGCTGCGCTGTGATATCGGCGCGGAATGCGAATTCTATCTCTTTAAGCTCGATGAAAACGGGAATCCCACCGATATCCCGCTCGACCGCGCCGGATATTTTGATATTGCACCGGCGGACGGCGGCGAAAATATCCGCAGGGAAATCTGCCAGACGCTTGAGGCAATGGGCATTCAGCCCGAGCGCTCGCACCATGAGCAGGGGCCGGGGCAGAATGAGATCGACTTCCGGTACAGCAGCGCGCTCAGTGCCGCGGACAATGTCGTGACCTTCAAGCAGGTCGTCAGCACGGTCGCTGCGCGCAACGGGCTCTGGGCGTCGTTTGCGCCGAAGCCGCTCGCCGATGAGCCGGGAAACGGATTCCATATCAACTGCTCGATCGCGCAGGCGGATGTCCGCGCAGGTGTGAATGAAGCGCTGTTTCAGTCGTTCATGGCGGGGGTGCTGCTGCATACGCCGGAGATGACGGCTGTTCTGAATCCGCTCGGCGCGTCCTATGCGCGGCTCGGACGGGACAAGGCGCCCGGAAGGGTGTCGTGGTCGCCCTCGAACCGCTCGCAGCTCATCCGGATTCCCGCAGCAGATGTATCGCATCAGCGCATGGAGCTCCGCTCGCCGGACGCCTCTGCGAACCCGTATCTCGCCTTTGCGCTCGTCATGCGCGCCGGGCTGGACGGCATCCTCCGGGAGCTGACGCCGCGGCCCTGCTGCAACGAAAATCTGACGGATGCGCCCGACGAAATTGCGGCGCAGTATCCGGCGCTGCCTGCCGATCTGCATGCCGCAAGAAAACTCATGCGGGAGAGCAGCTTTATGCAGCAGTCGATGCCGGCGCATCTGTTTGCGGCGTATACGGAGTGAGGCGCCATGCTGACGCGCTTTGAACAAAAAGAGGTTTTTGTCATTTCCTCGAATGAGAATTTTCACCGCTATGTGCGGGAGAACCTGCCGGACGGCGATTTCACGGTCTCCGGCGGCGCGGGCTCCTGCACGGAGGCACGCCAAAAAATGATGGGCAGCCGATGTGCGGTCGTCCTCATCAACATTCCGCTCGCGGATGAATGCGGCACTGAGCTTGCGGGCGATCTGGCGGAAAATACCGCCTCCTCCGTCATTGCCGTTGTGAAAAACGAGCAGGAGCCGGAATACCGGCAGTCGCTGGAGCCCGCAGGCGTTTTTGTCCTCGGCAGGCCGTTTCCGCATTCCTCGTTTCATCAGGTGCTCTATGACGCTGCCTCGGCATATGCCCGCTCGCAGATCATGTCGCAGGAGAATCAGCGGCTTCAGATCAAGCTGATCGACCTGCGCATCGTCAACCGCGCCAAGTATGCGCTGATCCGGTATCTCGGCATGACTGAGGAGCAGGCGCATCAGTATATCGAGCAGCAGGCGATGAACCAGCGGATCCCGAAGCGGACGGCTGCGGAAAATATCCTAAAAACCTATGAGAACCATTGAGGATTCATGGGCAAACTGTAAAACTTTGTGAAATTCTTGTCAAACTCTTGACAATCGACGCAAAATATGCTATGATGTGATACAGAAAACAGCAACGGCGCTGTTTCGGGATGATTCCCGTACTGCCGTTGCTGTTTTTTTGTTTATTGCAAAGAAAGGATGTAGAATTATGAAACCGACTGATGTATTCGGAAGCCTTGTGTTCAATGACGCCGTTATGCAGGAGCGCCTGCCGAAGGCGGTCTACAAATCTCTGCACGAGACCATCGCAAACGGCAAGGACATCGACCCGACCGTCGCGGATGTGGTCGCGAGCGCGATGCGCGAATGGGCCGTGGAGAACGGTGCGACGCACTACACCCACTGGTTCCAGCCGATGACCGGCATCACCGCCGAGAAGCACGACAGCTTCCTCTCCCCGGACGGAAACGGCGGCGCGATCCTCGAATTCTCCGGCAAGGAGCTCATCAAGGGCGAACCGGATGCATCCTCGTTCCCCTCGGGCGGCCTGCGCGCAACCTTTGAGGCGAGGGGCTATACCGCATGGGACCCGACCTCCTATGCGTTCATCAAGGAAAACAGCCTGTGCATCCCGACCGCATTCTATTCGTACAGCGGCGAGGCACTCGATAAGAAAACACCGCTGCTGCGCTCGATGGAGGCTGTCAGCGAGCAGGCCGTGAAGGTGCTGCACCAGCTTGGCTTTGCCGATGTGAAGCGCGTCAGCGGAACCGTCGGGCCGGAGCAGGAATATTTCCTCATCGACCGCGAAATGGCAAAGAAGCGCAAGGATCTCATCTTCACCGGCAGAACGCTCTTTGGTGCGAAGGCTCCGAAGGGGCAGGAGATGGAGGATCACTATTTCGGCGTGATCCGGCCGCGTGTGCAGGCGTTCATGAAGGATCTGAACGAGGAACTCTGGAAGCTCGGCATCTATGCCAAAACCGAGCACAACGAGGTTGCGCCGGCACAGCACGAGCTCGCGCCGGTCTACACGACCATGAACCTCGCCTGTGACCACAATCAGCTCACAATGGAGATCATGAAGAAGGTCGCGGAGCGCCACGGGCTGATGTGCCTGCTGCACGAAAAGCCCTTCGCCGGCGTCAACGGCAGCGGAAAGCACAACAACTGGTCGCTCTCGACCGACACCGGCATCAACCTTTTTGCGCCGGGCAAAACGCCGGAGCGCAAGCGCCTGTTTTTGCTGATGGTCGCGGCGGTTGTTGCGGCGGTAGACGAGCATCAGGATCTGCTGAGAATGTCGGTTGCATCGGCGGGTAACGATCACAGACTCGGTGCCAATGAAGCGCCGCCCGCGATCGTTTCGGTCTACCTCGGAAATGACCTCCAGCTCCAGCTTGAGGCTGCCGCAGAGGGCAGAGATGAGGAAACACACCGCGAGACCTTCGCGACCGGGGTCCATGTTCTCCCGGATTTCCGGAAGGATACCGGCGACCGCAACCGCACCTCGCCGATGGCATTTACCGGAAACAAGTTCGAGTTCCGGATGCTCGGCTCGGAAAATTCGATCGCGGATACCAACATCGCACTGAACACGATTTTTGCCGAAGCGCTGTGCAATTTCGCTGAGAAGCTGGAGGGCGCGGAGGATGTCGCCGCGGCAGTACAGCAGATTCTCGCGGACACGCTGAAGGAGCACGGCCGCATCATCTTCAACGGCAACAACTATTCGCAGGAATGGGTCGCTGAGGCGGAGCGCCGCGGGCTGCTCAATCTGCGGACAACGGCAGACGCAATGCACGCATTTGCGACAGAAAAGAATGTCGCGCTGTTCAAGAAATTCGGCGTATACAACCACAGCGAGATCGTCTCGCGCAAGGACATTCTGCTGGAGAATTACACAAAGCTCATCGCGATCGAGGCAAACACGATGATCGACATGGCGAGAACGCAGATCATCCCGGCGGGCTTCCGCTACGGCGAATCGCTCGCGGACAGTGCGCTCAAGAAGAAGGAGCTCGGCGTACAGAGCACCGCGGAGACCGATCTGCTCCGCAGAGTCAGTGCGCTGACCGACGAGATCGCCGCAAAGACCGAGGCGCTCGAAAATGTGCTGATCGGGCTCTACGACAACGAGCATCCGTCCTACTTCTGCCGCGACACGGTCATCCCGGCGATGAACGAGCTGCGCGCCGCTGCCGATCAGCTCGAACCTCTGACCGCGAAGGAATATCAGCCCTTCCCGACCTACGCTGATCTGCTTTACAGCGTTTGATTATGAGAATATTGCGGTGCCGCATTGCAGAACGCAGTGCGGCTTGCCGTGTAATCTGAGGGGTGAGGAAATGATCGGAACGGAATCAAAGCCGGGCTGTCTGGTGCTGGAAAACGGTGCCGTTTTTCACGGGACGCGGCTCGGCTCGATGAATAATACAACGGCGGAGATCGTCTTTGCGACGGGCATGAACGGGTATCTCGAAACGCTGACCGACCCGAGCTACTGCGGGCAGGGGGTCGTGCAGACCTTCCCGCTGATCGGAAATTACGGCGTGATACCGGAGGATTTTGAATCGGAAAAGCCGCATTTATCGGCGTATATTGCTTCGGAGATTTGCGGGGAGCCGTCGAATTTTCGCAGCCGCGGCAGGCTGATCGACTGGCTCACGGAGCAGGATATTCCGGTGCTCAGCGGTGTCGATACACGGACGCTGACGCGCATGCTCCGCGATCGCGGTACGATGAACGGGATGATCTGCGATACGCCGGAGCAGGCCGATCTTGCGCAGATACGCGCTTATCGCGTGAAGGATACCGTGAAGCGGACGACATGCAGTGCGGCTTATTCACTCGGCGATGCCAGTGCAACGCGGCACATCGTTTTGCTGGATTTCGGAGCAAAGGCCAATATCGCGCGGTCGTTGGTACAGCGCGGCTGCCGGGTCACGGTCATGCCGGCTGATACAAAATGCGAGGAAATTGCGAAGCTCGAACCGGACGGCATCATGCTCTCAAACGGCGCAGGCGATCCGGCGGATAACCCGGAGATCATCGCGGAGCTGAAAAAGATCATCGCGCTGAATATTCCGATCATGGCGATCTGCCTCGGGCATCAGCTTCTCGCGCTGGCAAACGGCATCCCGACCGCAAAGCTCAAATTCGGGCACCGCGGCGCGAATCAGCCGGTGCTGAATCTTGAAACAAACCGCATGGCAATCACGTCGCAGAATCACGGCTATCAGGTGCAATATAATCCAAATGATGCGCACTGCCGCGAGACCGCTGATCTGCTGTATCTCAACCTCAACGACAACACCTGCGAGGGGCTGCGCTACCGGAAATTTCCGGCGATATCGGTGCAGTTTCATCCGGAGGCGTGCGCCGGCCCGCAGGATACTGCGTTCCTGTTCGATGAATTCATGCAGATGACGGAGGTGCAAAAATGCCGCTGAATCGTGATATTCATAAGGTTCTGGTCATCGGCTCCGGCCCGATTGTGATTGGTCAGGCGGCGGAATTTGACTACTCCGGCACGCAAGCCTGCCGCGCACTGAAGGAGGAGGGCATCGAGGTCGTGCTCGTCAACTCGAACCCCGCGACGATCATGACGGACAGCCGCATCGCCGACCGGATTTACATGGAGCCGCTGAAATCCGAGGTCATAAAGCGAATCTGCCGCATGGAGCGGCCGGACAGCATCCTCTCCGGCCTCGGCGGGCAGACCGGCCTGAACCTCTGCGCGGAGCTCGCCGAGAGCGGATTCCTCGCGGAGCAGGGCATCCGGCTGCTCGGCGCGAATCCGGAAACCATCGCGCGCGCGGAGGACCGCAGGCTGTTCAAGGAGACGATGGATTCGATCGGGCAGCCGTGCATCCCCTCTGACATCGCCGAGGACATGGAATCCGCGCGGCGGATCGCGGCAGAGATCGGCTACCCGGTCATCATCCGCCCCGCGTTTACGCTCGGCGGAACGGGCGGCGGCATCGCGGAATCGCCGGAGGATTTGGAACATATTGCGGAGGCCGGACTTCGGCTTTCTCCGATTCATCAGATTCTCGTGGAGCGGTGCATTGCCGGATGGAAGGAGATCGAATTCGAGATCATCCGCGATGCAGACGGCAATAAGCTGACCGTCTGCTCGATGGAGAATTTTGACCCTGTCGGCATTCATACCGGCGATTCCATCGTCATTGCGCCGGCGGTCACACTTTCCGACAAGGAATATCAAATGCTGCGCACAGCCGCGCTGAAAATCGCGGAGGTGCTGAAAATTGAGGGCGGCTGCAACTGCCAGTTTGCGCTCAATCCCGATTCATTTGAATATGCGGTGATCGAAGTCAATCCGCGCGTATCGCGCTCCTCTGCACTCGCCTCGAAGGCGACCGGCTACCCGATCGCAAAGGTCGCAGCGAAAATCGCAGTCGGATACCGGCTGTATGAAATCGCGAACAAGGTCACAGGAAAAACGAGCGCGGCATTTGAGCCTGCTTTGGATTATGTTGCGGTCAAGATGCCGAAGTTTCCGTTCGAGAAATTTGCCGGTGCATCGCATCGGCTCGGCACACAGATGAAGGCGACCGGCGAGGTCATGGCGATCTCCGACAGCTTTGAGTCGGCGCTGCTGAAGGCGCTGCGCGGCGCAGAGGTCAAGCACAGCGCACTGCTCGTTCGGGCGCTGCGGGATATGCCTGACGAAGCACTGCGCGAGCATCTGATTCATGCGGATGATATTCGGTTGTTCGCAGTTTCTGAGGCACTGCGCCGCGGGTACAGTGTGGATGAAATCCACGCATTATCGAAGATTGACGCATGGTTTCTCCATAAAATTGTAAATCTGATCAAATGTGAATGTTCCCTCGAATCCGAACCGCTGACCGATGATCTGTACCGCAGGGCGAAGCGCTTTGGGTACCCGGATGCTGCGATCAAAGCGATCTCCGGGCAGGAAATCCCGCAGAACAAAATCCGCCCGATCTTCCGCATGGTCGATACCTGCGCGGGCGAATTTGCAGCAGAAACGCCCTATTTCTACGGCGTTTGCCTGCCGGATGCCGTGCCGGAGGCGAACGAGGCAGCACAGTTCCTCGCGGGGAAGGCGCATCGCACGGTCGCGGTGCTCGGCAGCGGACCCATCCGCATCGGGCAGGGCATCGAATTCGATTATTCGGCGGTGCATTGCGTGCAGGTGCTGAAGCAGGCGGGCTACGAGGTCGTGCTCATCAACAACAACCCCGAAACGGTCTCGACGGACTTTGACACTGCCGATCGACTGTATTTCGAGCCGCTGACGCCGGAGGATGTGCTTGCGATTCTCGCGCTGGAGCGCCCTGTCGGTGTGGTGACG
Organism: Oscillospiraceae bacterium; assembly: GCA_017460835.1. GTDB lineage: Bacteria > Bacillota > Clostridia > Oscillospirales > Ruminococcaceae > Firm-04. The sequence continues at coordinate 12,827 of JAFUAD010000027.1, forward strand.
GCGTTCGGCGGGCAGACCGCGATCCGGCTTGCGCGGACGATCGAGGAGGCGGGCTACCGTCTGCTCGGCGCATCTGCGGACAGCATCGACCTCGCGGAGGATCGCGAGCGGTTTGATGCGCTGCTGGAATCGCTGCAAATCGAGCGGCCGCGCGGCTGCACGGTCAATACGCTCGATGAGGCTGCGGAGGCCGTCCGGACGCTCGGGCTGCCGGTGCTGGTGCGGCCGTCCTATGTCCTCGGCGGGCAGAATATGAACATCGCCTTCGAGGAAAATGACGTTTCTGCGTTCATGCAGAATATCCTCGCGGACGGCATCGACAACCCCGTGCTGATCGACCAGTACATCCGCGGGACGGAGATCGAGGTGGACGCGATCTGCGACGGACGCGACATTCTCATCCCCGGCATCATGGAGCATATCGAGCGCACGGGCGTTCATTCCGGCGACTCGATCGCGATTTGTCCGCCGGTTCACATCGACGACGATATGCGAAAGAAAATCCTCACAGATACGAAGAAAATCTGCCTCGGCCTGCATGCGGTCGGGCTGATCAATCTGCAATACATTGTCAAGGGGCAGTCGCTCTATGTGATCGAGGTCAACCCGCGTGCATCGCGAACCGTGCCGTTCATGAGCAAGCTGACGGGGCTGCCGCTCTGCGACTGCGCAATGCGCGTGTGCCTCGGCGAAAAGCTCGCGGAAACGGAATTCGGCACGGGCTATTACAAGACGCCGCCCTATACCGCGGTCAAGGTGCCGGTGTTCTCGTTTGAGAAGATCGGCGGCGAATCGCAGCTCGGGCCGGAGATGAAATCGACGGGCGAGGTCATCGGCATCGGCAAGACGCTGACCGAGGCGCTCTACAAGGGGCTGCGCGCGGCGGGCTACCGCCTTGAGGATACGGGCGGGAATCGGAAGGGCGTTCTGCTGACGGTCTGTGATGCGGATAAGCCCGATATCGTCGAAATTGCGCGAAAATTCGCAAAACTTGGCTTTGTGCTCTATGCGACGGGCGGCACGGCTGCGGCGCTTTCGCGTGCCGGACTTGCCGTACATACGCTGCAAAAGCTGCATACCGGCGACACCGAGACCTTCACCCTCATGGAGAACGGCACGATCCGCTACATCGTCTCGACCGACGCCAATGCGCGCATGGCTGCCCGCGACGGCGCGAAGATCCGGAAAAAGGCAGTGGAGCTCGGCATTCCCTGCCTGACCTGCACCGATACCGCGGCGGCAGTCGCAAACTGCCTGCACACGGGCTATCGGGATTCCAATGTGGAGCTGATGAATATGAATCATCTGAGAACGGCAAAGCGCCGCATCCCGTTTGTGAAAATGCACGGCTGCGGCAATGACTATATCTATGTGAACTGCATCGAAAAGCGCATATCTGCGCCGGAATCGCTCAGCGTCCAGCTCTCCGACCGGCATTTCGGCATCGGCGGCGACGGGCTCGTGCTGATCGAATCCTCCGACATTGCGGATGCGCGGATGCGGATGTTCAATCTCGACGGCAGCGAGGGCAATATGTGCGGCAATGCGATCCGCTGCGTCGCAAAATATCTCTATGACAACGGAATCTGCCCGAAAAAGGACATTGTCATCGAGACAAAAAGCGGCCTGCGCACCGTCACCGTGACTACGCAAAACGGCGTTGTCACAAAAGCGGCGGTGAACATGGGCAGCGCGATCTTTGACACAAAGCGGATTCCGGTTCGCTCGGATGCCGGGGAAATGATCGCGAAGCCGCTGACCGTCTGCGGGAGGGAGTACACCGTCACCTGCGTGTCGATGGGCAACCCGCACTGCGTGGTCTTCGGCGATAACCCCGAGGCACTGGAGCTCAAAGCGATCGGCCCGGAATTTGAGCATCATCCCGCTTTTCCGGAGGGGGTCAACACGGAATTCGTGCAGGTCATCGACGATCACACGCTGCGGATGCGCGTCTGGGAGCGCGGCTCCGGCGAGACAATGGCCTGCGGCACAGGCGCCTGCGCGACCGTTGCGGCGGCCGTGAAAAACGGCTTCTGCCGACCCGACACCGATGTGACCGTGCATCTGAACGGCGGCGACCTCGTGATCCGGTATACGGAGGAGGCCGTGTTCATGACCGGCGAGGCGGTGCTGGTATTCAGCGGAGAAATTGAGGTATAACCGCATCACAGAAAGGAAATGAGAATATGAAGGTCAATCATCACGCTCTGGAGCTGGAGCAGAATTATCTGTTTTCGGAGGTCGCAAGGCGCATTCGCACATTTCAGGCAGAAAACCCCGGCAGGGAGCTGCTGAAGCTCAGCATCGGGGATGTGACCCGGCCGCTCAGCCCGATTATCACGGAGGAAATGAAGGCCGCCGCCGAGGAAATGGCACATGCGGAGACCTTTCACGGCTACGGCGCGGAGCAGGGCGAGGCGTTCCTGCGCGAGGCGATCGCGGGCTATTATCAGCAGCGCGGCATGGACATCGCGGCGGAGGATGTGTTCGTCAGCGACGGCGCAAAATGCGATCTCGGCAATCTCTGCGACCTGTTCGATTCGGACAACACCGTGCTGCTGCCGAATCCGGTTTATCCGGTCTATTACGACACGAGCATCATGGCGGGGCGGCGCGTGATCTTCGCAGACGGCACAAAGGAAAACGGCTTCCTGCCGATGCCGGACGCAAGCATACAGGCCGATCTCATCTATCTCTGCTCGCCGAATAACCCGACCGGCGCAGTCTACAACAAGGCGCAGCTCGCTGAATGGATCGCGTATGCGCAGGCACAGGGCGCACTGATCCTGTTTGATGCGGCCTATGAGGCATACATCCGCGACCCGGCGCTGCCGCACAGCATTTTTGAAATTCCCGGCGCGGAGACCTGCGCAATCGAGATCAACTCGCTCTCCAAGACCGCCGGATTTACCGGCGTCCGCTGCGGCTGGACGGTTGTGCCGCGGACGCTGCAATTTGACGGCGCCTCGCTGCATGACATGTGGTTCCGGCGCATGGCGACCAAGTACAACGGCACCTCGTATATCATCCAGTGCGCCGCCGCAAAGGTGTTCACGCCGGAGGGACTCCATGCCGTGCGGCAGGATATTCACTATTATATGGAAAATGCGCGCATCATCAAGGAGGCGCTCAACCGTGCGGGCATCCACTCGGTCGGCGGCGAAAATGCGCCCTATGTGTGGATGCAGTGCCCGGAGCAGGCTGATTCGTGGGCGTATTTCGACCATCTGCTGCATGCCTTTGGCATCGCCGGAACGCCCGGCGCGGGCTTCGGCACGGCAGGACAGGGCTGGCTGCGGTTCTCGTCCTTCGGTACGCGGGAAACCGTCGAAAAGGCTGCGGCATATCTCGAAAGACTGTAAATACAGCGGACTGTAAATACAGCGGATTTCAAAATTTGTAAGGATCAGGAGATACACAATGAAAAAAATACCGTTTCTTTCAAAAGAACAGGCGGAGGAAATCGCGGCACAGTACCCGACGCCGTTTCATATCTACGACGAGCGGGGCATCCGCGAAAATGTCCGCCTCGTGAAGCAGGCATTCTCATGGAACAAGGGCTTCCGCGAGTATTTTGCGGTCAAGGCGACGCCGAATCCCTTTATCCTGAACATTCTGAGGGAGGAGGGCTGCGGCGCGGACTGCTCCTCGCTGACCGAGCTGCAAATGGCGGATGCCTGCGGCTTTTCCGGCAGCGAGATCATGTTTTCCTCGAATGTGACGCCGGCTGCGGATTATCAGCTCGCGCATCAGCTCGGCGCCTACATCAATCTCGACGATATCACGCATATCGAATATCTTGAGCAGCTCACCGGCATCCCGGAGACGATCTGCTGCCGGTACAATGCGGGCGGAGAATTCACGATCTCCACCTTTGTCATGGACAAGCCGCAGGAGGCCAAATACGGCTTTACCCGCGAGCAGATGTTCGAGGGCTTCCGGCTGCTGATGCAGAAGGGCGCAAAGCACTTCGGGATTCATGCGTTTCTGGCATCCAATACGCTGACGAATGACTATTACCCGACGCTCGCGGCGCAGATGTTCCGGCTCGCGGCCGATCTGAAGCGCGAAACCGGCGCGGATATCCGCTTCATCAATCTGTCCGGCGGGGTCGGCGTGGCGTATCACCCGGAGCAGACACCGAACGATATCCTCGCGATCGGTGAGGGCGTCCGCAGGGTGTACGAGGAGATTCTCGTTCCGGCCGGGCTCGGCGATGTCGCAATTTTCACGGAAATGGGCAGATTCATGCTCGCGCCTTACGGTGCGCTGGTCACGCGCGTGCTGCATCAGAAGCATATTTACAAGGAATACGTCGGCTGCGATGCCTGCGCGGCAAATCTCATGCGGCCGGCGATGTACGGCGCATACCATCACATCACGGTGCTCGGCAAGGAGGATGTCCCCTGCACTTATCTCTGCGATGTGACGGGCGGGCTCTGCGAAAACAACGACAAATTTGCGGTTGACCGGCTGCTGCCGCCGGTGGAGATCGGCGATCTGATCTATATTCACGACACCGGCGCGCACGGCTTCTCGATGGGGTACAATTACAACGGCAGGCTGCGCTCTGCGGAGCTGCTGCTCTGTGAGGACGGCAGTGTGAAGCTGATTCGCCGCGCGGAGACACCGGCAGATTACTTTGCGACATTCGATTTCTGCGGGATCATGGACAAATACCGGAAGTAAAGATGTATCTCCGATGGATTGATAATGGGGCTCTCCTCCAAACCTCGCTTAAGGGACATTGTCTTAGAATTCCGTTATAAGTAAATGCTGGATTATGCGTACATTTTACATTTCTTCTCATATTGATCTTTCCCGACAAAATAGAGCTTCGCTCAGGCCGTTTCAAATGCCTGAGCGAAGCTGTTTTTCTAATGAGCATCCGCCGCCGTCACCGCTCAGCCCGTCTCCGCAATGATCTCATTCAATACGGAAAGAAACTGCGCGATCTCCTCCTCTGCGGTCAGATGCGATAGACTGATGCGCCAGGAGCTGAGCGCATTTTTCCGGTCATGCGTGATCGCCATAACCGCGCGGGAGGGCGTATTCGGCACGGAGCAGGCAGATTTCACGGATACCGCAATGCCCCGTGCATCCAGCAGGCGCCGCATTTCCTCGCCCTTGATGCCGCTGACCGAAATATTCAGGATATGCGGAACGGCGCTCTCCGGGCTGTTGATGCGGATGCGCGGGTTCTCTGCAAGCGCTGCCCGCAGGCTCCGATGCAGCGCCGCGGTGCGCTCCAGCCGCGAGTCAAATTCGTCCAGCGCCAGCTCCAGTGCCTTTGCGCAGGCAGCAGCAGCCGGTGCGTCCGGTGTACCGCTGCGGTAGATCGTTGTGCTGGCGCCGCCGTGAATCAGCGGCTCCATGACTACGCCCTTTGCCTTATACAGCACGCCGCAGCCCTTCAGCCCGTAGAATTTGTGCGGTGCAAGGCTCGCGGTATGCACGCCGCTGAGATCAAGCGGAATTTTGCCCGCTGCCTGTGTTGCATCGAGATGCAGCCGGCAGTTTGGGTAATTTTTGAGTATCTCCGCGATTTCCTGCACCGGCTGCACCGTGCCGAGCTCACTGTCCACGGCACAGACCGCGCAAAGCACGGTATCCTGCCGCAGCAGCGATTGCAGATGCGCAAGGTCGATTCTGCCGTCCGGCTGGATGTTTACAAGGTCGATCTCCCAGCCCTGCTCCTGCAAAAAGGTCAGTGCGCCGCTGACGGAGCTGTGCTCCAGAAACGTGGAAATGATATGTCTGCCGCGGCGGCGGTTTGCAAATGCAATGCCCTTGACGGCAAGATTATTCGCTTCGCTCGCGCCGCTCGTGAAGATCAGCTCATCCGGCGAAATATGCAGCAGCTCCGCGATTTTCATAAGAGCATCATCGACGGCGTTCTTCGCGCTTATGCCAAAGCTGTGCGCGGAATTCGGATTGGCAAAGCATGCCCGCGCCGTCTCCGTATATACGGAAAGCACCCGCTCGTCGGCGGGTGTGTCCGCTGTGTAATCAAGATAGATCCTGTCCATCGTGTGCCTCCGCCTGTGTGCCGCGCACACTCCTGCCCTCGTCAAAATCATCGAGGAAATGGTGATATTCGCCGCCGCGGTGATAGGAAATGACCGTTTGCAGATTCACATTTTCCACGCTCCGGAAGATGTTCATATCGACCGCCGGATTGACCGCGCGGAGCTGCTTGAGCAGCGCCTTGATCTCCTGCCGCTTGGAGCCCCCGCCGCCGTTGTCGCACATCGTGCAGTTTTCCGTGAAGCGGCAGGCGCACTGGATAAACTGCAAATCATTGTACTGCTTCCAGCGGATGATGTCCGCCTCGCGCACCAGATACATCGGGCGGATGAGCTGCATCCCGGCATAGTTTTCGCTGTGCAGCTTCGGCATCATGGTCTGCACCTGCGAGCCGTAGAGCATCCCCATCAGAATCGTTTCGATCACATCGTCAAAATGGTGTCCGAGTGCGATCTTATTGCAGCCGAGCGCCTGCGCCGTCTTATAGAGATGCCCCCTGCGCATCCGCGCACAGAGATAGCACGGGTGCTGATCGACCTTCGCAACGGCATCGAAAATGTCGGTTTCAAAGACCTGGATCGGAATGTTCAGCAGTTCGGCATTTTCCTGTATTTTCTGATAATTGATCTCGTTGTAGCCGGGATTCATGACCAGAAACACGACCTCAAACGGCACCTTGGAATACCGCTGCAGGCGCTTCATGCACATTGCCATGAGCATCGAATCCTTGCCGCCGGAGATGCAGACCGCGATCTTGTCGCCCTCTTTGATCAGATCATATTCCCTGATGCCCTTGAGAAATTTCGTCCAGACCGTTTTGCGGAATTTGTTGACGATCGAGAGCTCGATCTCATTCGGCATTTCGGTTCTTACTGGCTTTTCCGTCATACGGCTCCTCCCTTTACAAAACATATCAAAGCAGTATGATTATAGCATACAAATCGGGTTTTGTCAACGCAGGATCCGTCAGAAAACCGGCAAATCCGGGTGCTTGCGGTTTCGGGAATGATGCAGATAGGGAGCTTCGCCCCACTATCAGTCCGTACCTATTTTGACAGACTGAGAGCCTCCTGCTTTGATACAGGAGGCTCTTTTGTGCGCCGGGTCATATCCCGGATGCTTCAAGCTGAACCGTAAACTGCTCCGATAACTGGCAGTCCTTGTCCGTTTCGATGACAAGATGCCATTCCGCCATATCTTCCGTCCCAATCTCCGGAACCAGCCGCTTCACCGTTACGCTGTGCTGCGTGAGCGCGGTCACCTCATGCCGGACGCTTCCGCTGGTCTCCTCCAGCAGCACGAGCACAAGCTGATGCGTCTCAAACCAGTCGTCGGTATAATTTGTCAGGATATCCCGGAATCCGGGCGTATAGTCCGCCTCGCCGATGCTTCCGTAGCCCTCAAAATCATACAGCGATTCATTCCGGCTGATATAATCATCGAGCTCCTCGCGGCTCCGGATGATGCACACCTGCGGATACCGCACGCCGCTGTGATAGCCGTTTGTCCGGATATACTGCGCCGAGAACGGGTACGGTTCCGACGGGGTATCGCCGGTATGATTGAAATAGATATGCGGAATTTTCCAGCGCTCGTAGAAATACTGCCGGTGCTCGTCGTCATAGCGGAAATAGCTGATGCCGTCGGTGTCGTGAACCAGAATAAACTCTTTGCCCTGATCGTCGAGCCAGATCTCCATGCAGAGAATGCCGGAGGTCCATTCCACATCCCAGCCGCCCTCCTCGAGCAGCGCGTACATCGCCTCTGTGCAGCCGTATGCGTCACAGATCTCCTTTGCCCGCTCCTTTGTGAGACGCGGCGCATCTCCTCTGTCTTCGTTGAAATGAAAGAAAACAGAAGGGTCGAGCTCCGATTCCCATGCATTCTTATAAGGGAGCATCCGGTAGCACTGAATCTCATCGGTGCGCTCGGCGGTGTGCTCCGGCGGAATATACAGTATGTCGTCCTCCTCGGTGACATATCCGTAGGAATTGTCGCCCATGACATCCTCCGGCGGCGCGGCATGCTTCAGGTATTTTGTCTGCATGCCGCCGTCAATCTGCACATATTCCGCGTTGTTTACAGCCGGCTGCGGAAGATTGAAAATCAGCAGATTGTCCGCCTGCGTAAAAATGAGCACGGTTCCGATTGCGTCCTGCTCAGTCTGCGCATTCCAGAGCTGATCGCTCTGCACGGAAAACAGCTCCTGTTCCGTTTCCGGCTCATCATAGCGGATGCTGCAAACGCGCCACTGTCCGTCGCCGTTATGCACGGAATAGATGACAGAATCGCCGAGATAATACGGCCCGTCATAGCCTTTCTTGCCAACCGGCATAATGTTTTTGTCCTCTGATGTCAGATCAATGCAATAGCAGCCGAGCCCGGCACTGCTCGATAACTGATAGTCCATATCATCGGAGCTCACATAGTTAGAGGTAAAATAGAGCTTGTCGCCGGAAAGGCGCAGATCGCTCATATTCCGCATAACCGGATAGATTTCTTCGCAGAAATCGCGGTCGGTGAAGCTGTGCCGGCAGACGTAGCCTTTTTCATAATCGACCTCGTAATAGCCCGTGCCGTCTCCAGTTGCAGATGGGTTCCATAGGGACGCACGCTCTGCGGAGAGAATCTCCTGCGATGCGGCATTGTAGATGACCTCATAGAGCTCGACGGCATCCTCCTGCGGGAACTGATAGCGGATCGCGTACCAGTCGCCGGTGAGATGCTGCACGCCCGTGAACATCAGCAGATCCTCCGTGAGATTATAGCCGGGGCAGTCCGTTGTCAGTGTGAAAAATGCGGTCAGAACGCCCTTGCTGTCGATGAGCCAGAGCTTGCGCCATTCCGCCTCGTACATGCGCTCGCCGTCTGACAGAATGTGATGATCTGTGCTGATCGCCTCCATGATGATGCTGTCGCCGTCCGCGGTGTCGTCCGGGCGCCAGCGGTTCATCATCAGCAGCTCGTCGGATGCCGCAACCGGCATCATGTAGCAGTATTCCGCATCCCGCAGAAGAATCTGATCGCCCGTGCTGAGATACGGCCTGAGCTCGCCGTGCCCGCCGAGGAAATTCTGTTCGCTCTCGCTGAGTGCCGGCGGTGCAGAGCGTGTTTCGGGTTTGTTTTTGCGTGCGCTGAAGAATAAAAATCCTGAAACCACGGCAATTGACGCCGCGATGCCGCAGATGCCGAGGGTCATGCGGCGGATCTCGCGCGAATGCTTCCGCTCGCTGCCGTCCCATGTCACGGCCTCCTCAATATAGTCCCGGCGGATTCCGCTCATGATCTCCGTGTATTTGGTCTCATTCACAGTAATTCCTCCTTTTCAAGCTGTTTCCTCAGCGCATTTCGGGTACGCAGGAGCGTCATTTTCGTCTTGCTCTGGCTGATGCCGCATTTCTCCGCGATCTCCTTAATGCTGAGATTGCCCCAGTATCGCAGGACGAAGATGACGCGGGTCTCCTTCGGCAGAGTGCCGAGAAAGCGGTTCAGCGCATCGCTGAGCGCAATGGTGTCGATCGACTGCTCCGGCGTATCCGGATGCGCGAGGGTGTTTTCGATCTCGGAGAGCGCGGTGCAGATGACGCCGCTGCCGCGCTTTTCGGCGTGCTGCGCGGCGCGCCGGTTGCAGGCGAGGTTCCGCACAATGACGGAGAGGAAGGCGGCAAACCGGTTCGGCCGGTTTGGCGGGATGGATTCCCACAGCTTCATAAGGGAGTCGTTGAGGCATTCCTCCGCGTCCTCGCGGCTGCCGAGGATACCGTATGCGATGCTGCTGCACAGCTTGCCGTATTTTTGCTGGGTCGCGGCGAGCGCCTGCTGATCGCGGCAGAAATACAGCTCGATGATCTCCTCGTCAGTGAGATTCTGCATGGCACACACTCCTTTCTGTCTGATTTGAGGCAACACCGCGCAAAGCCCGCCTGACGGCTTGGCGGCACATCTGCTTGCAGATTTTCCGCCATCTTGCACGAAAACTCCATGCCGGGCGCATGTTTCGCAAAGCGAAACTGCGCAGTTTGCAAGCAAACGTGCGACAGCCCAGCGGCGTCGTTTTCATACAATCTGACGAAAAATCTGACTGGTCAAACGAGTTTGACCGAAAGCATCCTGCACCACCAGCTCTGTGCGGTGTTACCTTGAATGATCACTCTATCTATTACGACAGCATTGCGCCGCATTGCGTCACACTTTTTGCGATGAAAAATAAAAAAACAGGCGGATCCCTTTCGGAATTCGCCTGTTGTTCGCATGTCTCCGCCTTGCCGTCGCCTGAAGAATAAAACCCGCTTGAAGCAGGTGGGTATCTGCCTGCGCCGCGCATGCTCCCTGCTACCGCCGAAGGCGGGAGGTCTGCAATTCTGACACAGAGCCGGATTCCCTGGTTACATATGTTGGATTATATCAAATCAGGCTTGCTCGCACAAGGCAGAATCTGCTTTGCTGCTATTAGTATATCATGAATGCACCGAAAAATCAACCGGTAAATTCAACTAATATTTCCGCTCAATTTTGGATACTTTTACTTATTCTGCCGATTCTTCCTCGTCTTCATCCTCGTCCTCGAAGTCCTCGTCCAGACGGTCAATGAAGATCTGCGCGATGCGCTCGTATTCCTCGTCGCTCTCGATCGGCTCCAGAATATCGCCGCCGTCCTCGTCCTCGGCAACGGACAGCACGACCAGCTCGCACTCGCCCTCGAGCAGCTCCTCCGGATTTTCCACATGCGGAATCAGTGCAAAATACACCTTGCCCTCTTCCTCGTAAATATCAATCAGCTCAAACAGCTTTTCATTGCCGTCCTCATCGACCAGCGTGTAGAGCTCCGGCGAATCCATCAGTTCATCCAGTTCATTTGGCGTGTTTTGATCAAGCATACTATACTCCCGTTCTGCCGGACGCATCCGGACGCAAATTTGCGGGTTCCCCGCATGCTATTATTTTACCAGTTTTTTCCGTAAATGTCAAGTCCTATCTTTCTCAAAGAAATTCTAAAATTTCCAAAAAAAGTTGCCGAAAACTATTGACAAAACATAAAGAATGTGCTATAATAAGACCATAGAGAACAGATCGGTCAATTCCGAGGCGGCGGCTCTGAAGGCAAAGAAATCTTCCGCTGCTTCTGTTACAGCTTTTTCCCTGTTCTTTATGAATCCATGCGGCATTTCCGGGCTGTGAAAAAGCCCCCCGGAACACTGTGCAGCGGCACAGCGGGATCTGCCGCAGAATCTGATTCCGAAAGGTGCGTGAGTCCAATGGAAATGACGGAAACTGTCCCGGTCATTGACGTCGGCTCGTGCAGCAGCAATGCAGCGTTTTCTGTGTAACATTTCTGCACTCTTCGCCGTCGGTTGTGTGTGAGTCAAGCACAAGGAGAACCGACCATGCGGGTGCGCTTCCGATCCGGAAACCGGCACAGAAAACCGTTGCTCGACGGAGCAGCGAGACTGCTTGCCGGCGCACAGCCGCAATTCAGCAGAACGGAATATGAAACTGCAATCGGTGCAGTTGACGGCGGGGATCGCCTGACTGCGGGAGTGACCGCACAGCGATCGGCTGACCGCCGGAAAAACGGTATCAGCGTCAATGCCAGAAGGGGAATGTGATCCATCCTCTGTGCGGCTGTGTCTGAATGCACGATCAGATACAGATTCGCTGGAGACTGAAAGAGGCGTATGTCCGAACATACGGTGCGGTCTCCTCACAAATACGGCTACCTCCTTTGAGGGTCTTGCCTGTATTGACATATCTTTCCCATCTATACCGTTACAATTGAATAAAAAATAAGGGGAGGCTTTGAACAGAAAGCCTCCTTTATTTTTTTGCGCTGCGCCGATGAAATGTGAAAAACCGCTTGCTTTTTTGCCTGAAATATGGTACAATGAACATAACCGCCGGATTACGGCGAAATACCGAAAAAACAGGAGGACTTGCAATGGCAGAGCCGAATCGTAAAATGGACCCGGTCACCAATCCCGTCCTTGTGGATGCAATGGCGACCTTTAAGCTCGATCTGACAAACCGCGAGCATGAAAAGGCTTTTCTGGAAGCGGCACTTGAAGCAAAGTATCTGCTTCCTGCGAAAATTGAACAGCTGAAGGATCAGGCAACACCGGACGGACAGGTTCCGACCCGGATGGCGTTTTCTGTATTGACCAATGCAAACGGCGACAAGTTTATGCCGGCATTTACCGACGAGATCGAGCTGAAGAAAAACCGCAAGGGGCTCGAAAATGAGCCGCTTCAGATCGCAGTCGTCGATTTCCGCGCGCTTTACAGCTTCATCAAGCAGAGCGAGGAGATCAAGGGCATCGTCATCAACCCGTTCGGCAGCGCACTGTGCCTTGTAAGGCAGCAGGTGCTCGCAATCGGCGAAAACGGATTCAAAATCGTCGTTGCGCCGCCGAAGCAGCAGGTCTTTGACCTCACCACGCCGCCCGCTCCGAAGCCTGCCAATGTGCTCGGCGCACCGGAGGACGACAGCAAGGCGCGCGCGGATATGATCCGTCAGGCAATGGCGGATATGGAGGCTGCGAAGGATTCTGAGGACACCGAGGAGGAGACCGCCGATCCGCTGACCGACGAGCTGCTGACCGCGATGAAGGGTTCGCTGAAAAAGCAGAAGGCTGTCAAGAAGGCGTATATCAAGGCGGAAAAGGATAACGGCGAGCGCTTCCTGCTGGTCGCGCTGGAATCCGATGCTTCCGATTCCGAGCTGGAGGATATCGGCAACTCGGTCAGAGAGGACTGCGCCGATTACACCGATCTCGCATTCGATTTCATCAAGGCGGATTCCATTCGCGCAAAGGATCTGGTCGCGGAGGAAAAGCCGTTCTATGAGAAGAAGCGCTTTGGCTTCTTCTGAGCCGTAAACCGGTTACGGGCTTATTTCGGAAAAAACAGCAAAGAGGGCGCTGTTTTTCATAATCCGAAAGCGCTGCGCCGGATCGCGCAGCAGCGAAAAGAGGGGGAATTACCATGAAAAGAAAAGCCTTGCCGGCACTGTTGCTGGCAGCGGTTCTGTCTGCGAATCTCGCAGCGGGGCCGGTCAGAGAGAACGGGGCTGTTCTCTCTGCGAATGCGGCAGCCTCCGATACCAATGACGACTGGCTGCATGCAAAGGGAAGCCGCCTGTATGACAAGGACGGCAACGAGGTCTGGCTGACCGGTGCAAACTGGTTCGGCTTCAACTGTACCGAGAATGTGCTGCACTATCTCTGGAGCGGTGATATCAACGATATGGTGAAATCCATCGCCGATCACGGCATCAATGTGCTGCGGATTCCGGTCTCGACCGAGCTGCTCTATAACTGGATGATCGGCGACCCCGATCCGATCGCGAGCGTCAATCCGAATAATGATCCGTATTATCCGTTTAATATTGATCTCATCAACGAGGACGGCTCGGTCATGAACAGCCAGCAGGTCTTTGATGTCCTGCTGAAAAAGTGCAAGGAAAACGGCGTGAAGGTCTTTATCGACATCCACAGCCCGGAATCCAACAACTCCGGCCATAACTACGGCCTCTGGTACGGCAAGAGCTTTACCGCCAACAACGGCAAGACCGTTGAGGTGACGACCGATGTCTGGATCGAAACCCTTGCATGGACGGCAGATTATTACAAGAATGACGACACACTGATCGGCTTTGATCTCAAGAATGAGCCGCACAGCAAGTACGGCGGCGCGCCCGTCGATGCGATCTGGGATGACTCCAGTGCCCCGAACAACTGGAAGCAGGCTGCACAGGACTGCGCAGATGCCATCCTCGCAAAGAACCCCTACGCGCTGATTCTGATTGAAGGCAATGAGGGCTTTGAGGGACACGGCGCATGGTGGGGCGGCAACCTCAGAGGTGTTGCGAAATACCCGGTCATGCCCGCCTCCGGCACCAGCCAGATCGTCTATTCTCCGCATGACTACGGCCCGATCGTCAGCCAGCAGACATGGTTTGAAAAGAACTTCACCGAGCAGACCCTGCTCGATGATTACTGGTATGACACATGGGCCTATCTGAACGACAAGGATCAGTATCCGCTGCTGATCGGCGAATGGGGCGCACTGCTGCCCGCTTCGTTCGATGAGAGCACGATCCTGACCGCAGACGCAACCAAGATGACCGATCAGGAGAAGAACGTCAGATGGCTGCTGCTGCTCCGCAATTACATGATCAAGCACCATATCAACCACACATTCTGGTGCCTGAACGATGACTCCGGCGATACCGGCGGCCTCTGGAAGGGCATCCAGTACAATCCGACGACCGGCACCACGATCGAATGGGATACCGTGAAATACGGCATCTTCGAGGAGGCGCTCTGGCAGACGCAGAAGACCGGCAAGTACATCGGCCTTGATCACCAGAAGGCACTCGGCGCAAACGGCATCTCGCTCGGCGAGTTCTATTCGTCCTATGCTGCAACAGAGGGCAGCAACCTCGACGGCGGAACGATCTCGAGCGGCGGCACCGGCCCGAGCATCAGCACGGTCAGCACGACCACCACAACCTCTACAACCTCAACCACAACCACATCTTCCACCAGCTCGACCACAACCAGCTCGACGACAAGCTCGTCGAGCGATGAAAGGCCCGGCAGCATCGTTTACGGCGACGCAGATTGCAGTCATAGTGTTGACGTGCTTGATGCTGTGCTTATCGCTCGTGTTGCTGCTGAGGACACGAGCTCGGGCATCACGGCGGAAGGGAAAATAAACGGCGATGTGACCGGCGACGGTACGATCTCGCCGGCGGATCTCAGCAAGCTCCTGAAATATCTCGCGAATCTGATTACGGAAGAACAGCTCAAGCCGTAATAAACCCGGAAGCCCCCCTTTTACCGGAAGGAGGGCTTCCGCTGTAACAAATGTCTGCACGACAGCAGGAGGGTGCTGTCTGCATATATCATCGTGTGTGTACCCACACGAAATCAAATGAGGGGGTATCTCTGTGAAGAAAAAAGGATTGCTGTCAGTGGCACTGGCAGCGGTCATCGCAGCAGGCGGCACACTGTCGCCGGCGAGCACAGTGCTGCAAAGCCCGGCACTGTCGGCCTCTGCTGCCGATGACACAAACGACGACTGGCTGCATGCCGAGGGCAGCCGCCTGTTCGACAAGGACGGCAATGAGGTCTGGCTGACCGGCGCAAACTGGTTCGGGATGAACTGTACCGAGAACATTCCGCACGGCCTGTATGCGGTCGATCTGGATTTCATGCTGAGCAATGTCGCCGATCACGGCGTCAACATCATCCGCTTCCCGATCTCGACCGAGCTGCTGCTTTCGTGGATGAACGGCGCACCGCTTCCGGTCAGCTCGGTCAATGCGAGCTATGATCCGCCGGTGGATAAGGTCGGCGAGGACGGCACGATTACAAAGGCGGGCACCTACGGCGACATCAACCGCTATTTCGTGGAATCGGACGGCAAAACGCTCAAGAATTCGATGGACATTTTCGATGTGATCATGAAAAAGTGCAAGGAGTACGGCATCAAGGCGCTGATCGACGTTCACAGCCCGGCATCGCACAACTCCGGCCACAATTACACGCTCTGGTACTATCAGGACGGTGCCGAGGACGCCGACAATATGGCGGTCGGGCACTTCAGCGGGGAGCAGATCACATGGGACGACTGGATCGACTCGATCACATGGCTCGCGAAGAAATACGCGAACGACGACACGATCATTGCCTACGACCTGAAAAATGAGCCGCACGGCAAGCGCGGATACAGCGGCGATACCTGCCCGACTACCATTGCGAAATGGGACGATTCGACGGACAAGAACAACTGGAAATATTCCGCAGAGCAGTGCGCGAATTCGATTCTCGCGGTCAATCCGAATGCGCTGATTCTCGTCGAGGGCATCGAGCAGTCGCCGATGTTCGATCAGGGCTATGACTGGAATACGCCGGATCAGTGGATCTCGCAGCCGACCGATAAGCCGAAGTGGTACGGCGCATGGTGGGGCGGAAACCTCCGCGGCGTCAGAGACCTGCCGATCTCGCCGAAATCCGGCAAAACGCAGATCGTATATTCGCCGCACGACTACGGCCCCTCCGTGTATCCGCAGACATGGTTTGACAAGGATTTCACCGAGGAGACGCTGCTGGACGATTACTGGCGCGACACATGGGCATACATTAACGAGGAGAACATCGCGCCGCTGCTGATCGGCGAGTGGGGCGGCAAAATGGAGCCCGCGAACAAGAAGTGGATGGAGCTGCTGCGCGATTACATGATCAGGCATCACATCAACCACACCTTCTGGTGCCTGAACCCGAATTCGGGCGACACCGAGGGCCTGCTCGATACGCAGTTCACGAACTGGGACGAGGCAAAGTACGCGCTCTTTGAGGAGTCGCTCTGGCAGACGCAGCAGTCCGGCAAATACATCGGACTTGACCACCAGAAGGCGCTCGGCAAAAACGGCATTTCGCTCGGCGAGTTCTATGCGAGCTACGCAAGCACCGAGGGCAGCAACCTCGACGGCGGCACGATCGGCGGAAACCACGGCTCGACTGCCACGACACCGACCACGACGACTACCACGACCACTACGACCTCGACCGAGCCGACTCCGATCGGCGACTTTGTCTGGGGCGATGCGGATTGCAGCGGCACGGCAGATGTGCTCGATGCGGTCATGGTCGCGAGAATCGCCTCGGAGGACACCTCGACCGGCATCACCGACCAGGGAAAGAAGAATGCGGATGTCACGCAGGACGGCTCTGTCAAGAGCGACGACCTTAGCCTGCTGCTGAAATTCCTCGCAGGCAAATACACACCGACATAAACAGCAAAAAAGAACCGCTCTCAGCTTCGAGAGCGGTTCTTTCATAGATTGGATATCAGATCAGCCGCCGGAGGGGTCAATGCCGAGCTGTGTGAGAAGAAATGTCATCGCACTGTCAGCATCCCATTCATTGCCGGCATCCTGTTCTTTTCTGAATTCCTGAACTGTGATCTTGATCGGGCTGGTACCCGGATAGCCTTTCATCATACACGCAACAGCCGGAACCTCGTCATCCTTGATATAGAATGAAACGCCGTCCAGCTTCTTCACATCCGTGAAGTAGTTGTAAACCTTTGCGTAAAAAAGGTTCAGCAGATCAGCCCGGTTCGACAGATCAAAGCCGGCGTCATTAGCGCTGACTGTGCGGGCGGCATAGATCGTCGCGCCGTCTGTGCTGATGGTGCCGTCGAGCTGCCTCGGCGCGATATCATACGCCATCATTTCGACATTCGCGATCTGCGCACCGTTCCGGAGGCTCTTTGCAGCAGCATTGGCAGACTGCAATTTTGACTTTGAAATATACCCCATCATTGCCGGAACGAGGATCGCAGCGAGCACGCCGATGATGGCAATGACGACGATCAGCTCGATCAGCGTAAAGCCCTTTTTTTTCATCTCTCTACCCTCTCTCATACAGAAACCGCAGTGTTTAGAAGAAAAGCCCCCAAAAAAGGGGGCTTTTCGTGTTTACTTTGTTTGAATCATCTGTTGAAATGCAATCGATCATTACGAAATTGCATATGCCAGAGCACCAGCAGCGGTCTTGGCGGAGAGCTTCTCATAGGAGTCAACAGTCATCTGCTTCGGATGAGAACCGCAGTAGTTGTTCTTATCCTGCACGCCAACGCCCTCAACCTCATAGTTTGCGTTCAGCTTAACCTGTGCTGCGGTCAGCTTGGTAGCATCGGTGAAGTACACATAGACTCTGTACTTGAACTTGTTGAGAGCGGAATCGCTGGTGTTCGGAGCGGTGGTGACAGCGCTGGAACCGCCGACCTCAATACCGGCGGTGCCCAGACCGGTCATTTCAGCATCTTCTGCGTTCATATCGGTGATTGCAGACTGTGCGCCGGTGTAGATGGACTTAGCAGCAGAGTTCGCGGAAGTGATCTTGGACTTCTTAACATAGCCCATCATAGCCGGAACAAGGATAGCTGCCAGAACGCCGATGATCGCGATAACGACGATCAGCTCAATCAGGGTAAAACCTTTCTTTTTCATGATAAATAACCTCCTCAAAAATTGTAACAGATTTTCTGCCTTCATAGAGACGGATATGCAATACTCCGCAGACGTCATACGTCGTATTTGCTTTCCATGGTTTTAGTATAGCACATCCAAAGAGAAAAGTCAAGTCTTTTCCGCAATTTTACGAGAATGTGAACAAACTTTTACGAAAGCCGTTTTTTTCGCCGCTTTTTTGGTATCGTCTTTGGCAATCTGCACAAAAAGTATGACAAAGATGTAACAATCAACAGATTCGGGATGCGGGCTGTCAGAATACCGGGCTGCTTTTTCGCGCTGTTCCGCCGGTTTGTGCGCAGATTGTCATTGACTTTTCTTCAGCAATGTGATAAAACAGATAGAGTGTCTGCATAATCGGCAGGCGGTTCGATTCTGTCCTCCGGAAACGGAGGTGATTTGTCATGGGAACGCTGGAAATATTAACGCTGCTGTTAGTTGTGTTTACTGCTCTGGAATACATCGACAAACGGAACAAAAAGAATTAACCGCCCCCAATCCTACGGTCGGCGGTTAATTCTTTAACCCATACCGGAGGAGAGCCGCATGTCGCCGGCACCCCTTCTTTCTTCTATTGTATCACATCACTGCGGATTTGTCAAGCCGCATTATTTTTATTTCAGCCATTTCAGCGCGCCGGTCGGGCAGGCCGCGGCGCATTTTCCGCATGTCATGCAGACGGCAACCGTCTCCGGATTCTGAAATTCCGGTTTGACCGCGGTCGGGAAGCCGCGCCCGACGAGCCCCAGAATGCCCTGCTTTGCGTCCTCGTCGCAGATGCGCACGCACAGCCCGCAGAGGATACACTTGCCGCTGTCCCGCTCGATACAGACGAGTCTGCGTTCTTTTTCTGCTTCATGGCGCACGCCGCCGAAGCGTTCCGGTTGAATCACATGCATATTTGCGTAGCGGATCAGCTTGCAGTCCGTGTAGTCGTGGCAGCCGCATTCGAGACAGCGCTTTGCCTCCTTCCGAACAGTTTCGTCGTCGAATCCGAGATACACCGGCGCAAAATCCCTTGCACGCTCTGCCGCCGGGCGAACCGGCATCTGACAGCGCGGCTGCTTTTCGCGGTCTGCCAGATCGGCAGCCGTGACCGTTTTCTTCGAGTAATACGGCGCACGGTACGGCTTCATCTGCCCGCGCAGCGCCGAATCGACCACAGCAGCGCAGCGCCCCGCCTCGCCGATCGCCTCAATTGCGATCGAAGCGCCGCGGTTTGTCGCGTCCCCAATTGCGTATACATTGTCGAGATTGGTGCGGAAGGTGCTTTCGTCCGCCGCGATCGTGCCCTTTTTCGTCAGCTCGATGCCGTCGAGCCCCGCCGGGTCGAGCCGCTGGCCGATCGCCATGATGACGAGATCGACGTCGAGGAGCTCAAACTTCCCCTCGACCGGCTGCGGAGCACGCCGCCCGGAGGCGTCCGGCTCGCCGAGCTCCATGATTTGCAGCCTGATCTGCTTCACATGCCCGTTTTCGCCGAGGATTTCCGCGGGATTCGTCAGGAATTTGTAGGTGACGCCCTCCTCAATCGACTCCTCGATCTCGATATCTTCTGCCGGCATTTCGCCGCGCGTTCTGCGGTAGATGACATAGATCGTCTCCGCACCGCAGCGGATCGCCGTGCGGCAGGCATCCATTGCGGTATTGCCGCCGCCGCAGACCGCGACCTTTTTTCCGCGCAGATCGGGGACATCGCCCTCGCCGGAGCTGATATCATGCAAAAACTGAATGCCGCCGGTCACGCCCGCGAGCTCCTCGCCGGGGCAGCGCATCTTCATGCTGCTCCATGCGCCCGTCGCGAGAATCACCGCATCGTAATCGGCGCGGAGCTGTTCAAGTGTGATATCAGCCCCGAGCCGCACATTGTTTTTCATCGTGACGCCCAGCGCCTCGATCTCCGCGATTTCGCGGTCGAGCAAATCCTTCGGGAGCCGGTACGCCGGGATGCCGTAGCGCAGCATGCCGCCCATTTTTGCCGCCGCATCATAAACCGTGACATCATGGCCTTTTATATATAAATAGTATGCCGCGGTCAGGCCGCCCGGCCCGCCGCCGACAACCGCGACCCGCTTTCCGGAGCGCGGCGCTGCCTCGGGGCAATAGGTGTCGCCCGCAAGATCGCGGTCGGCAGCATGCGCCTTCAGGAAAGCAATCGAAATCGGCTGCTCGACCAGTCCTCTGCGGCAGTTCTGCTCACAGGGATGCGGGCACACTCTGCCGATTGCCGCGGGCAGCGGAATCTTCTGCTTGATGATCTCGACCGCGCCGCGGAAATCGCCCTCCGCGATGCGCCTGACATAGCCCTGACAGTCCGTTCCGGCGGGGCAGTTGAGCTGACACGGCCCGCGGCAGTCGCCGGTGTGGTCGCTCATCAGCAGCTCAAGCGCGATTTTCCGCGAGCGGTTTACGCGGTCGGTATCGAGCCGGACGGCATAGCCCTCCATGACCTTCGCCGAGCATGCGCGCAGCAGCTTTGGAACCGGTTTGCCTCTGCCGTCATCGGTCACCTCGACCGCGCAAAGCCCGCAGGCGCCGTATACGCGGACGCTTTCGTCATTGCACAGGTTCGGGATTTCGATGCCGTTTGCCTTTGCCGCCTGCAAAATGCTCATGCCCTCCTCGGCGGCGCAGGGGAGCCCGTTGATTGTAAAATGAATTTGCTGCATGATTCTGCCCCTCCTTATTCCACCGTAATCGCGTCGAATTTGCAGGTCGCGATGCACTGTCCGCAGCGGATGCACTTGCTTTGGTCGATGACATGCGGCTGCTTTACGGTGCCGCTGATCGCCTGAACCGGACATTTTCTCGCGCATGCCGTACAGCCGCGGCACTTGTCTGCATGAATCTCATAGTGCAGCAGATCGGTGCAGGTGTGCGCCGGACAGCGCTTTTCCGTGATATGCGCCTCAAATTCATCGCGGAAATACCGAAGCGTCGAGAGAACCGGGTTCGGCGCGGTCTGCCCGAGGCCGCAGAGTGCGCCGTCTCGGACGGCATTGCACAGCTCCTCCAGCAGCTCGATGTCGCCCTCTCTGCCCCTGCCCTCGACAATGCGCGTCAGAATCTCCTGAAGCCGCTTTGTGCCGATCCGGCAGTGTATGCATTTTCCGCAGGATTCCTTCGCGGTGAAATCGAGGAAGAATTTTGCCATGCTGACCATGCAGGTGCTCTCGTCCATGACGACCATGCCGCCAGAGCCCATGATCGCGCCGGTCGCCGCGAGCTTTTTGTAGTCGATGACGGTATCGAGCAGCTCTGCGGGGATGCACCCGCCGGAGGGGCCGCCCATCTGCACCGCCTTGAACGCCTTTCCGCCGCGGATGCCGCCGCCGATATCAAAGATCACGTCGCGGAGCGTCATGCCCATCGGAATCTCGACAAGGCCGCCGCGCCGGATCTTTCCGGTCAGCGCAAAGACCTTTGTGCCCTTGGAGTCCTCTGTTCCCATTGCCGCGAACGCCTCGCCGCCGTTGTTGAGAATCCACGCGACATTGGCGTAGGTTTCGACATTGTTGATGTTCGAGGGCTTGTACCAGTAGCCCGCAGCAGCCGGGAACGGGGGCTTGAGACGCGGCATGCCGCGCTGCCCCTGCAAGGACTCGATCAGCGCCGTTTCCTCGCCGCAGACGAATGCGCCCGCGCCCGCCTTGATACGGAACTCGCACGAAAAATCCGTATCCATGATGTTTTTGCCGATGTATCCCGCGGCGCGCGCCTCGCCGATCGCCCGCTCCAGCCGCTTGATCGCAAGCGGATACTCCGCACGGACATAGACGATCGCCTCCTGCGCGCCGATCGCATAGGCGCCGATCAGCATCCCCTCGATCAGCGTGTGCGGGTCGGATTCGATCACCGCGCGGTCCATGAATGCGCCGGGGTCGCCCTCGTCCGCATTGCAGATCAGATATTTTTCCTCTCCGGGAGACTGCCGCGCCGCATTCCACTTGAACCATGTCGGGAAGCCCGCGCCGCCTCTGCCCGCGAGCCCGGATATCTTGATGCACGCGATGACGTCCTCGGGCGTCACGCCGTCGCGCAGAATGTGCGAGATTGCCGTATAGGCGCCCGCAGCCTTTGCGCTTTCAATCGAATCGGGGTCGATGATGCCGCAGTTGCGCAGCGCAATGCGCGTCTGCTTTTGCAGGAATGCCGCGTCGTCATCTGTAATGATCAGATCGGAAATCGACGAAAAATCGCCGTTTTTCGCAGCATCGGCGATGCGCGGCGCGTCCTCCGGCTTCACCTGCACCAGCCTTGCCTTGAGTGCGTCTCCGTCATAGAGATCGACGATCGGCTCGAGCCAGCACATGCCGATGCAGCCGACTGTTCCCAGCGGAATCCCGCTGCCGGCGAGCAGGGGAGCGAGCGCCTCCGAAACCTTCGCCGCGCCCGCCGCGATGCCGCAGCTTCCCTTTCCGACCGCAATGCGAATGCTCATAGCGCGCCCTCCTTTGCCCGGATCTCCTTGAGAATATCGAGCACCTTCGCCGGCGTCAGAGAGCCGTAGGTGTCCTCGTTGATCATCATGACCGGCGACAGCGAGCAGCAGCCGAGGCATGCCACAATGCTGAACGAAAACAGACCGTCCCCGGTCGTGCCGCCGTTTTCCACATGCAGATACTCCTGCACGGCGTCCGCGATGCGCGCGCTGCCGTTGACATGGCAGGCGGTGCCGTCGCAGAGCATGATGAGATACTTTCCGACCGGCTGAAACCGGAACTGCGTATAAAATGTCGCGACGCCCATGACGCGGGCGGGCGTGGTGCCGGTCTGCTCCGCGATGTGATACATCACATCGACCGGCAGATAGCCGTAAATTTCCTGTGCCTTCTGCAAAATCGTGATGAGGCTGCCGGGGACGGCAGCGTATTCGCTGAGCACCGGCGCGAGCAGCGAGAGGTCGCTCGGCGCCCCCTGACATCGGCAATTCATAGGTCTTAACTCCTTTCGGTCCCCGCTTGGCGGGTTAGACAAAGCTGACAGATTTTGCGTAAAATCCGCTTTGCATTCTATTTATTATAGCATGAACCGTATCCCGATGTCAAGAAAAACCCGCCAAAAAACCGATTTTTCCCGGTAAAAAAAAGACCGCGCTGCGATCAGGCAGCGCGGAGACAGGCGGAAAGCGGGTATCATATCATTCCCGCACTTTTTGAACAGAACAGGTATAGTAATATTGAAGGGTCCGTACCACATTTCCCTGTACAACAGAATAAGAATAATACGGAGTCGGCGTATCAACCGGCTTTGCGTTTGCGTATTCATCTGCAAGGATCTCCTGAAAATGCTCATCTGCACTGACCCAGCCCTCAAAGCTCTGATCTGTTTTCTGTGCAAGATCATCCACATAATACATCAGAATGGACTGTGCATCAATCACATTGATGACAGTGGTAACCACTTCGGTCCGCTCTTCTTCCGGGTACACCCGTGTTGCTGTAGTTGTGAATCCCCTTACACACCCCAGAAGCTGCTGCTCATAGGGGATATTCTTAAACGGCAGAACAGCAAGAGTATCTGCATAGCATTGCAGCGCAAGCTGCGCATCATCCACATCGACAATCCCGTCCATCGTGATATCGCCGAGCTGATACTGCGAATAATCGACCGGCTTCGTTTCCTCGGCAAAGGCACCGCCTCCCATTGCACAGCAGGAACACATTGCAGCGCCTAAGATTGCAAGAGTTTTTTTCGTTTTCATAATGACACCCCCTCCGGTTATCTCACTTTCTCCACTGTTAATGTTTCGTAGCCTGTAAATGAGCCGAGCGTGCTGTCGCGGAAGGTTCTCGGTCCGGTTTTCTGATTCGCTTGCGCCAGATCATATTCATAGCAATTCCGGATCAGCTCTTCATCAAAGCCGGCAGTGCCTTTTTCTGCAAGAGAATCCGCGTAGTATACAAGAATCATCGTGCTGTCCAAAAGATCGGCAACATACGGATTGCGCCTCACAATAGTTCCGTTCTCGTCTTCAATGACATACGTCCTTGTATATCCCTTTACACAGCCGAGAAGCTGCTGTTCATAGGGAATGTGCTGCGGAAGCTCGGCAAGAGACAATGTATAGCATTGCAGCGCAAGCTGTGCGTCATCCACATCGACAATCCCGTCCATCGTGATATCGCCGAGCTGATACTGCGAATAATCAACCGGCTCCGTTTCCTCGGCAAAGGCGGCACCGCCCACTGCGCAGCAGGAACACATCGCAGCGCCTAAGATTGCGAGAATCTTTTTCGTTTTCATGGTCAATCCCTCCTTCATGGGCATGCGGCACAGCCCATTCTGTGCCTTCATATCATAAGTACTCTTTTTTCGGAAAAGGTTACACTTTTTTGAAAGAAATTTTCCGGATGCCGCGCCGTGTCCTGTACTTGTGTATATTATACATGGCTGCGGTGCGATAGTCAAGGGTGAATCTGCACAAAGAATTCGCTGAATACTGTCGGGGTTTTTGCAGTATTACCAAAGCGAGCCGCAGCCAAATCCCGCCGGATTTAGAGGGGATGCACAATTCCCCGTGCCGATATTTGTGCAAAAAAGAGAAATCTCCGCGAAAAAGAGGATTTTCGGCGCGCCGTGCGTATCACTTATAAAAGGACAACACATTTCCGACCGACTGTTCAGACCGTATATGAGGTGATACACATGAAAATTGAGATGAAACCGATCGCAGCAGCGAAAAAGCCGCGCTATGCCGCAGCACTGGCGGTGCTGGCCTCTGCGGCGATGCTGACCGGCTGCGGAACAGCCGGCGAGACGGAGGAGGGAACCCTCGTACCGGGCATGAACCCCGGCGTTTCCGAGGATGACCTGCAAATCATGGGGCTGGAGGCGACCTATACGGAGCCCGCCGTCACGGAGCGGCAGCCGGAGCTTGCGGGCGTCGCGCCGATCTACACGCTGCCGGAGGACGATCCGGTTGCCCTCGGCGGCGATGTCGCGATCGACGACCCGGTCATGCTGGAGGGCGAGGCAGTGCCGATCGACGAGCCCGCCGACCCGCAGGAGGTTCTGGCGCCCGATCCGGAGTGCAGCCGGGATTTTGCCGCGGCCAATGTGCAGGCATGGGCAGACCGCGGCGCCGAGATCAAGCTGATCGCGGAGGCAGTGCGGAAGCGGAATGACGGGACGCCCGCCCCGCAGGAGGCCTGCGAGGATATCACGGTCGGCGGCGTACCGTTCACGGCTTACGGCATGCTGCCAAACGGAATCGGGCTGTTTGTCCGATACAACGGGCAGGCGGAATCCGACGGCATCACCGAGCGCGAATGGCTCGAAGCGCTGACCGCAGCCTATGAAACCGAGCAGTTTTCGTGGGGCATGACCGTGCTCGGCACCTATAACGGGAACCCGTGCGTGATCGTGTTCATCGACTGCTCGCTCTATGACAGCATGACGCCGGACTACGCGGCGGCGATTGCGGAGGATCTGTTTGCATGAATCTGACACTGCATCTGACGGAGGGCTGCAATCTGCGGTGCAGCTATTGCGTGCGCGTGAAGCAGCCGGTTTCCATGCAGGAGGATGTGCTGAAGGCGGCGTGCGATCTGGCATTTTCTGCCGGGGGACATGCCGGGCTCTGTTTCTTCGGCGGCGAGCCGATGCTGGAGCGGGAGAAGATTCTGCTCGCACTGGATTACTGCGCGGAGAAATCCGCCGAAACGGGCAAGCCGGTGCAGTACAAAATGACCACCAACGGCACGCTGCTCGATGCGGAATTTCTGCGGCGGGCAGCGGCGGTGCATATGGGAATCGGGCTCTCCTTCGACGGCATTGCGCAGGACACCTGCCGCTGTGACGCCGCCGGCAGAGGCACACGCGCGCTGCTTGAGGAAAAGGCGAAGCTGCTGCTGCGGTATCTGCCGGATTCCTGCGCCATGATGACCGTCGCGCCGCAGGCTGCGGGAGATTTTGCCGCATCGGTGAAATATCTGCATCAGCTCGGGTTTCAGCGGATTTCCGCAGTGCCGGCATACGGCAGGCTCGTCAAATGGACAGATGAGAGCTTTTCGTTGCTGACGGAGCAGCTTCATGCGGCTGCGGACTATTATACGGAGCAGTTTTTGCAGGGGAAGCCGTTTTTCTTCAGCCCGCTGCACAGCAAGATCCGGGACTGCATCGCCGGGGTGAACCCCTCTGAGCGCTGTCATCTCGGCTTTCGGCAGATGCCGGTTGCGTCGGACGGGAAAATCTACGCATGTACGCAGTTTATCGGCGACGGCGCGTTCCTGCTCGGCGATGTGTTCACGGGGCTTGACCGCGAGCGGCAGCGGCAGCTTGCCATGCGGCACGCGACGCCGGAGACCTGCAAGGACTGCGCGCTCCGGAGCCGCTGCACGAATTCCTGCGGCTGCACGAACCGGCTCGAAACCGGCGATGAAAACCGCGTTTCGCCGATGCAGTGCAGCTATGAGCGCATGCTGATCGCGCTTGCCGACGAGACCGCAGACCGGCTCTATGACGCTGACCCGCAGCAGTTTCAATCATATTTTGTATAAATCCATCGCGCAGCGATACATCTTTTAATACACCAACCGCCGCCTGCAAGAAAGAGCAGGCGGCGGATTATTGTGTATGAAACGGCGATTATTGCCCCAGTGTGATCCGGAATGTGCTGCCCTTTCCGGGCTCGGATTCCGCTTCGCAGGAACCGTGATGCAGCGCGACCGTCTGCCTGACGATCGCGAGCCCGAGGCCCGAAACGCCCTTTCCTCTGCGCTGCCGGTTTGTATAATAGCGCTCCCAGATCCGTTCGAGATCCTCCTTTGCAATGCCGCTGCCGTGATCGGAAACCTCGATGACGGCGGCATCCTCTGCTTCTCTCAGCGTAATGCCGACCCATGCATCCGCACCGGCATGGCGCACCGCATTATCCACGAGATTATAGACCGCTCTTTGCAGCCGGGAGGCATTGCCCGTGATGCGCACATGCTCCGCGATCTGCCGCTCAAAGGTGAAGCCGTCCTTTGCATACAGATTCTCAAAGCTGTCCGCGACCGCATTCACAATGTCCGTCAGGTCGGCATCCTCCATGACCGGCTCCCGGTCGGTCATCTGCAATTCCGAGTATTCGAGAATCTCATTCACCAGTCCGGTCAGGCGGTCGGTTTCCTCGACGATCACGGCAACATCCGCCGCGCACTGCTGCGCGTCCTCGCGGGAAATATCGCGGATCATTTCCGCATAGCCCTTGATCATGGTCAGCGGCGTGCGCAGGTCGTGCGAGACATTTGCGAGAAATTCATTCTGGAATTCCCGCGACTGTTCGAGCTTTTCTGCGGTCTGATCCAGTGTCGTATTCAGCTCGTCGAGCTCGGTGCAGAAGCCGTCCCGGAAGGGGAGCTCCCGCTCATTTTCCCCGAGCCTGTGCGCTTTTTCGGTGAGCTGCGCGATCGGGCGTGAGAAGCTCTTGGACATAAACCATGCCAATATAAAGCCGATGACAACCGACAGCGCCGTGACCAGAATCAACTGATACCGGATGATCTTCGCCGCCGAGCCGACCGCATTCAGCGTCGTGCCGAGGTATAATACCGCAGTCTCCCCGCCGTAATCCACATACCGCCCGCAGACATAGAGCGCGTCCGTTTCGATCTCGGCGGTTCCGTCCGAGGATGCTTTGAGCAGCGCCAGAAATTCGTCATAGTTTTCGGGAAGCTCCCGGTAATTCCCGCGGCCGCGCATATCCCGCAGCCCGCCGCGTTCATCGCGTTCTTCGCGTTCATCCCGTTCATCATGAAATTTCTGCCCCTGCTTGAATTCATCCGAGCTGTAAAGGAGATTGCCCGCCGTGTCGGTCACAAACACCAGAACCGAATTCTCGCGGGAGAGTTCGTCAATGTATTCCGTGATGCCGCTGCTGCCGCATTTTTCCGCAATTTTCTCCGAAAGGGATGCGGTATTGCGGATGACCATTCCGTTATAAAACCGCTGCAAAAAGACGGTTTGCAGCAGCCACAGAACGCCGAAGATCACGGCTGTGAAGAGCATGAAATACAAAAACAGCTTTCTCTGAAAGGAGCCCTTTTTATGCTTCAAATTTATATCCCACCCCTCGGATCGTTTTGATGCTGTCGCGGTACTGCCCGAGCTTGTTCCGCAGCAGCTTGATCTGCCAGTCTACGGTTCTGTCCACGACCGTGCTGTCATAGCCCCAGACCTCGTTCAGGATTTTGTCGCGGGAGAGCACAATGCCGCGGTTGCTGACAAGATACAGCAGCAGCGCATATTCCTTCGCGGTCAGCTCGGCGGGCTCGCCGTCAACGGTCACGGTCATGCCGGGCGTGTCGATGACAATGCCGCCGATTCTGAGGATGCTGTCCTCCTTTTTGGGCGGCTCTTTCGCACTGCGGCGCTTCAGCGCGACCTTGATCCGCGCCATGAGCTCCATCGGCGAAAACGGCTTTGTCACATAATCGTCGGCGCCGACCTCAAACCCGAACAGCTTGTCGAATTCGGTGCCCCTCGCAGAGAGCATGATGACCGGCGCATCCGAAAACTCCCGGATCTTTTTGCAGGCGGTGTAGCCGTCTGTGTCCGGCATCATCACATCTAGGATAATCACATCAAATTCCGTATGCCCGCAGGCCTCGATCGCCTGTCTGCCGTCTGAGACGGCCGTGACCTCCCAGCCCTCGCGCTCTGCATAGCGGGAGATCATGGTCACAATATTCGGCTCGTCATCCGCAATCAGAATTTTCGCCATACCGCACCTCCGCAGGATAGTTTACAGCTTTATTATACACAAAATCCGCGCCCTTGTAAAGAGCAGGGGAGTGCAAAAAAGCCCCGCGCTGATTTTTTCTCAGCGCGGGGGTATGATTTTTCCGTTGCAGTCCGATTCTGCTGCCGTGCCGGGAATTGCGAGCAGCCTCGCGGTTTTCATGATGCCGCTGATTGCTTAAAATGATACTCGTTCCAGTGTGCAGAATATTCATCCATCGGGATTTCCGGAATCTTCTCGCACAGTCTGTCCGAATAATAGCAAAGGATCAGGTATGCATCCTCAATACTCACAGGAGAGACCGTGCCGCAAATGTATTCATCAATGCCGTCAACATCACCGAGCGCAAGCCGTTCTTTTGTGATATAACCGCTTGCGAAGATATCGCGCTGTGCCAGCAGATCTGTATAGATTTGCAGCGCAAGCTGCGCGTCCTCAATGTCTATTTTTCCGTCCATCGTGATATCACCAAGCTGATACTGCGAGTAATCAACCGGCTCTGTTTCCTCGGCAAAGGCGGTTCCTCCGAGCGCACAGCAGGAAAGCATTGCCGCGCTGAGGACTGCGAGCAGCTTTTTGATTTTCATGATGATTCATCCTTTCATATATTTAGGCTTTGATCCTGTTTTACTGTTCATTCAAATGTAAATAATCCACTGCATATTCTTCCAGAGTTTTGCCGTTAAGCTTTTGTGCAAGGCTGTCGGTATAGTACATTAACACGCACAATGCTTCCGACAGATCAATCGGAAACTCAATCGTATCGCCGTGCTTATTGGTCTCTATGAAGGATTGCCTGTCAATATTACCGAGCTTAATCTGTTGCTCTGTTACAATGCCGTATTCGACGGGATTCTTCCACGCTAAACAGTATGTATAAGCATCTGCCATAAGATGCACATCCTCCACATCGACAACCCCGTCCATCGTGATATCGCCGAGCTGATACTGCGAGTAATCTACCGGCTCTGTTTCCTCGGCAAAGGCGGCACCTCCGAGCGCGCAGCAGGAAAGCATTGCCGCGCCTAAGATTGCGAGCAGTTTCGTTGTTTTCATAATCGTTCATCCTTTCATAATTTCAGTTTTTCGTGTTCAGAGCGTGCCTCTTTCCCGTATCAGGTGCATCGGAACCATCTCCCTTCCTGACGCATATCCGCGTTCTTGCCCTTATATGCTTTTTTTGCCCTGTTTTCTTAGCAGTTTTTCTCAGAAAAATAAAACTTTGTATACTTGCACAAATTTCACAG
>JAFUAD010000001.1 GCA_017460835.1 Oscillospiraceae bacterium
AGCCTCTGGTCGCTGCCCGCAGGCAGCGAAACTCCCCTAGCGTGCAAAGAGCTCGGCGGGCTTGGGGACCTGCGATAGAGGTCCCCATTCCAAAATAGCATCCGCGCAGCGGATACTTTATTCCTGAAATCATAACCCCCCGATTTGCCACTCCCGCTTTTATCACGGTTTTTTCGGAAAGCGCGGGCTGCGGACAATGCCTTTTGTGAAAAAACGAAAAAAACCGCAAAAAGGACTGGACATTTTCCGGAAAATCATGTATAATAGCTTTGTATCGTATTTTTTCGGAACAAAAGGAGGCACTTTTCATTATGAAGCTGTTGAAAAAGGCTGCGGCTGCGCTGCTGGCGGTATGTACCGCGTTCGGCTGCGCATCCTGCGGCGAAAATACCGCCAACGCCATGACCGTTGACGGATACGACGTCCGCGCCGGCATTTACCTTTACTATGTGACCAGCGCGTACTCCGAGGCGATCAACGTGCTCTCGGAGGGCGGACAGAGCTTTGATGAGGCGAAAACCACAAAGGATATCAAGGCGATCATGTCCAAGTCGAAGATCGACAACGTCAGCGCTGAGACATGGATTCAGAACAAGGCCGCCGAGCATTGCACGGACTTTGTCGAGGTCGAGCGCGAATTCGATGCACTCGGTCTGACGCTCACCGGCGAGCAACTCGCACAGATCAAGGCGCAGACGGCAACCTATATGAACTATTGCAGCGAATTCTATAAGGACAGCGGCATCAGCGAGCAGTCGGTCAAGGATGTCATCACAAACGAGTTCAAGCAGGATGCCATCTGGGAGGCCTATTACGGAGAGGACGGCTCGGTCGGCGTCAAGGACAGCGACATGATCGACTACTATGCGGACAATCACCTCCGCATCAAGTACATCGCGGTTTCGCTGAAGGACGGCGAGGGCAATCTGCTCAAGGGCGACGACAAGAAGGCGCGTGAGGCGATGGCCGAGGATTACCTCAGCCGCGCAAACAAGAAGGCCGGCGACGAGGCGGCGCTGATGAAGGAAATGGATTACCTCATCGAGGAGGAGACCCATTATCAGACCTCGCTTTCGGAGGCAGCCGTCACCACGACCGACGATCAGGGCGGCACGATCACAACCGCAACCACCGCGAAGGCAACCACCAACGAAAAGGGTGAAACCGATACCACGGCGCCCGCAGAGGACGGCACGGGAACGGAAACCACGACCACAACGGCTTCGGCAGAGGACGGCACGGATCTCACGACGGAGACCACCGGCGCTGTGACCACTGAGACCACCACCACCGCAGAGCCCGAGGATACCACCACGACCACAACCACGACGGCGAACGGGCTCGGCTATGACACCGCACAGGAGCGGATTCTTCAGGTCAGCACCTCCTCGACCGACACAAAGAGCGACAACTCCGAGACTGAAGCAGAGCCGACCTACACGCCCTGCAAGGCGGTCTATGAATGGGCGGCAGACGAGAGCACGCCGCTGCTCAAGCCAATCAAGATTCTCTCGGATGACGAGGAGACCATTTATATTGCGGTGAAAATGGACATCTACGACAGACTGACGCCGGAGGATTTATGGACGGACGGCACAAAGGAATCGGTCCGCAATGAAATGTATTACGATGAATTTTCGGATATGATGCGGGAAAAGGCGGACAAGCTGCCGGTCTCGCGGAACGAAAAGGCATTCAAGCGGTACAAGGTTCTGGATGTGGACATTGTGGAATTCCAGAATGAAATGATGCAGTATTATTATAGTATGTATAATTTCGGATAACCGATTCGCCCCGGAGTATCAAGCTCCGGGGCGTTTTATGTTTCGCGGATTATCCGGTACGGACTGTTACCGGGTGTATAAGGAAGTCCCGAACGGGAAAGGGAATTTATTTGTGCATTTTTGTTATAAAGTATTGACAATATACAGGAAATCTGTTATACTAAAAGTGTTCGGATTCCGAACTGCTATGACCGCAAATCCCCCTCCCCCCGCCTTTTTTCCGTGCCGGAGGTGATCTTTATGGCGAAATTGAAAAAGCTGCTCGCGCATTGGCTCGGCATCGAAAAGCAAAGCCCCTATGTGCAGAATTACTTTTATGCAGCAAATATGCGCGCCAGCATCTACATGTCGATCGTCGTGATCGTGCTGGAGGTCTGGATGATCATTCGGATGACGCGCTCCATTATTGAAAAGCATACGCAATACAAGTTCTGGGAAAATGTAGACAGCTATTACTCCAACTACCTGATTCTGCTCAGCGCCGGTCTGCTGATGCTGACAATGGCCGTCCGGTTCGTGACCGGAAAGCAGTGGGTGCGCTGGATCGGACTGCTCGCGGCGGTGTTCTCGGCGCCGGTCTGCGTGTTCGAGGTCTGGATGATCTCGAAATACAAGCCCGGAGCCGTCGATTCGCACGAGCTGCAAAACTATGTGATTCTGCTCAGCGCCGGAATCCTGATGATCCTGTTCTCCGTGCTCGCGCTCAGAAAAAACCGGGAGCAGAAATGGGAAAATATGACCGTTATGTATATTTTCTCCTTTGTCTGCATCAATTTCGGCATCATTCTCTCTGCGCATGCCTATGAGCGCGGCGAGCAGATTCTGACCTTCCTGACAATGGAGCTGTTCGTGATCTGCCTGCTGATCTGGAAGCCGCTGATCGGCTTTCTGGTGCTGACGGGCTCCTATCTGATTTTCTTCGGCAGACTCGGCACGCTGGTCGCGTTCAATACCGGCACGGTCGGCATTACCGAAAGCACGCAGATCAACGGCTTTACCATGTGGCTCTCGACGCTGATGTTCTGCATCGCGAACTATAACAAAACGCTGTCTCAGGCGCTGAAGGATGAACACCTCGAAAAAATGAACGCGCACCTCAGCGAAATTTCCATCAAGGATGAGCTGACCGGCATTCACAATATGCTGTACTTCCGAACCGAAGCGGAGCGGCTGCTCGGCTATGTGACGACCGACCGCGAAAGCATCATCTATCTGTTCATGGACATCGAGAATTTCAAATCCTACAACGAAAAATACGGCTTCCATGCGGGAAATGAGGTTCTGATCCAGATTGCAAACGCGATCGAAACCTGCTTCAAGGGCTCGCTGGTCTCGCGCTTCTCCGATGACCATTTTGTCGTACTGACGCGAAAGGACGGCTGCATGGAGAAGATCGCGCGCATCTCCGAGGAGATTAAGAAATGCCAGCGCGAGGTGCATCTTGAGCTGAAATGCGGCGCGTATCAGCCCGTCGGGGACGAGGCCGACCCGAGCCTTGCCTGCGACCGCGCCCGCTTTGCCTGCAACAGCATCAAAAAGCACTACGACCGCTCCTTCCGGTATTACGACAAATCGCTGGAGGACAAATTCCAGCTCAAGCAGTATATCGTCAACAACATCGACAATGCGATCGAAAACGGCTACATCAAGGTGTACTATCAGCCGGTCGTCTCGACCGAAACCGGCAAGATCTGCGGGCTGGAGGCGCTTGCCAGATGGCAGGATCCGAATTACGGGCTGCTGCCGCCGGGCGCGTTTATCGAGATTCTGGAGGAGTACCGCCAGATCTACAAGCTCGACCGCTATATCATCGAGCAGGTCTGCCGCGATTATGTGGAATCGGTAAAGACCGGGCAGCCGTTTGTGCCGGTCTCGCTGAATTTCTCGCGGCTCGATTTCGAGCTCTGCGATATTGTCGGGCATCTGACGGAAACCGTGCAGCGGTATCAGGTCCCGAAGGAGTATATGGAAATTGAGATCACGGAAAGTGCGCTGACCGATCAGCAGGATTTTCTGCCGGAGGCCATCCGGAAGCTGCGGAAGAACGGCTACAATGTGTGGCTGGATGATTTCGGCAGCGGGTATTCCTCGCTGAATGTGCTGAAGGATTATCAGTTTGATGTGCTGAAGATCGACATGAAGTTCCTCTCCGGATTTGAGAGCAACAAGAAGACCATGCCGATCATCAAGAATATCATCAGCCTGACGCAGCAGCTTGAGATGATCTCGCTGACGGAGGGCGTGGAGACGCAGGAGCAGTTTGCGTTTCTGCGGTCGATCGGCTGCAACCGCGCACAGGGGTATCTGTTCGGCAAGCCGATGCCGCTGGCGGAGCTGCGGGAGCGGATCCGGAACGGTCTGATCGCAGTCGCACCGGAATTTCTGAATGCCTAGGCGGGGAGCCGTTTTGGCTCCGCAATTTCGTGGTGCGCTGTCCCATATAAATATTCATCGCGCCTGCCGGCGGGGACACAAGCCCCAAAGCCAACAGGCGCGAAAAATGTTTATATAGAACAATTCGCTCAGTCGTCGCTTTGCTGAATCGGCAGCCGGCGGGGAGCCCCCGCTGGCGATTTGGCTTCGCGGGTTTCTTTTCCTGTGCTCCAAATCCCAATCAGGACGCAGCACAGGAGTGTGCTGCCCGTTTGGTTTATGCTCCCATAATCCGCCTGTCCCTTTTTTTCCATCAAATTATAATGGTGTGGACTAGAGAGAGATGAGTTAAGGAAGGAGAGTCTGAGAGGGAACCTTAAGAGAGGGGAGAGAATGAGCGAACGAAGTTCGCGCTCTTTCCCCGCTCTTGTGGTTCCCTCTCAGGTTTGCGCCCCTGCGGCCGGCACTGCCGGCGGGGGCACAAGCCCCAAAGCCAACAGGCGCGAAAAATGTCTATATAGAACATTTCGCTCAGTCGTCGCTTTGCTGTATTGGCAGCCGGCACTGCCGGCCGGCGCTTTGCTGTAACGGCTCCCCGCCCCGCCGGCTGAGGATTGAAAATGCTGCGGATGCAAGCGGGACACTCAGAATCATCCCCCAGACGCCGAACATCCCGCCGCCGATCACAATTGCCGCAAGCACCCACGCCGGCGGCAGCCCGACCGAATGCCCCACGGTATGCGGGTAAATCAGATTGCTCTCAATCTGCTGAAGCACAACCACAAACAGCAGAAACCAGATCACCGCCCCCGGCCTGACCATCAGCAGAAGCAGCGCACAGGGAACCGTCCCGAACAGCGGCCCGAAATACGGCACAATATTCGTAATCCCGATGATGACGCTGATGAGCACCGGATACGGAAACCGGAACACGGTCATCCCGAGCCAGCAGAGCGCGCCGAGTATCAGCGATTCCTTGCACTGTGAGCCGAGAAACCGCGCAAAGGTCTCGCAGACCGTCCGCAGCGCCTTCATCACCCGGACTGTCCGCTCCGAGGGCATGAAGCGGCTGCATATCCCGTGAAGCTGCGCGAGCAGACGGTGCTTGTCCGCGAGCAGATACATCGAAAACACCGCGCCGATGCCGACATCAAGCAGCCCGCCGACCACCGATGCCGTGTAATCATAGGTCTTGCGGAGCAGCGCAGGCAGCCGCTCCTGAAATGCGCGGAGCAGCGCCTCCGGCTGACCCTCCGGCAGCAGCCGCCCGATTCTCGTCTCAGAGAAACGGGTGAGCCATGCGGAAAAATTGCCGCTGTAAAAATCAAAATGCTCTGAGAACAGCCGGACAGACTGCGTGAGCTGCGGAATCAGAATGCAGATGACAGCGGCGAGCGTCAGCAGCGGCGGCAGCAGTGCGCCGATCAGCGAGACCGTCTTGATCCAGCGCGCCTTCGGGTCATGGCCGTGCCGCTCCGCAAATGCTGCAAAATCCGTCCGGAGCCGCTCAAAGGAGGGGTTCAGCATCCCCGCAAAGAGCACGCCGAGCAGCAGCGGCCGGAGCGTGTGCATCAGCCGCCGCGACCATGCGAGCACACTGCCCGCATGGAGCAGAAGCAGCAGAAGAACCCCGCCCGCCGCAGCCATCCGGAACAGCGGTGATCGAATCAGACTTTGTTTTTCCTGCATGCGGGGTTCCTCCTTTTCGCGCGCTTATCAGATCCCGAGCGGGATCGAATTCATCAGCGATGCAAGCGCATTCCATGTTTTCCGGTCGGCAGTGCCGGTCTGCGGCAGGGAGGCGATCTCCTGAAGCTGCGAGACAGCGGCCGCGGTTTCGGCATCATAGATTCCGCTTGCGGGAACCGGGCTGAGATTGCTGAAGTGATTGCCCGCGATCCGCAGCAAAACCTGCAACAGCAGCACAAGCTCGCCGGAATCGCCCTCTCGCAGCAGAAAGCTGCCGGAGGGGAACACGATCAGCGGGACGGCATTCTCCGTCATCTCCCGGTATGTAGCGACAATGGAATTCCATGTATCATCGTCAATTTCGCCGGTGACCGGCAGCCCGTATGCCTCCTGATAGGCGCGGACGGCAAGCCCTGCCTCCTCGGTAAATTCCTTTCCGGGCAGGACGATCGGGATTCGGCTGTCGCGCAGGGCGATCTGATAGAGATAGGTGAGGATTTCCTCGGTGTGCTCCTGTTTCTGCGCATCGGTATACAGCATCGTATTCGCTCCTTTCTTGAGATTCAGCGGATAATATAGCCCGGCGCCTGATACGGCCGCTTGCCCGCGCCGCATTTCATCTCGGAATACACGCCGGAGATCGCATCCCATGTCACGGCGCCGACCTGCCCGTTCGCGGTCAGGCCGTATTCGCGCTGGAATGCCTGCACGGCTGCCTTTGTCAGCGGGCCGAAATAGCCGGTATCGGAAACAGGCTGGATATTGTCGTCATACTGCGCAATATAAGTGAGATACTGCTGCAAAATGCGGACATTTTCGCTCCGGACGCCCTCCCGCAGCACCTCATTCGGGTACAGCCGCGCACAGTCCGTCGGCGGCTGGGAATCCAGAATGCCGCGGTAGGCGCGGTAGAGATCGTTCCATGTTCTGCGGTCGGCGATGCCGGTCTGCGGCAGGCCGTAGGTCTGCTGGAAGGAGCGCACGGATGCGGCGGTTTCCTCGTTGTAGTCGCCGGAAATGCGAATCGGAATCACGCTGTTGTAATACGCGGCAACAACAGCAAGATAATACTGAAACGACCGCACGGCATTGCCGTAATCGCCCTCCCGGAGCACCTCGGGAAAGGTGCGATGCGTTTCCTCGAAGCTGAGCCCCTCCGACTGCAATTCCGCAAGCCGCTTGACGCTGGTGTAGATATATGACAGCCGGTACCATGTCGCTTCGTTGACAATCCCCGTCGGATTGAGCGAGAACACCTCCTGAAACACCCGGACGGCATCAGCAGTGCGGCTGTCATAGACGCCGTCCGTCGCGACCTTCGGAATCGCAGGAAAATTCTGAGAAATGCGGTTGAGCTGAATCTGAATCGTCTGCACATCGTTCCCGACCATGCCGGGCTCCTGCGGAACGCCCGGATAGCTCGGTGTCGCGGCGCGAATCTCCGGCGCGCGCACAATGTCGATGTCGTCGCCGTAGTAATATTGCAGAATCTCATACGGCACACGCCCCTGATTTGCAAGCCCGACCGTTCCCCACTGCGAAAGCCCGGCGCAGGTCGTGCGGGAGCCGTCGCAGAAGGCGGTGAACATCGGCTCGACGGTTCCCTGCCGCCGGACATAGGAGCGCACCAGCTCGCCGGCAAGCTGCGAGATGTTCTCGAAGGTCTCGCGGCCGTAGACAAACGCCTGATCGTACTGCGTCGTGCTTGTGATATCGAACGGATAGCCGCGGGAGCGGTACCATTCCGTGTAGATCCGGTTCAGCGCATAGGTATTGATCGCGTAGATATTCGCCCGCAGCGCATTCTCCGGCCATGTCGGGTAGATTTCACTCGATGCGACATTTTCGAGATACCGGATATACGGAACCGTGACATTTGCCGCATCGGAATCCGGCAGGCCGAGATGTACGGTGATCGTCTCGGGGATGAACATTTCTCCGGTCAGCATTTGTGAATTCCCCCTTTTTCAGTATCGCCGCATTTCATTATAATATGTCAGGTCGCCGCCGGGAATCGGCTCATCCGTGCCGGAGGGAAGCGGAATCATGTCGAAATTCTGCACCGAGGTCACATTCGGGAAGACCGGGACATCCTCGCTGTGCTCGCGGTAATAGCCCGGCGCCTGCACGGTAATGCTGTAAAGGAACGATTCGGGATTGCGCTGATCGTCCGAGGGCGGGGGCGCTGGAACCGTCACCGGCTCAATACAGCCGCTCCTGTCAGTTGTTTGCAGTGAGATGAGCTCCGGCTCGCCGCCCGTGTTCCGCGTCATCATCACCGCGGCACCGACAACCGGTCTTGCGCCCTGCGCGGTCATGACCCGCACCCGGATGATGCCGGTATACGGGCGCTTTGGGAGCTCCGGCTCGGTGTCGCGCTCTGCTGCGGCATCGCGCGCGGGCAGGTCGGCGATCGTCGAGGGGGCAAAGTCCTCCGGCTGCACGGGTTCCGTTTCCGCAGGGCTCAGCACCGGCACGGCATGCTCAGGCTCCGCAGCAGCGGCTGCCCGCGGCATCGGAGGAGGGGGCGGCGGGGGAGCGGGGCGATTCCCCTGCGAGCGCGGAGGAGGCGGGGGAGCCGGGCGATTTCCCTGCGGACGCGGAGGAGGCGGCGGTGCAGGACGATTCCCCTGCGGGCGCGGAGG
>JAFUAD010000067.1 GCA_017460835.1 Oscillospiraceae bacterium
CCCATACCCCGCCAAAGGGACATTGTCCATTTGGAAACCCGATACTGCTCCGCGTCAGCCCCTTGCAATGGGGCAGGCGCGGAGCTGCAATGGGAGTCCATAGGGATAGTATCCCTCTGGCAGGGGGTGTGGGGGACGGCGTCCCCCACTGCCCATCGCTGAATGCACCTCAATCCTCTAGCTGTGAACACCGGCGAGGATGCGCTCGGCGATGCGGATGCCGTCAACGGCAGCGGAGACGATGCCGCCCGCATAGCCTGCGCCCTCGCCGCAGGGGTACAGCCCGCGCATTCCCGCAGATTCGAGCGTTTCGGGATCCCGCAGGAGCCGGACGGGCGAGGAGCTGCGGGTTTCCGGCGCAGTCAGGACTGCATCCGGCTGCACAAACCCGTGCAGTCTCCGCTCCAGCAGCGGAATCCCCTCCCGCAGCGATTCACAAACAAACTCCGGCAGGCAGCACTCCGGCTCTGCAAAAACGGTTCCGAGCGGATAACTCGGCTGCACACTGCCGAATGCCGCAGATTTCTGCCGCTTCAAAAAATCCGCGAGCAGGATCACCGGCGCCTTGCCGGTCCCGCCGCCCGCACGGAAAGCCGCCTGTTCGATGCGCCGCTGAAGCCGCACCCCGGCAAGCACATCCTCCGCGCCGAAATCGGCGGGGCTGATGCCGACGAGCAGGGCGCTGTTTGCATTTTCGCCGTCCCGCGAAAACAGGCTCATGCCGTTGGTCACGACCGTTTCCGGCTCGGAGGCCGCCGCCTGCACCGTCCCGCCCGGACACATGCAAAATGTATAGACGCCGCGCCCGGACTTGGTATGCGCCGCCAGCTTGTAGCTCGCCGCGCCGAGCGCCGGATGCCCCGCCGCTTTTCCGTAGCAGAAGCGGTCAATATCCCGCTGCAAATGCTCAATGCGCACGCCGAGCGAAAAGGGCTTCTGCTCCATCGGCAGCCCCGCCCGCAGCGCCCATTCAAAAATATCGCGGGCACTGTGCCCGACCGCAAGCACGGCGCAGTCGGTGCGGAGCGACTGCATCGCCCCGTCCTTGCTGTATTCAACCGAGACAAGCCGCCCGTTTTCCGCGGTCATGCCGGTGCATTTTGCGCCGAACAGCACGGTTCCGCCCGCAGCCTCGATCTGCCTGCGCAGCGCCGGAATGCAGACAGCCAGCCGGTCGGTGCCGATATGCGGCTTTGCCTGCCAGAGGATTTCCTCCGGCGCGCCGCAGCTCACAAAGGTTTCGAGAACCTGCCGGATGCGCGGATCCTTTGTGCCGGTATTCAGCTTGCCGTCGGAAAATGTCCCGGCGCCGCCCTCTCCGAACTGCACATTGCATTCAGGGTCGAGCTGCCCGGTCATGTAATAATGCTGCACGGCCCTCTGCCGCTCTGCGACGGGTCTGCCGCGCTCCAGCAGAACCGGGCAAAGCCCTGCCTGCGCGAGAATCCATGCGGCAAACAGTCCGCCCGGCCCCGCGCCGATCACAACAGGCGGATGCGGCAGGCTGCATTTTTTATAATGCGGCATGACAAACGGCTGCACCTTCTGCACTTTTGCGGATTCCGGCAGGCGGCGCAGCACGGCTTCCTCATCCTGCACGGTCACATCCGCCGAAGCGGTAAAATGCACCTGCTTCCGCGCATCGACGGCAAGGCGGACAAGCCGCACCGTGCGCAGCGCATCCTGCCCGCAGCGCAGCACCGCTGAGACCCTCTGCCGCAGGTCATCCTCTGTATAGGACAGCGGCAGGGAGAGATCCTGTATCCGAAGCATGGTTTCCTCCGTTCATCAGTTTGAGGGAGGAAATGCGGATTTCCTCCCTCTTGCCTGCGTATCAGCTGATCTCAAAGTCGGCGCGGTAGGTTCTGGCGGCGTCAGAGCCGTCCTCCAGAAGCTCGATCTCAAGGGTATACGCGCCGGCCAGCAGCGACCCGAAGCCGTCCTTCCAGTTGAGCTCCAGCGTCAGCATTTCGCCCGGCTTCACATGATAATTTTTGCTGATCTTTGCCTGTGTATCGGTGATCCGCACCATCAGCCTGCCGCTTTCCTGCTCATAGATCCGGTATGCGAGGCCGTAGGAGCGGCCGGCATCGTCGGAATTCTGCACCTGAAGGGTCAGGCCGTTCGGCTTTACCGTTCCGGGTACGATCGTCAGCGTCGGCGTAAAGACCGACTCCACGACCGTAAACGGTGCGCGGCAGACCGTCCGCTCGCCGGTGCCTTCATTGAGTGAAAGCAGCAGCTCATATTCATAATCGCCGCCCGCGAGCCTGCCGTAGCGCTCTGACCAGTCCGCCTGGATTTCCTTGGTCTCGCCCGGCGCGATCTGCATGGTTTTGGTCTGCATCTCATCCAGGCTGTTGATGACCCGGACCGGCTGTCCGGTCGCAGCGTCGATGAGACGGTATTCATTCTGATAGCTCCGGGTGCTGCCGCCGGTATTGGTCAGGCGCAGCGTACACCGGTCATCGCGGATACTGTCCTCAACCGCCTCCAGCGTGAGCCCCTCCGCAACGGTGAAATCCGCGAGCGGCGGCGCGGTCTGCGTGACGGTCACGGTCGTTTCCGTTGTCGTGACGGTCGTTTCGGCGGAGGTGGAGGTGGTTTCCGCCGGAGCGGGGGCGATGCTGCTTTCCTCTGCGCAGGCAGAGAGCGCCAGCGCGCTGAGGCACAGGATCGCCGCAGCCCATTGTCTGATCATTCTGAGTCTCCCCTTTTTCTGTTTGCGGCGGATTTATCTGATCTCGCTGCCCTTCATGAGCGCCTGCACGACGGTTGGATTTGGGAAGGTGGAGGTTGCGCGGAGCAGCAGGCCGAAGTTTTCGCCGCTGGATGTAAACGCATTGTTATCCCACCAGACGCAGGAAATGCCGCGTGCGCGCGCTGCTGCGGTGTAATATACGGAAAATGCGGTTCTGTCTGCGTCATTGTCCTTGTTCATCGCGCCGAATTCGCCGATGACGACCGGGATGCCGTTCAGGACGAATTTGCCGTAAAGCTGATCCATAAATGTGGTGATCTGCGAGGTGTCCGAGGGATTGTCCGCAGACCATTCATTTGTGCCCTTCGTATCCAGCGCGAAGCTGTACGGTCTGTATGCATGCACCGAAACAATGATGCGGTTTGCCGGATCCTCCGGCAGCTTGAAGCCGTCATAGATCACGCTGTCCGGCGAGGCGGCATAGCCGGGGCACATCAGCCAGCGGGTCGCGTTGTTTCCGCCGGAATTCCGGACGGTATCGACAAAGAGCTGATTGAGCTCATTGATGCAGTTTGCGGAATCCACACAGTCCGGATTGTTCTTGTCGAGCCACCATTCGGCGCTGGTCCCGACCAGCCGCGGCTCGTTCATGGATTCCAGAATCAGGTGCTCGTCATAATCCTTGAACACATCGGCGATCTGCGTCCAGACCGCAGTCAGATAGGTTTTCGACTGCTCCAGATGCGCAGAATCCGGGTAATACACATTTTCGTCATTGTCGTGGTGAACATTCAGGATGACGTACAGATCGCAGGCGCGCGACCAGTCCACGACCTCCTTGACGCGGCGCATCCACTGCTCAGAGATATGATTCTCCGAATCGACATGATTATGCCACGAAACCGGAATCCGGATCGTCTGAAAGCCCGCTGCCTTGATCGCGGCAATGTTCTCGACCGTCGTGACCGTGCCGCACCACTTTTCCTCATATTTCATTTCGGCTTCCGGCGACATATCCTCGAGCTTGGTGTTGTCCGTTGCATCAAAGGTGTTGCCGAGGTTCCAGCCGATCTTCATATCCTGCACAAGCTGCATGCCCTCGTTGTCCGGCACCTTGTATTTGTCCATCTCAAAATCCGGGATATCCGCACTCGGCTCGCCGAGGATGTTCTCCGGAATCGTGAATTCCGGAATCGAGGTCTCCGGGAATCCACTGTCCGCAGCGGAGGAGGATTTTTTGTCCTTGCCGCAGCCCGGCAGCGAAAGCAAGCACACCGCAGCGGTCAGCAAGGCCGTATATTTCAACCCTGTTCTCATTTTCTGTTCTCCTTTTCCGGTCTGTCAGCGTCTCGTCGCAGAGACAACATGCAGCGTATCGTAATCATCCGCCGAAACATGAACATACAGCGAATCGACGGTCACGGCGACGGAGAGATCACCGGAAATCTCCGCCGGTGACTCCAGCCCGAGCATCTCCAGCACCTCATCGGCATTCTGGATCACGAACCAGCCTCTGTCGCGGGTATCCTTCGGGAAATACGGGAAATCCGCGATATTATCCACATGCATATAGAGCCCGTTCGGGTAATGCGCGTCGCTGCCGGACAGCACGCGGATCTGACCGTTCTGCTGAAGCTGCCCGTTATAGGTGAACGACGCCTTCATATCCGGCACGGCATCGCCCGAGGGGCTGCCGTCATAGCCGTTCAGCGTCCAGTTCAGGTAATCCGAGCCGACCGCGAGGTCCTCGCCGTAGCCGTCCGTGCTGTCGATTGTGACGGCTTCCAGTCCCCGCTCGCTCCAGAGCAGCCTGGTGTCGTCATCCGCGCCGGTGATCTGCGGCTGCGGGGCATTGGTGCTGCCGGGGCTTGCCGCAGTCGAGGCTGCTGTCGTTTCGGTCTCTGCGGAGGCTGCTGTCTCCGTGGTTGTCTCGGACTGTGAGGTCGCGGTTTCCTCCGGTTCTGCTGCTGCGGCGGTCGTGGTCTCTGCCGCAGAGCTCTCCTGCTCCGCCGTATTCGGATCGCGGTCGCTGGAGCATCCGCTCAGCCCCGCCGCCATGATCCCGGCAAGCAGGAGCGTCAGCCCGGTATGTTTTCTGATCTGCATGGAAAATTCTCCCCTCAAACAAAATCACTGCATGTGCCGGAGCACCCGTAAAAAGCCCATAACACAGCAACTATATCATACCATATATTCCGTCAAAATGCAAGATACATCCGGAATGAATGCAGAGCCGGCATTCCGGAAAATTTTATGCATTTTCGCAGTCCCGGCGCCTCACACGAAATCCGCCGCGGTGCCTCCCGCGCCTGCCCTGCTGCGCATCCGGGAATCCCCCGCCCTTCCGATTGACATTTTCAGCGCGGGCTGATATCACAGGAAAGGCAATCTGCATCTATACGAGAAAATGGGGTATCATCAGACCGGCAGAACCAAACGCATCAACGACCGGATGGACATTGTATATTACGAAAAGGACTGCGATCTGCTCTCCGGCACCGATACCCGGCTCCTGATCGTCGGCGGCGCGGGCAGCCTCTATGTCAACCCGGAGCACACCGTTCAGGTCAAGGACGGCAAAGACTTCCCGGCAATGTTCCTCCCGCTTGCCAATGCGCAGGGGCAGGAGCTTGAGGATCTGCGGAAAAGAAGCGATGTCAAATGGACGTTCATCAGCGCCGCCGG
The DNA here is from genome assembly GCA_017460835.1 of Oscillospiraceae bacterium. Taxonomy (GTDB): domain Bacteria; phylum Bacillota; class Clostridia; order Oscillospirales; family Ruminococcaceae; genus Firm-04. The sequence goes on from JAFUAD010000067.1 coordinate 5,387, forward strand.
AGATTTCAGGCGGTCGGCGAGCGCATCATCAGCTATGCGGATTACGCGATTGCAATGGTTGACGAAAACGAAAGCGGCGACCACATCAGGCAGAGAATCAGCGTGGTGAGAGAATAAAAGTGAGATGAAGAATCTATGCAGATCACATGCAAATTCACAACAGCGGTGCAGCAGGCGATGGAGCGTGAACTGAAATCGGCTACGCTTGCGGAGATCGTGCAGGATACAAGGCAGATCATCGCTGCCGAATAGACGGGAAAAAGCAGTCTGCACGGGCAGGCTGCTTTTCATTTGCAGTTAAATTCAAACGGCGCTCGGTCAGTTTGCATCCGGCGTTCGCAGGCCATGTGCTGCTCGCCGAAAACGGCTTCCGGCTCCGTTCATCCATTGTTATCCAAAGAAAAACGGAATGCCGCAGATACGAGCTTTCGCGTATCTGCGGCATTTCTGCTATGGCAGGGGCAGAAGGAATCGAACCCTCGGCACGCGGATTTGGAGTCCGCTGCTCTACCAGCTGAGCTATACCCCTACTACTTAGCTATTATACCACAAATCCGGGCGCTTGTCAAGCCCAAAGGCGAAAAAAATTTCGGATTCCCGCGGGCAGCGAATTTTCAGCAGATGCGCACAAACCTGCTCTGCTCCGGCCAGCCGGATGCAATGCGCAAAAAACCGACCCACATTGCAGTGAGCCGGTTTGCTGTTATTTTGCGGAAATCGTAATGGTATAGGTGTCATCGGCGAAGGAATCCACCGAGATCTTCAGCCCGGGATCAACGGTCTGCTGCGCATTGCCGTCATACCAGTTGAAGCCGGAGATGCTGTTTGTGATGACATCGCCCGCATGATAGAAATTATCGGTGTCGGTGTCGTCGATAATGCGGATCAGGCGTCTGCCGCGGTCAGAGTTTGTGAATTCGCTGCCGCTTGCATAGCGGAAATAGGTGTTCCAGCCGTATTCGGTCGTTGCGTCAATGTGATAAACGCGGACGCCGCTGCCCTTCTTCTGCCACCACGGAACCCGGCTGTTGTTGCCGTCCTGCGAGGCATACTCAATGATGAAGAATTCCGAGAAATAGTGGTCGCCGAGCTGATCCTGATACGGGATGATGACACAGTTTCCGGCGTCGGTCTGTGCATTGCGCAGCGTATAGGTCTTGGAGCCCATCGCGGTCTGGTAAACCTCGATCTGATTCTCGCGGTAGAAGCCGAGCATCAGCTTGGAGAATGCACCGAAGTCCGTGCCGGCATCGGTATCCATGAGCTCGATGCCCGCCGCGCCGTGCATGCCCTCGGAATCGTTTGAGGTAAAGAGGTAGTAGTCCGGGAGCCCGGTGCAGTGTCCCATTTCATGGCAGTAGGAGCTGATGAAATTGACATAATCCGTTGTGGATCCGATCTGCGCATTGCCGGTGATGATATGCCCGACCGCCTTGCCGTCTACGCGGTACTGCGGATCGCCGAATGCGCCCGCGCACGGCCACCAGTGGTCATCGCCCGCACCGGTCGGCGTCGTGAACAGCGTCGCGTCGATTCTGCCGTCGCCGTCGCCGTCAAACTGCGCGAAATCGACCGTATCCTTGAATGCATCGTAGCATTCCTCGGCGATCTTGACCTTGTTGTCATCATAGGCCGCCTGATTTTCCTTTGTGGTATAGCGGAACACCCGGCCGCTGAGCTGCATGTTCCCCTTTGAGGCTCTGCCGTAGAATGCGGAAAAGCTCTCGAACGGGTAGCACGGATTCGATGCATCCGCTGCGCCGAAGGCGATCCGGTTCATCTCGTCCTCAGAGGGCGCATAGGAATAGCGGCAGTCCGGGAAATCGACATAGAACACGACCAGATTGGCCTTGCCCGCAGTCGGGAGCGAGGCGCCGTGCTCCTTGATCGCCGCCGCGATGAATTCGCCGTCCTCGTCAGGGTCATCGGCTCCTGCGGTAAACCGCACGCCCGCCGGAAATTCCGTGATCTCCGTCAGCAGATATTTCTGCATCATCACGGCATCGGAGAGCCCCGCGCTGCCGTCCGCGTCCAGATCAAATGCCTGCTGCTGAATGCTGGTGAGCTGCAAGGTACCGAACATCGCCTGCTTCATCAGCGAAAGGTCATCGGCATTCAGCCCGCCGCTGAAATCAAGGTCGCCGTAAAGATACTGTGCTTCCTCGGCATAAACCGCCGCAGAGAGCTGCGCCGGGACCGGCTGCATCAGCAGCGCGGCAGCAAGCAGCGCAGCACCCGTTTTTCCGATCAGGTGCTTCTTCATTCTATCATTCCCCCCGAAATGCATTTGTCTCGCAAACGCTGTCATTTTTTGCGTCTGTATCTTTATTATACTCACGCATTTGCTGCAAAGTCAATGCTTTTTTGTGCAGTGCCTATGTTAAATAATAATGAGATTGAGAACCATAAATCCTTCGATATTTCAGAACAGTCATACCCGCACGCACATAGAGAACGGGAAGCGATAACGGCTTCCCGCGTGCAGGCAATATGAAACAATCAGCTTAGTCATTCATATGATGACGATGATGATGAAGTTCCCCCGCGCCGGGCGGGGAGCCCCCGCTGGCGATTTGGCTTCGGCCGGCAGTGCCGGCTGCCGTTTTGGCTTCGCGGGTTTCTTTTCGCATGCACCCAGTACCAATTAGGACGCAGCACAGGAGTGTGCTGCTCTTTTGGTTTATGCTCCCACGATTCACATACGGGTAATCCCGCGGCTGCACGCCCAAGCGTGCCAAAATATTCGGCTGAGATAAAACATCCGGCTCCGCTCATTATGGTGCGAAGCGAACCGGCAGCGGGCACTGCCCGCCGCAGCACAGGTGTGTGCTGCCCGCTTGGTTCATGCGCCCATAATTCA
>JAFUAD010000004.1 GCA_017460835.1 Oscillospiraceae bacterium
AACTACAAGCATTTGTTTCCAAGCTGATATCACATATGCACTAAATTCTGATTTATCGCAGGAACACTTTTCTTAAATGGGAGTTTTTCAAAAAGCTCGCGGGTCGAGGGCAGAGCCCTCGTCGCGCTCCGCAGAGCGCGAAACTCCCCTAGCGTGCAAAGAGCTCGGCGGGCTTGGGGACCTGCGATAGAGGTCCCCATTCCAAAATAGCATCCGCAAAGCGGATACTTTATTCCTGTAATCATAAAATCCCCGATATGCCACACCTTTTTCGCCCGCTCCCATTGAATTTTCTGTTATAATGTGGTATAATACTACTGTAAGGAATTGAAGCAGATCAGACTGTGAAAGGAAATGAGGATATGGCAGTCAAAAAGAAGACACTTGCGTTTGACAATGCACAGTACATCAAAACCCAGTCGGCACACATCCGCGAGCGGATTCAGCAGTTCGGCGGCAGACTGTATCTGGAATTCGGCGGCAAGCTCTACGATGATTACCACGCATCGCGGGTTCTGCCCGGCTTTCAGCCCGATTCCAAGCTCAGAATGCTCCTTCAGCTCAAACGGGAGGTCGAGATCGTCATTGCGATCAACGCCTCGGATATCGAGCAAAACCGCACCCGCGGCGACCTCGGCATCACCTATGATTCGGATGTTCTGCGCCTGATCGACGTATTCCGGAAAAAGGGGCTGTATGTCGGCAGCGTCGTCATGACGCGCTTTACCGGCGAGCCTGCCGCGGAGAAATTCCAGAAGCGCCTTGAGGCGCTCGGCATCCGCGTGTACCGGCATTATCCGATCGAGGGCTACCCCTCCAATCTCCCGCTGATTCTCTCGGAGGACGGCTTCGGCAAAAACGAGTACATCGAGGTCAGCCGGCAGCTCGTGGTTGTGACGGCACCGGGGCCGGGCTCCGGCAAAATGGCGGTCTGCCTCTCGCAGATCTATCAGGAGCATCAGCGCGGCATCGAGTCCGGCTATGCGAAATTCGAGACCTTCCCGATCTGGAATGTCCCGCTCAAGCATCCGGTCAATGTCGCCTATGAGGCCGCAACCGCCGACCTGAACGATATCAACATGATCGACCCGTTCCATCTGGAGGCATACGGCAAAACCGCGGTCAACTATAACCGCGATGTCGAGGTGTTCCCGGTTCTGCACGCGATGTTCGATCAGATCTACGGCACCTCGCCGTATCAGTCCCCGACCGATATGGGCGTCAACATGGCGGGCTTCTGCATCGTGAACGATGAGGCGGCGCGTGCGGCGTCCCGGCAGGAGATCATCCGGCGCTATTTCAATGAGCGGTGCAGCCTGCGGCAGGGGAAGTCCGATGCGGACACGGTGTATAAGCTCGAGCTGCTCATGCAGCAGATGAACCTTACCGAGGATGAGCGCCCGGTCATCGCCAGAGCGCGGGAGATCGCAGAGCGCACCGGCGCACCGGCAGCAGCGCTTCAGCTCCCGAACGGCAAGATCGTCACCGGCAAAACCTCCGACCTCATGGGTCCCTGCTCGACGATGCTGCTCAATGCACTGAAGGCGCTCGGCAGGATCAACGACGATATCCTGCTGCTCAGCCCGACGGTCATCGAGCCGATCCAGCATCTGAAGGTTGATCATCTGGGCAATGAGAATCCGCGGCTGCATACCGATGAGACGCTGGTCGCGCTGTCGATCTCTGCGGCGACAAACCCGACTGCGGAGCGCGCCATGACCCAGCTCTCGAAGCTGCGCGGCTGCGAGATGCACTCGACTGTGATTCTCTCGCAGGTCGATGAGCGCACGCTGAAACGGCTCGGCGTCAACCTCACCTGCGATGCACAGTTCCAGAGCAACCGCCTCTATCAGAAATAAAAAATCAGAAAATCGGAGGCGCTGATGATGCAGAATGCCGGAATTTGCGTGATTTTTGCGGGCGGCCCGGAGCAGGGGCTTCCCTGCCGGCCGGTGCCGGAGGATGCGTTTGTCATCTGCGCGGACAGCGGGCTGCGGCTCTGCGAGCGTCTGCATCTCACACCGGATCTCGTGCTCGGGGATTTTGATTCTCTCGGGGCGGTGCCGGCGGCGCTTCCGCACATCACCGCGCCTGCGGAAAAGGATGACACGGACACGATGCTTGCCGTCCGGACGGCGCTTGAAAAGGGCTTCCGCGAGCTTTGCATTTTCGGGGCTTTCGGCGGACGCCTTGACCATACGCTCGCCAATTTGCAGGCGCTCGAATTCCTGCGGGAGCACGGCGCATCCGGCATGCTGATCGGCGCAGGAGACTGGGCGGTCATGCTGCTGCCCGGCGAAACCGGACGGTTCCGAAAGCGTGAGGATGAGACGTTTTCCGTGTTCGCATGGAGCGAAACGTGCAGCGGGGTCTGCATCCGCGGCACGAAATATCCGCTTGAGGGCGCGGAGCTCCGGCGGAGCTTTCCGCTCGGCGTCAGCAATGAGATCACGGCGGAGCACGCGGAGGTGTGCTGCGGGGCGGGCATTCTGCTCGTCATCGGCAGCAGGCAGGAGCTTTCGTGCAGAAATACCGTCTGACGGGGAGGAATCACAAATGGGTAAGGCAGCACTTCTGGTTATTGAGCTGCAAAATGACTATCTCTGGGAAAAGCGCAAGGTGAAGTTCCCGTATGACACGGCGCGGCTGATTCCGGCTGTCAATGCGGCGATCGCGCAGGCACAGGCGGAGGGCACCGATGTGATCTATCTCGCACAGATTTTCCCGGATACTCCGACGAATCATCTGGTGTTCGGGTTCTGCATCGAGCAGACCGAGGGCGCAAAGCTCTACGCCGGGCTCGATGTCGTTTCGGACAACTATTTTGAGAAAAACACCGCCGATCCGTACCTGAATCCCGATTTTGCGGCGAAAATGGAGGCGGAGGGCTACGATTCGGTGCTGCTCTGCGGGATCGACGAGTACGGCAGCATCTCCGGCGCGGCAAAGGCTGCGGCGCAGCACGGCTTGCAGGTGACAATCCTCAGGGACTGCACGGCGACGCGGTTTCCGGCGAACAAGCTGATTCCGGTGCGCAATGAGCTCAAGCAGCTCGGCGCGGTGTACCGGTGAAGATTTACAGAAAAATCAGAGCGCAGATTCGGTTTATCCCGGGTCTGCGCATTTTTGCATCATACGGTCTCAATTCTCATATTTTAGCAGGATTTTCCCCTTTTACAGGAATTACATGCAGATTTTACGGCATTTTTGCAAAACGTCTATTGGACAAGATCGTACCAATATCCTATGATAAACATAGCTGCAAGCCCTGAAACAGAAATGCAAAAAAGCGGCAGCAGCAGTAATTTCAGGGGGTAAAATCAAATGAAACACAGCAACCGCATCCGGCTTCTGCGGCGGCACCTACCGCATCACGGAGCCGGTCGCGTTCGATACCCGCGACTCCGCACCGGACGGACACCGCATCATCTATCAGGCGTATGAGGGTGAGACGCCGGTCTTTTCCGGCGCAAAGCAGGTCACGGGCTGGTCGGAGTACAACGATCATCTGTATGCGGCGCCGCTCGACCGCGACTACAAGCTGCGCAATCTCTACGTCAACGATCACCGCGCCAATATGGGCAGCGTCGCGCTGAGCGCGCGGGGCGGCTACGGGCAGTACAGCATCACCGCGGGGCAGGCAGACGTCGAGGCGCCGTTTGCCGAGCGGCTCATCACAATCACCGGGAACTCGGCCTCCGACCGTGTGCAGAACCTGACCTTTGCACATACGGACTACCAGCTCACGGATGTTGCGGGCTCGCACGGCAAGACGACCTGTCAGGCTGCGCAGACCTATACTGCATTTGCCGACTCCAACTGGCACAACGAAAAATATGAAATGGCCGATACGCTCCCGGGCGCAGTGGAGGTGTCCAATGCGGATTCGGTCAATTTCACGGGCAATGTCATCAAGCACACCGGCGCGGACGGGCTCTCGATGCCGAACGACGCGGTCAACTGCACGGTTTCCGGCAACTACATCACCGATATCACCTCGTCGGGCATCACGCTCGGGCATCCGCAGCATGTGTATATCGGCGACGGCAATACCTCCAGCCGCGAGAAATATCCCACGGGCGTCGAGGGGCTCTGCCAAAACATCACCGTCTCGGATAATCTGCTCTATGATATCAGCGTCGTACACGGCTTCGGCGGCTGCGCGGCCGTTACGGCATACTACGGCGATTCGATCAGAATTCTGCGGAATCTGCATGCTGGATTTGTCATTCCGGAGCAGCTTCCGCGTACATGCAGGAATGACTGTACTAAGTATAACATATTATGCCGAAAAGTTCAATGGGAATAGAAAAAGAACTTTACATGCCGGGAAATTCGTGATATACTGTGCATATAGCATGAACAGCAGCAAAAGAAAGGAATATCACATGAAACAAAAAAGAAAAAAGGCGAACATTGCACCGCGGAGCAGGCTGAAGGAAGCGATGCTCGGCCTGACCTTCCTGCTTTCGGTTGTATTCGCGGCAGCGTCGGTATGTTTCGCCGCGGCGCATTACCGCATGAGAACCCGCTGCACCGCTGCAATACAGGGCAATAACACGCATTTTCAGGTCGATTCCGGCGGCAGGCGGAAAAAGCTCGACGAAAGCTCCGTCGTGATCGACTTTCAGACGGACGGCGTGTTCCCTTCGGGGGGCATCAAAACCGATGACCCGGAGCTGATGAAAAAGGAAAGCGTCACGCTCTATTATGACCCGCAGAACCCGGACTTCTATTATTTCGAGGGGGCACTCAGCGATACCATGACGTTCATCATCTTCTTTGCGGTGCTCTCGGCCGGGGAGCTGGCATTCGGGCTGCTGCTCTGCAAGGTCTACCTCAGCTCGCTCCGCAGAGAAAAATAGCTTGCAAATCAGCCCGGCACATGGTATAATGATGCAAAAGGCTCCGCTGCACGCTGCGGCGGGGAGGGAGGAGCGCGTATGAAATACAGACGGATTCCGGCGGCGCTGACCGCAGCCGTCCTGATGACAGCCGCATGCTGCGGGATGCTGCCCGGGCGCATCATGCCGCCGGCCGCGCAGGTCTGTGCGGAGACACTGACCGCAGGCGATTATGAATACTCCGTGATGACAAAAGGGGACGCGGTTATGATCCTCAAATATACCGGGAGCGGCACCGCAGCGGAGATTCCCGCGGAGATCGACGGGCTGCCGGTGACGGTCATCGGGCCGAGTGCATTTGCAGACTGTGCTGCGCTGACCCGCATCACGATTCCGGACAGTGTGACGGAGATTCGCGCAATGGCCTTCCGGAACTGCACCGGGCTGACCGCACTGACGCTGCCGGAGAGCGTTACGGTTCTGTGGTACAGTATCCTTGAGGGATGCACGGGACTGACCTCGTTTACGGTTCCCGATCAGATCACAGAGCTGCCAAGAGGCTTTTTCTCCGGCTGCACCGGACTGACGGCGGTCACACTGCCTGAGGGGCTGACCTGGATCGGCGACAAAGTGTTTGAGGGATGCACCGGACTGACCGGGATCACACTGCCGGACGGGCTGACCGAGCTCGGCAGCAATGTGTTCAGGAACTGCACCGGGCTGACCGAGGTTCAGATTCCGGACAGCGTGACGAGACTGGGCTCAGGAATCTTTCTTTCATGCAGCGGACTGACCGGATTCAGCCTGCCCGCCGGCATTACGGAGCTGCCCTCGTCTACATTCCGGCTTTGTACGGCACTGACGGAGGTCAGCCTGCCGGACAGCATCGAAACGATCGGCGGGTCTGCATTCGACGGCTGCGAATCGCTGAAGGAGCTCCGGCTTCCGGAGAAGCTGCGCTCGATCGGCGCCGTGGCATTCCGGCAGTGCGGCATGATAGAGGAGCTCAGCCTGCCGGAGAGTCTGACAGAAATCGGAAGCAATGCGTTCCGGGAATGCACGGCGCTGACGGCGGCCGATCTGCCGGAGGGGCTGACCGATCTGAACAGTGAGGCTTTCATGGGCTGCACCGCGCTGACGGCGGTCAGCCTGCCGGAAAGCCTCAGCAAGGTCGGCAATTCCGTGTTTGAGGGCTGCACATCGCTGACGGATGTCCGAATGAACGGCGCGCCGGAGGCCGTCGGCTCCGGCATGTTCTCCGGCTGCACCGCCCTGACGGAGATCACGCTGCCCGAGGGCATGACCGCCATATCAGGCAATACCTTCTTAGATTGCAGCAGTCTGGCGGATGTCCGGCTCCCGGACACGCTGACCGTGATCGCGCCAAATGCATTCGGAAACTGCCGGAATCTGAAGGAGATCCGGCTGCCGGAGGGACTGACCCGGATGAACGGGGCGTTCATGAACTCCGGGCTGTCAGAGGTCGTGATTCCGGGCAGCGTCACAAGCATGGACGGCTGCTTCTCCGGCTGCAATATGCTGACAAGCGCGGTGATATCCGACGGCATTCAGAATCTCGGAGACCGGACCTTTTCGGAATGCGGCAGTCTGACCGGAATTGTCATTCCGGAGGGCGTCACCCGAATCGGCGACAGCTGCTTTCAGGAGTGCATCTGGATGACGGAAGCAGAGCTGCCGGAAAGCCTGACTGAGATCGGGAGCGGAGCATTTTTGGGATGCTCCCGGCTGAAAACGGTCAGCATCCCGGAAAATGTGACGGATATCGGGACGGCAGTTTTTCCCGGATGCAGCAAGCTGACCGGGATTTCGGTCGCAGAGGGAAACCGCTCCTACGCTTCGGCAGACGGCGTGCTGTTCGATGCCGATAGGACCGTGCTGATCCAGTATCCGCCCGGCCGCAAGGAGAAACACTATGTTATCCCCGGCGGCGTGCTGGAGATCGGAGCGTATGCATTGACCGGCAGCCAGTATCTTGAGACGGTCACACTTCCGGAGGAGATGCTCCGGATCGGCGAGATGTCATGTTATAACTGCATAAGGCTGACCGAAATCACATTGCCGGACAGCGTCACAGAGATCGGTGCGCGCGCATTTGAGGCCTGCTATGAGCTGCGCTCTGTTACCGTCCCGGCAAGTGTGACGGCGATCGGCGAACGGGCATTCCTCAGCGAAGATGTGACCGTTTACGGATATACCGGCTCCTATGTGCAGGAGTATGCGGCGCAGACCGATACCCCGTTTCAGGGCATCGGCGACTATAACCGCAGCGGTGCGGTCGAGATCGCGGATGCGGTGCTGCTCTGCCGGTTCCTTGCTGAGGACGGCACGCTGGATGCTGCAACGGCGGATACCATCCGCAGGGAAACCGCGGATTTTGACCGGGACGGCCTGTTCACGATTCTGGATCTGGACGCCTTTCTTTCCGGGCTGTTACAGTAAATACGCGCAGCCGGTGTGCATGCAGCATGCCGGCTGCGTTTTTGCGTGCCGCCTTGCTTTTTTTATGAAAATATGGTATGATAGAAGCAGGCTCAGGAAAGGAATCGAAAAAATCCATGTATGAATTGCTGAAAACGGAACAAACCGCCCGCAGGGGCGTATTCCATACGGTTCACGGAGACTTTCAGACACCGTGCTTCATGAACGTCGCAACGGCAGGCGCGATCAAGGGTGCGCTCTCGGCGCGCGATCTGGAGACGGTACACTGTCAGGTCATGCTGTGCAATACCTATCATCTGCATGTCCGCCCCGGCGATGAGATCGTCCGGACAATGGGCGGGCTTCAGGGCTTTACCGGCTGGCGCGGCCCGACCCTGACCGACAGCGGCGGATTTCAGGTGTTTTCACTGGCAAAGCTGCGGAAGATCAAGGAGGAGGGCGTCACCTTCCAGTCGCATATCGACGGAAAGCGCATCTTCATGGGGCCCGAGGAGAGCATGCAGATTCAGTCGCATCTTGGCTCGACGATCGCGATGGCGTTTGATGAATGCGTCGAGAACCCCGCGCCGTACAAGTATGCCGAGCAGAGCTGTCAGCGCACAACCCGCTGGCTGAAACGCTGCAAGACGGAAATGGCAAGGCTGAATGCGCTGCCGGATACGGTGAACCCGCATCAGCTTCTTTTCGGCATCAATCAGGGCTGCACCTATGCCGACCTGCGCATGCAGCATATGGACGAGATCGCGGCGCTCGACCTCGACGGCTATGCGATCGGCGGGCTGGCCGTCGGCGAGCCGACCGAGGTGATGTATGACATCATCGAGCATGTCGAGCCGCATATGCCGAAGCATAAGATCCGCTATCTCATGGGCGTCGGAACACCGCAGAATATTGTCGAGGGCGTCGCGCGCGGCATTGACCTGTTTGACTGCGTGATGCCGAGCCGGAATGCACGCCATGCAACGGTGTTTACCATGCAGGGCATCATGCACCTGACGAATAAATGCTTTGAAACCGACCCGAGACCGATCGAGGAGGGCTGCCAGTGCCCGACCTGCCGGAATTTCTCCCGCGCCTATATCCGGCACCTCTTTAAGGCAGGGGAGCAGCTCGGCGGCAGACTTGCCGTCCAGCATAATCTGTGGTTCTATAATCATCTGACAGAGCAGATCCGTGAGGCTCTGGATGAGGGGCGCTTCGCCGCGTTCCGCGCCGCCCACTCCGAACGCCTCGGTATGCTCTATTCCGGCTCCCCGTCCTGATAACCCGAAGGGAGGTAGATGTGCCTCCGGCGGATAGGAAATGGGGCTCTCGCACGCTGCGCTATGAGTTTGCAATGCAAACTCACCCACCCCGCCAAAGGGACATTGTCCCTTTGGAAACCCGCTGCTGCTCCGCTTCAACCCCTTGCAAAGGGGCTGAAGCGGAGCAGTAATGGGAGTCCAGAGGGATAGTATCCCTCTGGCAGGGGGTGTGGGGGACGGCGTCCCCCACTGCCCATCGCTGAAGGGCACGTTTACACCCCGGAGAGGGGCGGGGGAAACAACAATATTTAAGGAGGGATTTGAGATGAGACGGATTTTTTTGATTGTACTGGACAGCTGCGGCTGCGGCGCTCTGCCGGACGCTGCTGCCTTCGGAGACGCCGGCACGCACACGATCGGCGCGCTGGTGCGCACGGGGGCGCTGCATGTGCCGAATCTGCAAAAAATGGGGCTGTTCAACATTGACGGCATCGGCTGCGGCGAGCCGGCAGAGGCACCCGCTGCGGCATACGGCAAATGCGCGGAACGCTCTGCGGGAAAGGACACCACGACCGGTCACTGGGAGATCGCGGGGCTGATCTCGACAATCCCGATGAAGACCTATCCGGAGGGATTTCCGGAGGCGGTTCTGGCGCAGCTCAGAGCGGCGACCGGCAGAGAAATCCTCTGCAACCTGCCGTATTCCGGCACAGAGGTCATCCGCGATTACGGGCGGCAGCATATGGAGACCGGCGCGCTGATCGTCTACACCTCGGCGGACAGCGTTCTGCAAATTGCGGCGCACGAGGAGATCATTCCGGTGCCGGAGCTATACAAAATCTGCGAAAAAGCGCGGGAAATCATGCAGGGCGAATATGCCGTCGGGCGGATCATCGCGCGGCCGTTTATCGGCACATACCCCGATTTCAAACGCACCGCGAACCGGCATGATTACTCGGTTTCGCCCTTTGCCCCGACGGTTCTCGACCGCATCAGGGATGCGGGGAAATCCGTGATTTCCGTCGGAAAGATCGCGGATATCTTCAACGGGCAGGGCATCTCGGAGGGACACCGCACCGTTTCCAATGACGACGGCATGGGCAAGACGATCGGGCTTGCCGGGCGCGATTTCGAGGGGCTGTGCTTTGTCAATCTCGTGGAATTTGACAGTGCATACGGCCACCGGCGCGACCCCGCGGGCTACACCGAGGCGCTCAATGTGTTTGATGCGCAGCTCGGAGCTCTGCTGCCGCAGCTCCGCGAGGACGATCTGCTGATGATTACGGCCGATCACGGCTGTGACCCGACCGCGCACGGCACCGATCACACCCGCGAATATATCCCGCTGATTGTCTGGGGAAAGCGCGTGAAGCCGGTCAATCTCGGCATTCGCAGCGGCTTTTCGGATATCGGGCAGACCGTCTGCGAGGCGCTCGGCATCTCCGGCGCGGGGCTTGCCGGCGAGAGCTTCCTCAGCGAAATTACGGCATAACAAAAGCGCGGCTGTTGTCACAGCCGCGCCCCTGAGAAGAAGTAGAGAGGTTTTTTTATCATGTTCGTTATTATTATATCACGGCATACACAAAATTGCTTGCATATTTCTTCAATAAACCGTGAACATCCTATGAACATGTGAAAGAAGGCGAATGAATTGCAGGAAAAATTGGTAATATTCGACAGTCATTCTCACTATACAGACGAAGCCTTTGACGCCGACCGCGATGCGCTGCTGGCGTCATTTCCGGAAAAGGGCATCCGGAGGTGCATGATCTGCGCGACCGATCTGCCCTCTGCGGCTGCATGTCTTGCGCTGGCGGAGCGGTTTCCTGCGCTGCTGGTCACGGCGGTCGGGATTCACCCGGAAACGCCCGATGCGCCGGAGGGCTATCTCGATGAGCTGCGGGCGCTCTCCCGGCATCCGTCCGTTCACGCGATCGGCGAGATCGGGCTCGATTATCACTACGATGACTGCGGCCCCGTGCAGCAGAAGCGCATTCTGCGCGAGCAGCTCGCCCTCGCAAAGGAGCTGAATCTGCCGGTGATCCTGCACTGCCGCGATGCAATGGGCGATATGCTGGAGATTCTGCGGGAATTTGCGCCGCTGGAGGGCGTGATGCACTGCTTCTCCGGCTCGGCGGAGTCCGCGCAGGAGGTGCTGAAAATGGGGCTGTATATCGGCTTCACCGGCGTGATCACCTTCAAAAATGCGAAGAAGCCGCTCGCCGCGCTGCGGAGCGTGCCGCTTGACCGGCTGCTGCTGGAGACCGATTGCCCCTATATGGCGCCCGTTCCCTATCGCGGGAAGCGCTGCGACAGCACCATGCTCCCCGAAACCGCCGCAGTCATGGCGCGCGAAAAAGGCGTATCTGTGGAGGAAATCTGCTCGATCACCGCCCAAAACGCCGCCCGCCTCTTCCGCACCTGCTGACCATCGAATGAGCAAAAAAAGACCGGCTGAAATCAGAAATCAGCCGGTCTTATGTTATTTGTCTCTGGTTCCGGTATAATCCTCGCCGACGACGCGGTCATAGGTCAGCAGATCAAATGTTTCGTTCCGGTCATCGGGCTCTAGGAAGATCGACGTATAGACCGGATAGGTCTCCATCTGCTTCAGAACCGTTGCATAGAACGGATCGACGGGCAGGCCTGCGAGCCGCATAATGGTCGGGGTGGTGTAGAACACCGAGATCGTCTCCTGCGGCAGCGCCTCCTCCCGAAGCTCGAAATTGCTCCAGATCAGGGCAGGCTGCTCATACAGCACATCACAGTTTTCGCTGTTGAAGCCGGCTGCGTCGTAGATATTGCCCTCCTTGCGCATCGAGGGGAAGTGGTCGCCGACAAAGAGCAGAACGGTCGGTTCGCCGGTTGCCTCCAGCTCATTGATCATACGCTCCAGCGCCTTGCTGCTTGCGCGGATGCCCTCCAGATAGACCTCGATCTCGGTTTTATCCGGGATCCAGTCATACGGCTGATGATTCTGCATCGTGGTTGCGTGCAGATACACCGGCGCATCGCTGCTCTTGATGACATCGAGAATCTGGTCGGTCACGGCCTCATCGGAGGCATAGCCGTTGCCGTATTCGGTCAGCGGAACCGTGAACTGATCCTGGAAGATCATCTGATTCCAGCCGTAGGTCGAATAGATTTCGTCTCTGCCGTAGAAGGTCTCGACGAACGGATGCACATACACGGTGTTATAGCCGAGGCCGTTGTAATAGGACACCATCGAGGAAGGCTTTTCGACCTCGATCTTGCGCTGCGGGGTGATGGTATCGAGCAGCGAGCGGACCGGCAGGCCGTACATCAGCTCGAACTCCGTGCGGACGGTGTACGAGGCAAAGGTCGGCACTGCGACATTGATCTGATGGCTCCGTGCCGCGACGGCATCGAAGGTATCGTAGGCATCGGTTTCGAGATGCAGCGATTCGACTCTGCGGAAATCCGCAAACGACTCGGACATCACGACGATGACATTCGGTCTGACGTCACTCGTTGCGGGCTCAGCGGCCTCGGTGACGGTTTCGAGCACATGCTCCTTCGTATAATTCTCCGGCTCCTCAAGCATATTGCTCAGGCGCTCGGAGGTTGTCTCGACGATAAACGCGAGCATACTGTTGTTTTCAAATTTCTCATTGGCCGAGAATGCATTTGCGGAAACGGTCGTATCGACGCCGAAAATCGAATACACCGTCTTGGAGATGCCCGGCACGCAGACGATCATTGCGACGGAGGCCATCAGCCCGATTGCGGGGAGCACGCGCTTGCGCAGGGGTTTTGTAAAGACCGGATTCCGCATAAAGATGAAGCCGATCATGCCCAGTGCAATGAGCACATACACTACCAGCGGCACGGTGATTTTGATGTAAGCAAAGCTCGAAAGATTCCGCAGGTTCTTGATACTGGTTCCGACCGACAGATCAACGAGCTTGAAGTGGTTGCCGTTTGTGCTGTATTTGAACAGCTCGATCACGCTCAGCGTCATGTAGCCGATTCCCTGTATGGCCGCTGCCGCCCAGATGCGGTTGGTGATCATCACGAGCACCCCGTAGATCAGGTATGCAAACAGGAAATCAAACAGCAGCACCGTCGGTCTGCGGACGCAGAACCGCAGGAATGCGATGATATGCACATCCTGATTGAGCTCCGCCATACAGACGATGAACACCGGAAACAGCCATGCAAGAATTGCATTGGATCTCAGCATGGTTTGCTGATTGTGCATCCGGATTTCCTGGATGTGCCGGAAAAATCCCCCGATTCTTTTCAGAAGTCCGGGGCGCTCCTTTGTCATGGTTTCAGCCATTTACCCGTCCTCACTTTTCCCAATTTACAGTTTCTCACTTGTGCTTTGCCCGCCTGGATTCTGCGCAGAAAAACCCCGAAATGCGCAGTCCTGCGGGTTTCAAGCATAGTTTAGCATGTTTTGCTCCAATTGTAAAGGGTTTTTCAAATACTTTCATAATCCAATCACAAACTTGTAATGAAACGTAAAAAAATTGTGGATTTTCCCCCGCAAATTGTGCGCAGGGGCGAAAACGCACACCCCTGCTCCGGCGGGAGCAGAGGTGCTGCGATTGGTCACAGTCAGACGATATGATGCCCCCAGCGCAGCGAGAATCTGCGCAGCGGCTTTGCCTCGTCATACATATTTTTTGCAAGGAGCTGTGCGGTTTTGCGCATGCTCTCGGCCTGCTGTGCGGTGATGCCGTCGCGGCTGAACACCGCCTCCTGCTGCCATGACACCGTCTGCTTCAGCCGTCCTGCGGGCAGGAGCTTGCACTCCTTTTCCGCCTTTGCAGCGAACTGCTCATGGGTGAGGCCGCGCTGCTCGATGCCCTGAATTTCCAGAAGCTCCAGCAGGAAGTCGTAGGCGGCATCCGCAGCCCTGTTCGGGTCCTTTTCGTGCATGGCGCGGCTGCGCCTGCGGAGCACATGCCGGTGGAAGCGCACATAAATCCAGACGCCGAGCGCGATCATCAGAATGAGCAGAACCACGGCGGCAGCGGGCTTGAGCCATTGTGTGCTGACGCGCCGGACGGTCTGTCCCTCTGTTGTGCCGGAAACGGTCACGGCCTCGGTACCGGAGGAGGATGCCGTGGTTTCGGTGGTGTAATCGGGCTCAAATGCGACGGTCGTCGTGGTCGTCGTGGTGGTGGTGGTCGTCGTGGTGACCGATGCAACGTCCGTGCCGGTCAGCTCCGGTGTCGGCTGATGCCAGAGCTCCTTGATGGTCTCGGTGAATTCGTAGGGAATCCAGCCGTAGCCGTCTACATAGATCTCCGCCCATGCATGCGCCTGATAATCGGGGATCGCGAGCTGGTAGTCGCCGTCGGTTTTTCCGGACATGAAATTGGAGGTGGCAATCACATAGCCCTGACAGTACCGTGCGGGGATGCCGCACATCCGGCAGAGCACCACGGCGGCAGAGGCATAGTGTGCGCAGTAGCCCTCGTGGCTGCCCATAAGGAAAAATTCCACAAAATCGTTATTTTCCGGTGTCGGCGGCGGGGAGATCGTGTACTCGGCGCGGTCCCAGATGTAATCGCGGATCGCATCTAAATTTTCGCTCAGAGAGACACTGCCCCGGGGCATATACTGCTCAAACTCCTCACGCACGCGCTGCATCGCGCCGTTGTCTGGCAGCTTCAGATACTGCTGCCGCACAAAGTCCTCATACTCCGAAATCTGCGGGTCCTCAGAGGGCTCTGTGAAGCGCGAAAACCGATTCCAGTCGATATAGGCATTGTTCATCAGCCAGTAGCTGTAATGCAGGGTGTCCTCCAGCTGAATCTCGGTATCGTAGCGGTAGCGCGTTCCCGCCTCGAGCACGCACTGATACGGCAGATAGTTGACCTTTTCGTTGCCCGCGGCATTGACCTCGCAGTGGACGACGGGGAACTTGCCGTTCTCTGTCCGCAGCTCGGCGATGTGGTCGGAGTGGAAAATGGTCTGCGGCATGCGGTTTGCGTTCGTCAGCTTCCGGAAGAGCTTTTGCTTGCTGCGGTAGGTGTCCGAGGAGATCGACCAGCCCTTTCCGGTGTAATCCGTGCGGACGATTCCGCGCAGGTAATAGTCATCCGGCTCGGCGGCGCCGCCCGCGGTGATCCGGAGCATAATGCTGCCGTCGAATTTCGGATTGTCATTCTGTGTCAGGTCTACCTCATCGGAGACACCGCTTGTGCCGAAGCCCCCCGGCAGGCCGCGCAGCAGCTCCGGGAGATCCTCGAGCGAAAAATCCTGAACAGTCTGCATGATCTGCTTCCGCTTGCGGTTGAGCTCCTCGCTGCGGACATAATGCCGCGTCGTGAACAGCGCCGCAGCCACGACCGCTCCGGCGGCAAGCAGCAGCATGAGCGCAGCCGGCTCATGGGTCGTGCTGTCCTGATCGGTGTCGGCGGAGGTCAGGCTTTGCTTTTTCTTCTTTATGACACTGACCGTCCGCTTGCCGGGCTTGCGCCGCTGAACGGCGATCGAGCCGATCCAGAAGGCGATCAGCATAAACACCGCGGGACTGTAGGTTTCGAGCCCGAAATACAGCCCGCATTCCAGAAACGGGAATGTCACAAGCAGCCGGATCCAGAAGCCGCTTCTGCCGGACTGCTGATGCGTCAGCAGCACATCGGAATATTCCAGCAGCGCCGAGAGCGACAGCACCAGCAGATCAAAGACGAACCGCATGCATTCGGTCTGGGTATAGCCTCCTGCGCGGAGCACTCCCTCATAGGTCTCGGGCTTCCAGAGAATCTTCTGCTGCATGATCTCGTAGATGCCGCTGGTTCCGAGCACTGCCTGCTCGCGGTACCGGATCAGGGCAATCGGGACGATCGCGAAGGAACAGAGAATGCAGATCACGCCGATCTTCGGATGAATCAGCCGGATGCCGCGCAGCAGCAGAATCAGCACCGCCGAAAACAGCGCAAGGGTATGCGGGCTGACAGGGAAGCGGAAAAAGCCGTAAATGCTGTAAATCATGCCGAGGCTGCCGCACAGGGTAATCAGCAGGCGGACAAGGTGCTCCGGGAAATCGCGGCGGTCGCGGACAGACATCGAAATGCTGTCCTGCACCAGCAGCGGGACGGGGCGGTTATTTGCGGGGGGATTGTTCTGAATCTCAAGCATCGTCCTCGCCTCCCTCTTCCGGCCTTGCCTCTCCGGCAGTCAGGCACGCCTGCGTATCGAGCAGGACAGGGAACAGCGGATACGGGGTCTGCTCCTCGTGAATCGCACCGGCCTCCTCCGGCAGCATCACGGCAAAGACCGTGATCCGCTCCGGATTCGGGACACTCAGCAGCAGCTCCTCAAGCTCCGGGGTCATCCGCGGAATAAAGAGCATCAGTCTGTCATGAACATGCGCGCCGCAGAGCAGCTCGGCAAGCTCGGTCAGGAAGGCAGAGCCCTCCGTCTCCGGCACAGGCGCCGACTGCACCATGCCGGCGATCCACTGAAAGCACTCGCCCGGCTCCTTCATCGGGTCAGTCAGGCCGATTCCGGTTCCGGCGTGATACAGCGCCATTTTGCAGCGCACGCCGCGGTGCGCGAGGGTATCGGCGGCCGTCGTCAGGGCGGACATCATCAGATCGGTGCGGAACGCCGCCTCCGGCATTTCGCCGGTCAGCCGGTAATCCGCCAGCAGCGTACAGTCATCCGAAAGCGGCAGGCTGTACTCCTTGATCATCAGCGTATCGAGCTTCGAGCTGAGCTTCCAGTGAATGCGGGAGACCGGGTCGCCCTCGCGGTATGCGTGCAGGTCGAAGATCTCGGAGGGGTCGTCGCCGGGCTTATATTTGGAATACTCAGAGGCATCCGCATCGGGCTTGGGCTGCGGCGCCCAGTCCGGCGGAAGCACCGGAACGGTACTCGGCATCACGGTCACGGCATCGCGGACGCGGAAGCGCTTTTTTCTGTGAAACAGGCGCAGCGGGTCGTAGATATCCATTCTCGTCACGCGGAGCTCCATGACCCCGCAGGTCGCCGTGTGGAAATTCAGCCGGATCCGCTGCACATTCCGCGGCAGAACCGGCAGAGAGATTTTCATTTTCCGCATTCTGCCGTCCATGCTGCTGCGGTATTCGACATCCGCCGTGGCATTGGCGGAGGAAAACAGGCTGTCATTCTGCACCTGAAGAATCCAGTAAAACGACTCGCCGCGGCGGATATTCTCCTTGTTGTGGCGGAGCGACACGCTGACCGAGGATTTGATCCGGATGAGGGCGATCAGCGGGAAAACCGGAAACACAACCGCGAAAATCAGAACCTCCAGCGAGAGCTTTCCGCGGTACAGAATGAGAAACAGCAGCAAAATAACCAGCAGAACCGCATAAAGCAGCTTATTCCGGATCATCCCGGATTCCTTTTCAGCTGCGGGACCGGCACAGTGCCGAGAATCTCCTCGATGATCTGCTCTGCCTGAATATTTTCGGTCTTGGCGCGCGCGCTGAGCAGAACCCTGTGCGCGAAGGTGTCGGCCGCGATCACGCGGATATCGTCCGGGATGACATAATCCCTGCCGCGCACGAGCGCCGTTGCCTTTGCAGCGGAGCAGAGTGCCAGCGAGCCGCGCGGGCTGACGCCGAGCCGCAGCAGCGGGTGTACGCGGGTCGCAGCGGAAAGCGATGCGATATAGCGCAGGATCACCTGATCGACATAAACCCGCGACGCCGTCTCCTGAAGCATCAGCAGCTCCTCGCGGGAGATCACCGGCTCAAGGCGGTCGATCGGGTTCTCGTAGCTGCGCGAGAGCAGAATCTGCACCTCGCTTTCGGGGTCCGGGTAGCCCATGCGCAGCCGCAGCATGAAGCGGTCGAGCTGCGATTCGGGGAGCATCTGCGTGCCGACGGAGCCCGCGGGGTTTTCCGTCGCGAGGACGCAGTAAGGCGCGGGCAGCGGGTAGGTCACGCCGTCAACGGTCACCGAGCCCTCCTCCATCAGCTCCAGCAGCGCAGACTGCGACTTCGGGGAGGTGCGGTTGATCTCGTCGGCCAGCAGCAGATTGCAGAAGGCCGCGCCCTCCTTGAACTGCATCGTGCCGGTCTCCTTCCGGTAAACCGAGAAGCCGGTCACATCGCTCGGCAGAACATCCGGCGTAAACTGGATTCTGCGGTAATCGAGCCCGAGGGTTTTGGCGAAGGCCAGCGCGAGGGTCGTTTTGCCGACGCCCGGCATATCCTCCAGCAGCACATGCCCCTTTGCGAGCATGGCGAGCAGCACCTTTAAGATGATCATATCCTTGCCGACCACGACGCTCTGCACGGCATGCAGGATATCCTGCGAATAGGCGGCGGCATCGCGCGCGGTCATGGTTCTTGTCTGGTTCATGTTCTGTACTCCCTGTTTTTCGTTCATTTGATGCTGTATCCTGCGTTTTTGCGGATACTATTTTTCATTATACCATATAATCGTGCGTTTGTCTACTCTATTATATGAATTTGCTCGAAAAATTTCTCGTTTTCATACGAATTTACAGCGTTTCCGAGTTTCGTTGGTAGACAATATAATCGTGAAACGGTCTTTTTTTCTACCAATTTTTCTACCAAAATCACACGTTTTTTGATTTCTTTTTCTTGATTCCGTTTTCGTTGTTTATATT
>JAFUAD010000028.1 GCA_017460835.1 Oscillospiraceae bacterium
CTTCGAGGACTGGCTTGGATTCTTCAACCAGTTCAGTTTCCTCGACCGGTTCAGTTTCTTCGACAACCTGCTCGGATCCCTCAATCGGAGCGATATCTTCGAGGACTGGCTTGGATTCTTCAACCAGTTCAGTTTCCTCGACCGGTTCTGCTTCTTCAATCGTAGCGTCTTCTTCGACCGGTGCAGTTTCTTCTATTACCGGCTCAGTTTTTTCAATCGGAGCAATTTCTTCGGGAACAGGCTCAGTTTCTTCGATTACCGGAGCGATTTCCTCGGTCAGCGGCTCAGTTTCTTCGATCGTTTCGGCTTCTTCGACCGGAGAGATTTCTTCGACAACCTGCTCAGTTTCCTCAATCGGAGCAGCTTTTTCAACCGGCGCAATATCCTCGACAACCGGCTCGGTTTCCTCAACCGGAACCTCATCCAGCCACTCGATCTTCACCTTCGGGCAGGCGCGCACGATTTCTTCCTCGCGGTCGGCAAAGCGTACCGGCAGCACCAGCTTTTCGAGCGCAGGGCAGTCAATAAACGGGCTGACGCCGAGGAATTCCAGCGTATGCGGCAGAATGACACGCTTCAGAGACGGGCAGCTTGTGATTGCTTCGGGCTCAAGCGCCTTCAGGCCGGGCGCGAACTCCACCTCTTCGAGATTGCGGATATTCGAGATCGCATTGCTGCCGACCAGCTTGACGGAGCCGGGCACCGCGATTCTGCGGAGCTCCTGCCGGCGCATTACGCCGTGATACATATAGGAGCCGATCACAAGATATCCGTCAGGGATCCGGAGCGTGCCGGTCTCCTCGTCGATGCTCAGGTCAGAGGAATTGCCTGCTGAGAGCATCCACGGGCATTCGAGCATAAGCTGGCGGATTCTGACCGAACGGGAATTGCCGAAGCTGACCAGAATCGACGGCTGATACATGAACAGCACCGCCGCCATATTGCGGTCAAACTCATCCGGAAGGAACACATCGCGCAGCTTCTGGCAATGATAAAATGCGGCATACTCAAATTCCGTCAGTGCCTTCGGAATAATCAGCGTCATCAGGCGGTTGTTGTCGCCGAATGCATAGCTGCACAGGCGCATCACACCGAGCGGAATCTCAAATTTGGTCTGATTCGCCATATCCTCCAGCGCATAGCTGCCGATGATCGGGTGCGAGTGCATGGCCTTCAGGCGCTCAGCGAAATTCTCGCACTGCGCGCTGATTTCTGCGGTAAAGATTCTCTGCTCCGCGGCAGGCGCAAATTTCGGCGCAATGACCGAAAGAAGCGGATCCGGGGCATTTTCCTCGTATTTCGAGTCGGTGTCCTCGTTGTAGGTCACATTGATTTTCACCGGCCCGTCGAGAATTGCGGGGAGCTGCTCGGCAAAGCGCTTCGGCACGGTCAGGTTGGTCAGAGCCGTACAGCCCGACAGCGCCAGATCGCCGATCGTCTCGACAGAATCCGGAATGCGGAGCGTCACGAGCGTATTGCAGTTGCTGAACAGATTTGCCGGGATTTCCTTCAGCGTATTCGGCAGACGGATCTGCTCATACTGGCACGGTGCAGCAAAGGCGAACGGTCCAAGATAGCTGACCGAATCCGGGAGAACGAGCCGGTGCGGCCCGAGGCAGCCGGAAAATGCATTCATATCGACAATTTGCAGACCCTCCGGCAGCACGATGTGTACGACCGTTTCGAGGCCGGAGAATGCGCGCGAGCAGATTCTGCGCAGAGACTGCGGCAGAGAGATCGTTTTCAGCACATGCTCGGGTTCCTCTGTCCGGAGGTTCAGCGCCTGCGCAAAGTACGGCGCCAGAATGGTATAGCCCTCCGGGACCTCGAGGATATGGTTCTGAACGGTCAGTGCTTTCGCCTTCTGCGCCGTCAGGATTTCATCGTAATTCTCCATGAGCTCCGCGACCGTCGCAACTCTGGCGCGGGAAAGAATGCTCTTTTTCGGCCAGTGCAGCTTGATTTCGGGGCGGAACAGGAAATATTCGACTGCCTTTCTGTCCGGGAAGCCCTCGCAGAGATAGACGTCGGTCAGGTGCGAGCAGCCGGAGAATGCGTCGGGCTCGACCTCCTCAAGCGATTTCGGAAGCTCCAGTGCAAGCAGACGCGGGCAGTCCCAGAACGCCTGCGTTTCAACTCTGCGGATTCCTTCCGGAATCTCAAAGCGCTCGCCGCCCTCTGAGCCGAGGAATGCGCGGGAAGCGATGACGGTGTATTCCTTGAGCGCGGTGCTGCGCTCGACAGGGCCGGGCATCGGCTTGGAAATTTCATGGGTAAATACCTTGTCATTCTCGCGGTATTCGCCGTGACGAACCGGCACAAAGGAGATTGACTGATCGAGCTCGCCGTATTTCTGCGCTTTTTCACTGGATTTCGCAGCATGGGCGTAGGCCTCCTTGACCGGGTTGAGCGGTGCCTTTTCCGCATCGGCCGCACTGCTCTGAACGGCACTCTCGACCTGCTCCTGCCGCTCGGAGATCTCGGCTACGGTCTGCTGAATCTCCGGAATCACGCTGATTTTCTCCTGAAGCTCGGAGATTGCCTCGACCTTCTCCTGCATCTCCGGAATTGCCTCGATCTTCTCCTGCACATCAGCGATTGTATCGACCTTTTCCTGAATATCAGAGATCGCATTCGCCATATCCTGAATCGTGCCGATTGTCTCCGCCGTTTCAGAGATCGCACTGACCTTTTCGTGCAGATCGGACATTTCCTCGACCTTCTGCTGGAGCTCCGGAATGACGCTGATCTTTTCCTCGACATCGGACAGCGCTTCGACCTTATCCTGCACAGAGGACAGCGCATCGACCTTCTCCTGCATCTTCGAGATTTCATCGACCTTGCTCTGCACATCGGAGAGTGCATCGACCTTTGCCTGCACGGTCTCCTGATTTGCCGCAAGCTGATCCATGCGCGATTTCACTTCGTCCATTGCCTCGACCTTCTGCCGGATGGACTGCAATTCCGCGGCAGAGGCCTGCACGGACTGCGCCTCAGCAAGCGATTTCTGCAAGGACGCGATCGCCTCAGCATCGAGCTCAGGCTGCGGTGCAGGAGCGGGGGCAGCAGCCTGCTGCTGCGCGCTCATTTCCGCCATCTGCTGCTGCATGGCGCTGATGGTCTGCTCCAGTCTCCGGACGGTCTCGGAATCCACCGGATTCTGCTCCGGCGCGGAGACCGGCTCCGGTTTTGACGCTGCGGGTGCGGGAGCCGGCACAGGCGCAGGCTGCTCCGGCATCGGTGCAGGCGCCGGAACGACAGGCGTCCGGAATGCTGCCTGAATCGGAACATCCGACGGCAGAACGGGCTTCTGCGGTACGACCGGAACCTCCGGCACGACGGGAACCGCGATCTGCTCGGTAATATCCGGCAGCAGGTCATCATCGCTCCACACGGGCTTTGAGGAAATGCCGTCGAGCCATGTTACGGTCGGGTTTGTCACATCGCCGAACACGCGCTTCTTTTCGTTTTCATCATGAATAATGCGCGGCAGATAGAGCGTCTGGAGCGACGGGCAGTTTGCCAGCGAGGACTGACTGAGCGACTTGCAGCCCTCCGGGATATAGAGCCGCTGCAATGCGGTGCATTCCCAGAATGCACTGGTGCCGACCATTTTGACGGAATCCGGCAGCATCAGGCTTTGCAGCGCCGTACAGCCGTTGAATACGCCCGCGCCGACCCGCTCGATCTTATAGCCCATGACAATCTTTTTCAGCTTGGTATCACCGCTGAACAAATCGTCGCTCAGCTCGGTGAGATTCTGCGGGAGACGAATGCGCTCCAAGTTCGGCAGATTCATGAATGCCCCGGCGCCGATCGCCTCGACGGTCTCCGGAATCTGAATCGAGCGCAGGCGCTTGCAGCCGGCAAAAGCGCCGTTATCAATTGCCGTGACGCCGGTCTCTAGAATCACCTCTTCCAGCGTATCAAGGAAGGAAAATGCATTTGCGGAGATAATCCGCATGCCGGACGGAATCATGATGCGCTTGATTCCCTTGCTCGCAAGCCCGCGCAGACCGTGCGGCAGAATCGCAATATAGCTGGAGGGAATCTTCAGCGTGCCGTCCTTATCGACGGTCAGCATCGTTCCGGCACCCTGCGACAGAATACCGGAGGTTTCGTCCATGACCTGCTGAACGGTCTTGGAGCGCGCAGCAAACAGCAGCTTCTTTCCGAAATTCAGCGTGGCGCTCGGGCAGTGGAAAAAGAGCTCCATTGCCTTTTCCTCCGGGAAATCAGCCGGCAGATTGATCGTTTTCAGCGCATTGCAGTCATAGAAGCACCAGCGGTCAAACTCCTTCAGCGACGACGGAATCGTCAGCTTTTCAAGAGAACTGGTATTCCGGAAGCTGCGGGTGAAAAATGCATGGGATGCAATTTTCCGGATTCCCTCCGGAATCGTCAGCTCCTTCATCTGAGAAAAGCCGGCAAGCGCACCGGTCGCGATCCCGGTAAAATCGGACGGCAGCTTGACCTTGTCCGAATTGCTCCGGATCAGGCTCTTTGCATCCTCACGGGTAAAAATTCGCTCCCCCATTTTTTCCTCCTTTGCAAATCAGTATTGTGATAAAATGATTTCGGTTCGATCGTTGTGCAAATAAAAACACCAATTAGGGTCATTATACCATTTTTTTGAAATAATTGCAAGGGGTTTTTGTTATTTTCTTATATTCTGCCGAAAAATTTTTTATAAAAAATTGAACGCCCGGAAAAACCGGGCGTTTTCATCAGTCAAGACCTGCGAGGAACCGAAGAACCATCGTGAGGTCGGAAAGATTATATTTGCCGTCGCCGTTTACATCCGAGCGTTCGAGGATCTCATCGGTGAGCTCCATACTCGTATCCTCGGAGATAATCCGGGCAAGGAGCACCGCATCCCGGACATCCTCAGTACCGTTGCAGTCCACATCATAGTTGATGACAACTGCGTCGGCCGGGACTGTCACCGGGTCAAGCGCGGTCACGGTTTCGCTTACAGTAAAGACTGCGCACTCCTTTTCGCCGATCAGCAGCGTGTACTCCGAACCGGTTTTCAGCTCGGGAGAGGAGATCATGACGAAATCGAACTTCTTGTCGGGAACCATCTCAAAGACCGTGTCCTCGCCGCTTGTCAGTGCAATGATCTGATCCTTCACCTGCTCGGCGGTTGTCTGGAATGTCACAAGATTCTGCGTAGAATCAATGGAAGCGATCTGATTATCGGTCGCAGTCGCGAGAATCGTTCCGCCGGTGATCTTCACGACGCCGGCTGCATTGGTCAGGCTGCGGTCGCCGTTCGCCTTCAGGATGCCGCCCTCGATCTGGAGGGAGGTCTCGCCCTGAACCGCATCATTGCTTGCCTTGATATCAATTGTGCCGCCGGAGATCAGGACATCGCCCTTTGTGGATTTGATGCCGTCGCCGCCGGAGTTGATATCAATGACGCCGCCCTTGACCTCAACAGAGGTCTTGCCGCGGATGGCATCGGCAGCTTCCGTCTTGACCTTGATGGTGCCTCCGGTGATCTTGACGTCATTGTTGCAGTGCAGCCCCTGCTGATAGGTCGCCTCGATCCGGAGCTTTCCCTCGCCCTTGATCGTGATATCATCCTTTGCATAGACAACGGCAGTCGTTGCGGAATAGGTCTGCCCGTCATAGAGGTAATTCTCGGTTCCCTCAACCAAATTGATTGAGGTGTTCTCCGCGTTTTCGATCAGGAGCGCAGCATCTCTGACACCGGTGATGTTCACACCGTTGAAATACAGCTTTACGGTACCCGGGTCGGCAGTCTCGTCCGGAACATTGACGATGATCTGACCGTCATCGAGTGTGCCGGAGATCTCGTAGTCTCCCGATGCGGAGATCGTGATTTTGTTTCCGTCAACCGTGACATTCTTTCCCTCTGCGGTTGCGGAGGTGCCGTTGAGCTTCACGACTGCGGTCATCGTGATCTCGTTTCCGCTGCTGTCGGTGACGGCAAAGACGGAGCCTGCCGGCAGTGCAGCGCTCATGAGCAGAATGCAGCTTCCCGTGATGCAGGAGGCAACTCTCTGATATAGCTTCATAATGAACCAATCCCTTCTTTTTTCTTATTTCATGTGATACTGCGGATCATACGGCTCAAATGCCGTTCCTGTTACAAGTTTATCATAATTCCGACGGTTTGTCAATGCGATAAAATGAAAAATGCGCAGTGAATCTGAAAAAAGCCGCAAAAATTAAAGGCAGTTTCAGATTTCTGTTTTCTTGTCGGATTCTCTTGCAATTTGAACTGGTTTCGTGTATAATATTAAGAGATCCTGTACTTTATACAAATGAAAGGGTGATCCGATTGATTCTGAAGCATCTGAAAAAATACTGGTACTTCGCCGTGCTTGCCTCTGTATTTATGATTCTGGAGGTCTATGTCGATCTGTACCAGCCGCGGATGATGGCGGAGATTGTCGATAACGGCATTTTGGGCCTCAACAACGGCGGGAAGCCGAATATGGACGTCGTTTCCGGAACCGGCATCCGCATGATTCTGATTGTGGTTCTGGGCGGGCTCTGCGGCATCCTGAGCGGCGTCTGCACGAATATTTGCAGCCAGAATTTCGGCAACGATGTGCGCAAATCCGCATTCCGGAAGATTATGCACTTCTCGTTCTCGCAGACCGACGATTTTTCGGTCGGCTCGCTGATTACCCGCACGACCAACGATGTGTCGCAGGTGCAGAATATGGTCTCGCAGCTGATCCGCGGCTGTGTGCGCTGCGCGATGTTCTTTGTCGCGGGCAGCATTGCGCTTGTCTCCCTCGCAACGGATTTCGGTCTGGTCATCATGATCGCGCTGCCGCTGATTCTGCTGGAGATCGCGTTTGTTCTCTGGAAGACCAATCCCCTCTTCAAGCTGCTGCAAAAGCGCATTGACCGGATGAACACCGTCATTCAGGAAAATGTCGCCGGTGCGCGCGTAGTCAAGGCATTTGTGCAGGAGGAGCGGGAAAATACCCGCTTTGCACAATGCAACGATGACCTCGTCGATACGCAGTTCCGCGTGCTGATTCTGATGTCCTATATGCGGCCGGTCATGAATATCGTGCTGAATCTTGCCACGATTGCAGTCATCTACATCGGCTCGCTCAGCGTCAAGAGCGGCAGCATCGCTCCCGGCACGGTCATGGCTGCGATCACCTATCTGTCCCAGATTCTCAACGGCATGATGATGCTCGCGATGATCTTCCAGACCGTCACCAGAGGCATGACCTCCGCGAAGCGCCTCAAGGAGGTGCTCGCTGCCGATTCGGATATCCTCGACGGAACCGGCGCAGGCGGTACGGATACCGGCTCGGTCGTGTTCCGGAATGTCAGCTTTGCCTATCCCGATCAGCCGGTACCGGTGCTGCGGAATATTTCCCTTTCGGTCAAAAAGGGCGAAACGCTGGCGATTATCGGCGAGACAGGCTCCGGCAAGAGCTCCCTTGTGCATCTGATTCCGCGGTTTTATGATGTGACCGGGGGCAGCGTCGAGGTGGACGGCGTCAATGTCAAAGACTACACGCTGGAGCAGCTCCGCAGCAGGATTTCAGTCGTGCTGCAAAAGAGCGAGCTGTTCAGCACGACCATCCGCGAAAATATCACGATCGGAAAGCCGGATGCGACTGAGGAGGAGATCAAGGCCGCGGCATGCGCGGCACAGGCGGATGACTTTATCATGCAGCAGCCTGAGCAGTACGATACGCCTGTGGCGGAATCCGGCATGAGCCTTTCCGGCGGTCAGCGCCAGCGCATTGCGATCAGCCGGGGGCTTGTCAAGGATGCGGAGATCCTGATTCTCGACGATTCGACCAGCGCACTGGACTTCAAAACCGAAGCTGCGCTGCAAAATGCACTGCGGACACAGTACCCGGATATCACGAAGATCATCATTGCCCAGCGGATTTCCTCCGTCAAGAATGCAGACCGCATTGCGGTGCTCGATGACGGAACGCTGGCAGACTGCGACACCCACGAAAATCTGCTGAAGCGATGTCCGCTCTATCAGGACATCTACCGCTCGCAGATCAGAAAGGAGGATGAGCAGCGTGAAGCAAAGTGAAGTGAACCAGTCACTCCGGCAGGGCTTCGGGCGCGGCCCGGGCAGGCTCGGCGCGCCGGTCGAAAAGGCTGAGAACAGCGGCAAAACGCTGAAGCGCCTCCTCTCGTATTTCCGTTCGGAGATGTTCTTTGTCATCATCATGTCGCTGACGGTTCTGATCAGTGTCGTCGCATCGGTTCTGGCGCCGAGCTTTCAGAGTAAATCCATTGACCATATCGTGTATGCCAGATACGGCTCGGTTCCGCGCGTTCTGGTCATCATGCTGATCCTGTATCTGATTCACGGCATCGCGACGCTGGTGCAGGGCTGGCTCAGTGCCTCGCTCAGCCAGCGGATCGTCAGCCGCCTGCGGAAGCAGCTCTTTGACAAGATCGTGCATCTGCCGATCTCCTACATAGACTCCCACTCGCACGGCGACCTCATCAGCCGCATGACCAATGATGCGGAGAACATCTCCAATATCATCTCCTCATCGCTGAGCTCGCTGTTTTCCGGCATATTGACGCTGATCGGCACGCTCATTATGATGATGTATTACAGCGTCCCGCTGGGGTTCCTCTCCTGCTCGACTGTCATCCTGACCGTATTCTTCACGGGCTTTATGTCCAAGCATATGCGGAAATTCTTTGTCAAGCGGCAGGTTCTGCTCGGCAAGCTCAACGGAACCGTCGAGGAAATGGTGACGAACTACAAGACGATTTCGGCGTATAATCAGCAGGAGCGCGTCATCGGCGAATTCTCCGACACCGCCGACCGCCTGACGAAAACCGGCATCATCGCGGAGATCATCGCAAACTGCATGGGCCCGGTTATGAACATGCTGAGCAATGTTTCCTTTGTGATCGTCTCAGTCTGCGGCGCTTATTTTGCATGGAAGCACTATATTACCGTCGGTGTCATCTCCGCATTCATCATCTACTCCAAGCAGTTTTCCCGCCCGATCAACGAGCTGGCGCAGCTCTACGGCCAGATTCAGACCGCGATCGCCGGCGCCGAGCGGGTATTCTCGGTGCTCGACGAGGAGACAGAGGATTTCGCCGGCGAGGAGCTCGGCGAGGTCAAGGGTGTCATCGAATTCAAGCATGTCGATTTCTCGTATGTTCCCGGCAAAAAGATCATCTCCGACTTCAATCTCCGGATTGCCTCCGGAAAGAAGATCGCGCTGGTCGGCTCGACCGGAAGCGGCAAGACCACGATTATCAATCTGCTGATGCGCTTTTATGAGATCGACAGCGGCGAGATCCGGCTGGACGGCAAAAATATCCGGGAGCTCCGGCTCGATCAGCTCCGCGACAGCATCGGCATCGTCTTGCAGGACACCAAGCTCTTTTCCGATACAATCCGCGCAAATCTCTCCTATGCGGTTGAAAATCCGACACAGGAGGAGCTGGATCAGGCGGCGAAATTCAGCCATTGCGACAAGCTCATCGCAAAGCTGCCGGAGCAGTATGACACCATGCTCTCGCAGACAAGCGTCAGTCTCTCGCAGGGCGAGCAGCAGCTCATTGCAATCGGCCGGGCGTTTCTCTCCGCGCCGAATATCCTGATTCTCGATGAAGCGACCTCCAATGTGGATACCCGAACCGAGCAGAATATTCAGGATGCGATGAATATGCTGATGAAGGACCGCACGAGCCTGATTATTGCGCACCGGCTCTCGACCATTCAGGATGCCGATATGATCATTGTCATGGATCAAGGCAGGATCGTCGAAGCCGGAAACCACAGCGATCTGCTGCGGCGCGGCGGAAAGTATCACGAGCTTTACATGACGCAGTTTGCCGGTCAGGCGACCTGAACGGCTCCGTACAGACAAAAATCCCATGCGTGCCTGCATGGGATTTTTGTTATTCGTTCTTCAGAATGCCCTCCTCGGTTGCCCTGCGGATGATCTCATGCGCAAGCTCTCCGAGCTTTTCCGAGCCCTCAGAGATTTTCTGCATCCTGCCCTCGACCTGCGAGCGCCGTGTGCCGTGCTCCTTCCATGAGAGCCCGTGCTTTGTGTAATTCAGCAAAAGCGGCTGAATGCGGTCAAGCGCTGCGGCAAACCGCGCTTCGGGCGTGCTGCCCGCTTCAAATTCCTCCCAGAGCCGCCGCAGATAAGGCCCCTGATCGGGCGGCAGCAGGCTGAACAGCCGGTCGGCGGCACGCTGCTCGCGCTCGGCCTTCGTCGCATTTCCGGCATCGTCATAGGCGTAGGTATCGCCCGCGTCGATCTCCACAACATCGTGAATCAGCACCGTTGCCAGCACCTTTTGCAGATCAACCGGTTCATTTGCGTATTCGTGCAGCACCAGCGCCAGCATCGCCAGATGCCACGCATGCTCAGCGTCATTTTCCTTGCGCTCCTCATGCAGCACATAGGTCTGCCGGTAGATATTCTTCATTCTGTCCATTTCCAGCAAAAATGCAAGCTGATCGGAAAAACGCGCATCATCGGGAATTATCATATCAAAAAGCCTCCGTTTACCGGGATGATCTGCCCGGTGATGAATTTTGCCTGCTCTGAAGCGAGAAACGCCGCAGTATCTGCAATGTCCTCCGGCGTCCCGATCGTCCCGATCGGGGTCTGGTCGGCGAGCGACTGCATGGTCTGCGCATCGTGCATGCGGTTCATCTCCGTATCAATCACGCCGGGAGAGATGCAGTTCACGCGGATGCCGCTCGGCCCGACCTCCTGCGCCAGTGCCTTCGTAAAGCCAATGACAGCCGCCTTTGCCGCGGAATAATGCACCTCACAGGCAGCGCCGCACTGCCCCCATACCGACGCAATATTGATGATGCAGCCGCTGTGTTCGCGGATCATGTCGGGAAGCAGCATCTTGGTTGTATGCATGACACCGCCGACATTGACGAGAAACAGCCGGAGCGCCTGTTCATCCGGGATATCCTGATAGAGCCCGGAAAGCGCCATACCGGCATTGTTGACCAGCAAATCAAGTTTCCCGTATGTTTCGCGGATTTCGTCAGTCATGCGGTCGATCTGCGCAAAATCGCCCAGATCTGCCTGCATCGGAATTCCGCCGGTCTGCTCTGCGATTTTGCATGCCGCTTCTGCGGATTTGTTGTAATGCACGATCACGGTATAGCCGTCCGCAGCAAGCCGGGCGGCGATTGCGGCACCGATTCCGCGCGATGCGCCGGTTACAAGCGCCAGCATCCGATCACCTCCGAATGAAACTTTGAAAGTGCTTCTTGCATATTTCTTCGATCTATGGTATAATAGCGAAAAAGGAAAGGATGGATTACAATGGAAAAAAAGCTGATCGACCGCATCAATGAGCTCGCGCACAAGGCAAAAACCGTCGGGCTGACGGAGGAGGAGCTTGCCGAGCGCGAGACACTGCGGAACGAATACCGTGCGGCATTCCGCCGGAGCCTCGTCGGCACGCTGGAGCATACCGTCATTGTCGATCAGGAGGGCCATGTCATCCGCCGTGTCGCGGATGCACATAAGGAGACACAGGAATAACAAAAAGCGTTCCGGCAGAATGCCGAAACGCCTGATGCGGGATCATCGCCCCGAAATGCTGCTGACCGGACTTGAACCGGTACGGTGTATCCACCGAGAGATTTTAAGTCTCTTGCGTCTGCCGATTTCGCCACAGCAGCTTCTGCTTCATTATTATAACACAATCCCGCATAATTGTCAAGACTGAACGGGCAGCAGGAACACATCGGTTTCTGCTGCCCGCTTTTTTGTTATTCTGTTTCCTCTGCTGATTCAGATTGCGCAGTCTCCTTGTCAGGCTCCTGCTTGCCGCCTTTTTTGCGGAAGACGATCAGCTTGCTGATGATATAATTCAGCGCAAGAATCACAAACTGCGACAGAATCGTCATCAGGATATAATTCCAGCCGAAAATCGCCGGGAGCTCCATGATCGCAAGCTCCAGAAAATAGGTCGCGCCGCGCCCGCCGAAGAAGGTCAGCATTTCGCGCAGAACTGCCTTTTTCTCGTGCGTTTCGCTGTGAAACACATATTTCTTGTTCACGACAAAGGCAAAAGTCGCACAGATCAGCCATGAAATCGTGGTATTCAGCCCGTTCGGGATCGCCTGTTTGTCAACGGAATATCCCGCAAGGGCAAAGAGCTCTCTGCCTGCGAGCTTTGTCAGAATCGAAAGCAGCGTCGTCCATGCACCGTAGTAGCAGTAACGCCAGACATCCTCGTATTTATCCCACAGCCGTTTGATCGGCTTCGGCATCAGCCTGAGCACGAATTGAAGCAGCGCTTCCAGCATGCTGTCACACTCCTGTTTCGTTGATTATTCCAGTTCAAATGCACCGGTGTAGAGCTGGTAATAGGTACCCTTCTTCGCAAGCAGCGATTCATGGCTGCCGCGCTCGATAATTCTGCCGTGATCGAGCACCATGATGACATCGGAATTGCGGACGGTCGAGAGGCGGTGCGCAATCACAAAGACCGTTCTGCCCTTCATCAGCGCATCCATGCCGCGGGAGACGATCGCCTCGGTTCTGGTGTCGATCGAGGAGGTCGCCTCGTCGAGAATCATGACCGGCGGGTCGGCGACTGCCGCTCTTGCAATTGCGATGAGCTGCCGCTGTCCCTGCGAGAGGTTCGCGCCGTTTCCGGTCAGCATGGTATCATAGCCCTCGGGCAGTCTCGTGATGAAATCATCGGCGCCCGCGAGCTTTGCGGCATCGCGGCACTGTTCATCCGTCGCATCCAGTCTGCCGTAGCGGATGTTGTCCATCACCGTTCCGGTAAACAGGTTCGTTTCCTGCAATACGATTCCGAGCGATCTGCGCAGATCGGACTTCCGGATTTTGTTGATGTTGATGCCGTCGTAGCGGATTTTTCCGTCGGCGATATCATAGAAGCGGTTGATCAGATTCGTGATCGTGGTCTTGCCGGCACCGGTCGCGCCGACAAACGCAACCTTCTGACCCGGCTTTGCGAACACGGTCACATCATGCAGCACGGTTTTGCCCTCCTCATAGGCAAAATCGACCTCATTCATCGTGACCTCGCCCTGAAGCGGTGTATAGGACACCGTTCCGTCGGCGCTGTGCGGGTGCTTCCATGCCCAGATATGCGTCCGCTCGTCGGTTTCGGTCAGGGTACCGTCCGCATTGTACTTTGCATTGACCATTGTCACATAGCCGTCGTCGGTTTCCGGCTGTTCATCCATCAGATCGAAGATTCTGTTCGCGCCCGCAACCGCCATGACAATGGCATTGAGCTGCTGTGTGAGCTGGTTCAGGTTGCCGGTGAACTGCTTGGTCATATTGAGAAACGGTACAAGAATGCTGATGCTGAGCGCCATGCCGGAAACGGAGAGGTTGCGGACATGATAATGCAGCAGCGCGCCGCCGACCGCAGCAATCAGCACATAGAGGATATTGCCGATATTCAGGATGATCGGCGCCAGCGCATTGGCGTAGGCATTGGCGCGGTAGCTGTCCTGAAAGAGCTGCTCATTGACCTCGTCAAATTCCTTCTTGCACTGCTCCTCGCGGCAGAAAACCTGCACGACCTTCTGCCCGTTCATGATCTCCTGCACATAGCCCTCTGCCTGACCAACCGACCTCTGCTGCCGTACAAAATACTTTGCAGAGCCGCCGCCCAGCTTCTTTGAGACAAAGAGCATCAGCGCCACACCGGCCAGAACGACCAGCGTCAGCCAGACGCTGTAATAGATCATGATTGCAAAGACAAACAGCACGATCGCGCCCGCCTGAATCATGGTCGGCAGGGACTGCGAAATCAGCTGCCGGAGCGTGTCGATATCGTTCGTGTAGTAGCTCATGATATCACCGTGCTGGTGTGTATCAAAGAAGCGGATCGGGAAATTCTGCATCTTGTCAAACATCGTGCAGCGCATCTTGTTCAGAAAGCCCTGCGTCATCACTGCCATGAGCTGCTGGTACAGCGTCATCGCGATAATCGACAGCACATACAGCCCGATCAGCAGCCCGACCTTCGGCAGGATCGCGTCCTTTGCGGCATTCCAGTCACCGGACTCTGACCATTTTTCGATATCCGCGATGACCTTCTGCACAAAGACCGCCGGAATCGACGACACCGCCGCCGAGAACAGGATGCAGAGCATCGTAAGCGGCAGCATCACCGGATAAAACCCGCGCAGCATCTTCAGGACACGGAACAGCGAGCGAAATGCATCCCCCTTTGTGGCGGGCGGGCCGTAGTTTTTACGCGGCATCGTCATCACCTCCGTGTGTCTGCTGCTCATAGACCTCGCGGTAGATCGCGCTCTTTTCCATGAGCTCGTCATGCTTGCCGACCATCTCAATTTTGCCGTTGTCCATGACAACGATCATGTCGGCATCCTGCACAGAGGCGATTCTCTGCGCGATGATTATTTTAGTTGTCTCCGGAATGAACTTTTTGAATCCGGAGCGGATGTATGCATCGGTTTTCATGTCAACCGCACTGGTGGAATCGTCCAGAATGAGAATCTTCGGCTTTTTCAGCAGTGCGCGGGCGATGCAGAGCCGCTGTTTCTGTCCGCCGGAGACATTGCTTCCGCCCTGCTCGATCATGGTATCGTAGCCGTCCGGGAAGGCTGTCACAAAGTCATGCGCCTGAGAGAGCTTACACGCTTCGATCAGCTCCTCATCGGTCGCATTGGGATTGCCCCAGCGCAGATTCTCCTTGATCGTCCCGGAGAACAGAACATTCTTTTGCAGCACCATTGCGACATTGTCCCGCAGCGTATTGAGATCGTAGCTGCGCACATCGACACCCCCGACCCTGACGCTGCCCTCGGTCACATCATAGAGCCGCGCGATCAGCTGCACGAGCGAAGATTTCGATGAACCGGTGCCGCCGATGATGCCGACCGTCGCGCCGGACGGGATATGGAGGCTGATATCCGAGAGCGCGTTTTTTTGCGCCTTGCTCGAATATTTGAAGCTGACATCCTCAAAATCAACAGCGCCGTTTTCGACAGTCCGGACAGCATTTTCGGGATTGTGAATATCCGGCACCTCCGCCAGCACCTCGGAAATCCGCTTGATCGACTCCGCGGACATCGTCAGCATGACATAGATCATCGAAAGCATCATCAGCTGAATCAGAATCTGGAAGCCGTAGGTCAGCATACCGGAGATCTGTCCGACGTCGATTCCCTTGCCGGTGATAATCAGCCGGGAGCCGACGATCAGAATAAATGCCATGTTGAAATACAGGCAAAGCTGCATCAGCGGGCCGTTCAGCGCGACAATGCGTTCGGCGCGCGTGAAATCCTTGCAGATATCCTCAGATGCCGCATGGAATTTTGTTTTCTCGTATTCCTCACGCGAAAAGCCCTTGACAACGCGCATTCCGCGGACATTTTCCTCGATGGATTCATTCAGCCGGTCGTATTTCTTGAACACTCTGCGGAAGGCCGGCATCGCCTTTTTGGAAATGACAATCAGGCCAAACAACATCACCGGGATGACAACTACAAAGGTTCCGGCGAGCATTCCGCCCATGATAAACGCCATCGTAATGCTGAACAGCAGCATCAGCGGGGCGCGGACGGCGATTCGCGTCATCATCATAAACGCCATCTGCACATTGGAGATATCGGTCGTCAGTCTCGTCACGAGCGACGAGGTCGAGAACTTGTCGATATTGCTGAACGAAAAGCTCTGTACCTGACCGAAAATATCGTGGCGCACATTCTTTGCAAATCCGGCAGAGGCTTTCGCGGAGGTCATGCCCGCGCCGCCGCCGCATGCCAGCGAGATCACGGTCAGAATGAGCAGAATCACGCCGATTTTATAAATATACGACAGCTCTGCGCCGTTTTTGATGTGATTGACCAGATCGGCGGTCAGATATGGAATAAACGCCTCGATGATGACCTCGCCGGTGATAAAAATAATCGTGAGGATAGTCGGCAATTTATATTCCCGCAAACATCGGGATATGGTACGAAACATAAACCGCATCCGCTCCTTTCAGGTTTCGTTGTTGAGATTTTGCTGCATTCTCCGCAGAAAGCCGTGCAGCACTTGGAGTTCGCTTTCGGAAAAGCCCTGCGTCAGTGCGGCCTCAAGCCGCCCCTGCTCCGCACGGATCTGCTCGGTCACAGCCCTGCCGCGTTCCGTCAGGACAATTTTTTTGACTCTGTCATCGCAGGCGACCCGCGACCGCTCGATCAGCTGATCCTTTTCCAGCGACGCAACGAGCTTTGAGATGCCGGAGCGGCAGATATGGATTACTTTTTCCAGATCGCGCTGATAGATGTCCTCACCCTCGTGGTCGGAGAGATACCCCATGATCCAGCCGTAGGCAGCGCCCTTGCGGTCAAGCTCATGCTGAAACTGCATCCGCTCGACCCTGTGCTTGATCGCACTGTTCAGGCAGTGCATTGCCAGCAGTGTCCGCTGTTCCAATGGCCTCACCTTTCCTTTCATGCTTCTGACTGTTCACCAAGAAACATTATACAGCGAATAGCCCAAAATGTCAAGTGATAATTTGGCGAAAAGCACTATATGCCCGCACGAAAAAATGCTTGCTGAAAATCATGTTCTCAGCAAGCAAATTTTGTATATTTCAGTGATTGCGCGGGCGTTTCAGGTCATCCGTATCCAGCCAGATCGTGAACGGGCCGTCATTGCAAAGCGTCACATCCATGTGCGCGCCGAACACGCCGCTGTCCACATGCGGGATGACCCTGCGGCACTGCTCCAGAAACAGCTCATAGAGCCTGTTTGCCTCATCGGGCTTTGCCGCATGGGAAAAGCTCGGTCTGGTGCCCTTTCTGCAATCGGCACAGAGCGTAAACTGCGAGATAATGAGCAGCGAACCGCCGACATCCTGCAAGCTGCAATTGGTCTTTCCCTCCGCATCCGGAAAAATCCGCAGCTTCAGGATTTTCTCGGTCAGAGCCGTTACCTCCTGCTCGGTGTCCTCCTCGGTCACGCCAAGCAGAATCAGGTATCCTTTCCCGATCTCGCCGGTTTTTGTGCCGTCCGCGATCACCGATGCATGCTGTACCCTCTGAATCAACGCGCGCATATTTTGTCACTCCCCGTAAATTGTTCTGGCATAGTCAACCGTTGCTTTCGCGTCCTTTGCATAGCAGTCCGCGCCGATCTGCTCGGCATAATCCGCCGTCAGGACGGCGCCGCCGACGACGGTTTTGCATTCCGGATACTGCGCATGCAGCAGCTTGATCGTCTCCTCCATTGCGCCGACCGTCGTGGTCATCAGCGCGCTCAGCCCGACGAGCGAGACCCTCTGCGCGATTGCGGTATCGACGATTTTCTGCGGCGGAACGTCCTTTCCGAGGTCGATTACATCAAAGCCGTAATTCTCCAGCAGCAGCTTCACGATGTTTTTGCCGATATCATGCACATCGCCCTGAACCGTCGCAATGACGATTTTTCCTTTTCCGCCGGCATTGCCCTGATCGGCCATATGCGCCTTCAGGACGCCGAATGCGCTCTGTGCGGCGGTCGCCGCCTGAATGAGCTGCGGAAGAAACACCGTCCCCTTTTCATAATCCGCGCCGACGGTGTCGAGCGCCGGAATCAGCAGCTGATTCACAATATCCAGCGGCTCCATCGTCTGAAGCGCCTGCTCCGTCAGCTTTGCCGCATCCTGCCGCAGCCCGCGGATGACCGCACCCTCCAGCGTCAGCGAGGATGATGCCTGCTGCACCGGCGCTGCTGCCTGCGGGTTTTCGGCATTCTGGCACGCCGCGATATAGGCTTCGCAGTTCGGGTCAAATCCCGCCAGCATGCGGAATGCCCGGACGGTATCCATCATGCCCTCCGCCATCGGATTCAGGATCGGCAGCGTCAGGCCGTTCTGCATCGCAATGCTCAGGAAGCTGCGGTTGATCAGCGGGCGGTTCGGCAGGCCGAAGCTGATGTTCGATACACCGAGAACGGTTTGCAGCCCGAGCTCCTCATGCACCATTTTCACGGCACGGAGCGTCTGTACCGGACCGTCTCCGCCGGTCGATGCCGTCAGTGTCAGGCAGTCGAGGAACAAATCCTCCTTCGGGATGCCGAGTTCAAGGGCGGCATCGAGAATGCGCCTGCCGATCGCAAAGCGCTCCTCCGCAGAATTTGGAATGCCGTTTTCATCGAGCGTCAGTCCGACGACACAGGCGCCGTAATGCTTCACCAGCGGCAGAATTTCCGCGATCGACGCGGCCTTGCCGTTGACTGAATTTATAATCGGCTTGCCGGGATAAATCCGCAGAGCAGCCTCCAGCGCCGCCGGATCGGAGGAATCGAGCTGAAGCGGCAGATCGGTGACCTCCATGATCGCCTGAACGGCCTGCGGCAGAACCGCCGCCTCGTCAATGCCCGGCGTTCCGACATTCACATCGAGGATATCAGCATCCGCGTCCGTCTGAGAGATCGCTTCGCCGCGCAGATAGTCAAAATCGAGATCGAGAAGCGCCTGCTTCATGCGCTTCTTTCCGGTCGGGTTGATGCGCTCTCCGATGACCCGCGGCATGTCGAGCATGACCGTCCGGATTCCGGAGCAGACCGCGAGCGGCCTGTGCTGATTCGGTGTTACAGGTTCGCGGCCGCGCAGAACCTCGCGCATCGCGGCGATGAAGTCCGGCGTGGTGCCGCAGCAGCCGCCGAAAACCTTGACCCCGGCCTCGGCAAATGCGGGCATGTAGGATGCAAAATCCTCCGGCGTAATGGAATATTCGCCGGTGACCGGGTCGGGCAGCCCTGCATTTGCCTTCGCAATCAGCGGGAGCGTTGTCCATTTCGAGAGCGACTGTATCAGCGGCAGAATCTCGTTCGGCCCGAGTGAGCAGTTGATGCCGATTGCCGCAGCCCCGAGCGCTTCAAGCGTCACCGCCATCGCAGAAATCGGGCAGCCGGTGAAGGTTCTGCCGGTTTCGGTAAAGGTCATGGTCACGAGAATCGGCAGATCGGTGTTCTCCTTTGCCGCAAGCAGCGCCGCCTTTGTTTCGAGCAGATCGCTCATGGTTTCGATCACCACGAGATCGGCGCCCGCAGCCGCGCCCGCAATGCAGACTGTTTTATATGCCTCATAGGCTGCATCAAATGTCAGCGAACCGGCGGGCTGCAGGAGCTGACCGGTCGGGCCGAGATCGAGCGCAACGGCGACATCTGCCGGAACCGCTGCCTTTGCCAGCCGGACAGCCGCCTGCACGGTTTCCGCCGTATCGACGCCGGTTCCTTCGAGCTTCAGCGGGTTGGCGCCGAATGTGTTGGCATAGACGACCTGAGAGCCCGCCTCCGCATAGGCGCGGTGTACCGCAGCGACGCGCTCGGGCTCGGTCAGATTCAGCCGCTCCGGCAGCTCGCCCGGACTGAGATGCAGCATCGTACCCATGCCGCCGTCCAGATATAAAAATGAATTTGATTTCAGCAATTCACGGAAATTCACTGTGTACTCCCCTTTTCATCCTCCGGGTTCTTCGCATAGACGCAGCCGTCGCGGTTCGGGCATTCTCCGCAGGATTTCCCGCAGCAATATCTGCGCGCATCCTTGACCGGCTGATCCGACAGCCCGATGATCGCGGTCACGGATTTCATCGGCAGCAGCGTATTGTGCTGCGTGACCGTCAGCCCGATCTTGCGCGGCGCATCGAGCATCGTAATCAGATCCTTTTGCTGATTCAGCGGGAAATCGCCGTAGCCGGCGCTGAACCGTGCCGTATAATACCGGAATCCGAGCGATTCATGCAGCGATTGCTCCAGCTCATCGCAGACTGCCTCGATCGCGGCACCGGCCACCGCATCAAACATCAGTGCCTTCATCATATCGGATGCTTCGGCGCGGCGAATCAGCGCATCGACCGGCGCAGAAAGCGTCGCCGCGAGCAGAACCGCCTGCTTGCAGCCGGTCAGGTGCAGCGCAATGTCCTTTCCGCCGAGCAGCAGCCCGCCGACCCGCACACCCTCATCGCTGTGCCCGACCGGCAGCATCCGCCAGATCGTCCGAGGCTGAACCGCCTTGCAGAGCTCCTCGGTACATTCGTCCAGCATGGTCTCAAGCTCCGCATCAAGCGCCGGTGTGCGCAGCAGCATCAGAATCTCGTCGCGGTTCAAGTCCGACGGCTTCATTCTGCAATCGCCTCCGCGATATACCGCGCAACATCCGGATTGTTCATCGTGTAAAGGTGAATCCCGTCTGCGCCGTTTTCGCGGAGATCGAGAATCTGCTCAATGGCATATTCGAGCCCGGCCGCCTTCAGCGAAGCGGGGTCATCGGCATAGCGCGCCATGAGCTTTGCAAGGCGATTCGGGATGCTCGCGCCGCAGAGCGAAACCATGCGCTCGATGGACTTTTTTGAGGTGACCGGCATGATGCCCGCCTCAACCGGAACCGAAATTCCCGCTGCTGCGATCTTCTCGCGGAACAGATAGAAGTCTTTGTTGGAATAGAAAAGCTGCGAGATCAGGTGCGAGGCGCCGGCCTCGGTTTTCTCCTTGAGAAGCCGGATATCAGTTTCCAGATCGGGCGCCTCCGGGTGTCCCTCGGGATAGCATGCCGCGGCGAGATCGAAATCGCCGTTCTCCTGAATAAACCGGATCAGGTCGCTCGCATAGTGAAAATCATCCTTCGGCAGAACGGCCGGGTTCCGGTCGCCGCGCAGTGCAAGGATATTTTCAATGCCCTTTTCCTGAAAAACATGCAGCTTTTCGAGCACGCTTTCCTTTGTCTCATTGATGCAGGGCAGATGCGCGATCGAGAGAATCTGCAATTTGTCCTGAATATATGCACAGATTTCAGCAGTCGATGCGCCGGGCACGGAGCCGCCCGCGCCGTAGGTCACGCTGATGAAATCCGGATTCAGATTTTTCAGTGCATCCAGCGTCTGGTAAATCCGGTCGATCGGCACATCCGGCTTCGGCGGAAAAACCTCGAATGACAATAGCTGCTTCTTTTTGAACAGTGTTACGGCTTTCATATGGCACCTCAATTATCATAATAACATATCGGAAAAGTATGTATATAGTATTATACCCGAAAAATATGATTTTGTCAAGACGGGAGGTCGGATCAAAGCTGCCAGTCAATCGGCTGCATGCCGTTTTCTTCTAAAAATGCGTTGGTTTTCGAGAAATGCCGGCAGCCGAAGAATCCGTGATAAGCAGAGAGCGGGCTCGGATGCGGACACTGTAAAATCAGATGCCGCCGGTTCGTGATAAGTCCCGCCTTTGCGCGCGCATTACTGCCCCAGAGCAGGAAAACCATCGGCTGCTCCCGGTCATTGAGATGCCGGATGATCGCGTCGGTGAGCTGTTCCCAGCCCATGCCGTGGTGACTGTTCGCCTGTCCCGCCCGGACGGTCAGTGCCGCATTCAGCAGCAGAACGCCCTGCTTTGCCCATGCGGTCAGATCGCCGCTGCCGGACTGCGTATTATCGACGCCGAGATCGTCCTTCAGCTCCTTGAAGATATTGATAAGCGACGGCGGCGGCTGGATTCCCTGCCGGACAGAAAAGCTCAGTCCGTGCGCCTGCCCCTCGCCGTGGTAGGGGTCCTGCCCGAGAATCACGCATTTTACCCCGTGATACGGCGTGTATTTCAGTGCATTGAAAATATCGTACATATCCGGATAAATCCGCTTTGTCCGGTACTCCTGAATCAGAAACTGCCGGAGCTTCTGATAGGATTCGCTCGCAAAATCGTCCTGCAAAATGCTGTCCCAGTCGTTTCCGATATGAACCATATTTCCTCACCTTTTCCAGATATTGTCCGAAACATCAACCGGCAGGCCGTCCTTGAGGAAAAAGCGCGGGACGCGCTCCCCTACTGCACAGACGACCTCATAATTGATCGTTCCGGTATTTGCGGCGATCTGATCTGCGGAGCAGAGCCCTGCCTCGTCGCCGAACACGGTCACGATATCGCCGGTGCTCAGTCCCTTTGCATCCGTGATATCAAGCATGAGCTGATCCATGCATACCCTTCCGACCAGCGGGCAGAGCTGATCGCGCACGAGCATTTTGCAGTTTCCGTTAGAATTCAGCCGCCAGAAGCCGTCCGCATAGCCGATCGGCACGGTTGCGATGACACGCGGCGAATCTGCGGTAAAGGTTCTGCCGTAGCTGACCGTATCGCCCGTCTGAATTGTTTTGATGTGGGAGATCACGCTTTTCAGCGCCATGACCGGCTTCAATTCGGGCAGATTCCGTGTCTGCTCCGAGGGCTTCAGGCCATAGAGCACAACCCCTGCGCGCACCATATCCAAATGCACATCCGGGAGCCCCGGAATTTCCGGCTTATCGAAGATCGCCGCGCTGTTTGCGCAGTGGCGCAGCGCAAAGTGAATGCCGCTGCTTTCGAGATGCTCGATCGCGTCAATGAAATTGCGGTACTGCTCTGCGGTAAAGGCTTCGCCTGCTTCCCCGTCATCCGCGACGGCAAAATGCGTAAAGATGCCCTCTGCCTTCAGGCAGGGCAGCTTGCAGACTGCAAGCGCATCGGTCAGCTCGGAGTGTCCTCCGCGGTGCTGAAAGCCGATTCTGCCCATTCCGCTGTCTATTTTAATGTGCATTTTCACGCGCACGCCGTCCGACATTGCGGCCTGCGAGAGTGCCTCGCCGTAGCTGCGGGAATACACGCACTGAGAAATATTCTGCTTTGCGAGCACGGCGGCACACTCAGGCGGTGTGTAGCCGAGAATCAGAATCGGCAGCGTGATCTGATTCTGCCGAAGCTGCAATGCCTCCTCCAGATTGGAGACGGCGAGAAAATCTGCGCCGAGCGTCTCATAAAGCGCAGCAAGACGCACTGCATTGTGCCCGTACCCGTTCGCCTTGATGACACAGCAGACCTTTGCATCCGGCCGGACTGCCTTCCGGATCTGTGTATAATTCCATGCGGCATGGTCCAGATTGATCTCTGCCCATGTCCGCTTCCGGATTCCCTGCATGTAGTATTCTTCTCCTTTCAGAACTCAATCACATCTATTATAGCACAAACGGAATAAAATGTAAAGCAAAACCCGCAATCTGCCGGAAAACAAAACGCCGCAGCATCTCTGTTGATCCTTACAGAGATGCTGCGGTTTGCGGAATCAGGAGTCCTTCCCGAACGGGAAGATCAGATCGGCGATCTGTGCCTCCATATGGCGGGAATATGCCGTGACCTCCTCGAAGCCGCCGTTGGAATCGGTTCCGGTCGAGGTCCACGGGAACACGCCGTCCCAGC
Organism: Oscillospiraceae bacterium; assembly: GCA_017460835.1. GTDB lineage: Bacteria > Bacillota > Clostridia > Oscillospirales > Ruminococcaceae > Firm-04. Next base: position 23,199 of record JAFUAD010000028.1, read on the forward strand.
CGTTGTCATAGAGCATCTGCCCCGCCTGCACGAGGTCGATGCCGTCCTGCTCGGAGCCCTTTGCCGAGCATTCGCCCAGCACATTCGGCTTTGAGGTCAGCAGGCCGTAATCGGCAGGTGACATGGTAAACGGGTTTTTGTGCCACTGAATCATCCAGTCATAGAAATGCACCGAATAGAAATCCATATAGGAATCGTCGCCGGCATAGTATTTCAGCAGATCGTCGCTGATAACATTCGTGCCGCGCGTATCGGAATTATTCGGGATATAGGCGATACCGGTCGTCACGAGGATGTCGCTGTGCTGATGGATTCCCTGCGCGCATTTGCCGAAGAATGTAACCAGCGGCTTCCAGTCGATTTTGCCGCATTCCTCGTTTTCATGAATCCAGTCCGGCTCATTGCACAGATCAATGCTGAACAGGTAATCGTTGCTGTCATAGCGCTCCGCAAAGGGAATGATATAGTTGTCCACATAGCTCTGCGCCAGCTCCGTATCCTGAATCATCGCGCGGAATTTCTTGTGATTGCGGTTTCCGGTCTTGCAGCAGTCAAAGGACATCATCGTTGCCATGATGTAGATTTTATGCTCGGCGGCAACCTCCATCAGCCGGTCAACATCATTCCAGAACTGCTCCGTCATGCCCGTGACCATGCCGTTTTCATCGAACTGAATGCCGTAGTCGCCGCTGCACAGAATCCAGACGCGGGAAGAATTGATGCCGGCATCGTGCAGCGCGGCAAAGTGGCTGTCCCAGAAATCGTAATCAAAATCGTGGCCAAAGTCGTTCCAGTTGTCCCACGGCGTATTGGTGCCGCAGAGCCAGAGCCGTTTGCCGCCGACCTGAAAATGCGCATCCTCGATCGTCACCCTCGCGCTGCCGTCGGACTGCACAAGGTCAACCGGTACGATCCCGCCGGCGGAATCAGATTCGGCGGATGCTTCGGAGGAATCGGGCTTGCTCTGATTGCCGCAGCCGCAAAGCGCTGTCATCATCGTAACGGCGCTCAGCAGAACAGCAGACAGCTTTTTGAATCGAAAAACATGCATTGGGTACCTCTCACCTCAGTTTTTTCTGTTCAGGAATCGTATTTCCGCACCCGCAGCGGAATTTGCAGGCTGTCGGCAAGCGCCTGTGCCGCAGCGATCTCCTCAGCGGAGATCACATCGACAACCGTGAACATCACATGCGGGACATACTGCTTACAGTCTGCTGCAAATTGCTGCATCGCCTCAAATGCATTCTCCCATTTCGGGCGGGTCACGGCAAGGTACGCCTCGCGCGTGCCGGCATTCAGACTGATGGAAACCGTGTCAATCAGGCCGGAGAGGAACTGTGCGGTCGGGACGCCGTGAATCAGATCGGAGAGCCCGTTGGTATTCAGGCGGATCGGCGGACATCCCGGAAGCGTTTTCGCATAGCGTGCTGCTTCACAGAGCAGCAGCAGTGCCTCGGTCGGTTCGCCGTAGCCGCAGAAAACCAGCTCGGTAAAATCTGCAAGCTGCCATTTTGCAAATGCCGCTTTGACCTCGTCAAGATTCGGGTCATGCTCCAGCCACAGGCTGTCAGAGCCGTAGGCGCCGTCGCCGTTCTGCCGGATGCAGAAGGTGCAGGCACAGGGGCAGCGGTTCGTCAGATTCACATAGAGATGCTCCCCGACCGGATACAGAATTGTCATTGCCATTTCAGGATCAGATTCCTTTCTGCTGCAAAAATTTATGCAAAAAATGTGTCGCCGTTGGAACGGTCAACCTCATAGGATGCCAGCACACGGATTCCGCCGATCAGATGCTGATTGAGGATATCAATTTCATCTGCCGGAATCCAGAGTGCGCGGCGCTCCCTGTCCTCATTGTGCTGAATCGGGAACTGCCGGATATAGGCATCATCGACCAGAAAGCTCACGACATACACAGTCGGCTCGGTCTGCTTTGCGATGCGCATATGACGGGCGATCTGCGAGGCGCCCTCCTGCGAGAGCAGCGCGGTAAACAGCGGCTGATCGTCAGTCCGCGGCGGAAAGCCCTGAAAGCTGCGCGATTCCACCGCATGATATTCTTCTGCACATAACGGGCGATAAAGTTCCATTGAAGTCCTCTCTTTCTTTCTGTCAATGCCGGCGCTTCTGATTTATACGGGCATTGATTTCATCGTGAAGAAAATACATCTTCTGTACGGAATTTTCCAAGAAATAATAATGCGAAATATACGGGATCAGCAGGGCAAGAATCAGCAAAAGAAGCAGAGAAAGCGCGATAATATTCGTCACAAGGAAGATGCCGAGCGCAATAAAGAAGCACACCGCAAACAGCATTGTAACAAGGAAATGCACCAGACGCTCATGCTGCATGAACTGGATCATACTGAGATGCGAACGAAGCAGCGATTCGTAATCAAAATCATCTCCGTGCTCCTGAGCAAGCAGCGCTTCGAGCTCCTTCAGATATTTTGTCAGATATTTCCGCATCCTGCGCCTCCGTATCAGCTCCGCCCCTCATCCGCTGAGTCTGCATTCAGAAAATCGGTAAGGGTCATGCTGCCTTCATTCAATGCCTGAAAGCGGTCGTTGTACCGGTCAACGGTCTCCGCGGAGACATACATCAGATAGGAGTACAGCGCTTCGCTGAGCAGCGCACCCTTATAGCAGCTCGTCAGGCGGAAGCGGATTTCTCCGGTTTCCGGGTTCAGGTCAAAGGAGCCGTCGATCAGGCCGTAATTCGCAGCAGCAACTGCGATAGCAGCATCCTGAATCCTGTCGGCCGACATGCGGAACGGCATGACGGAAAACACGGTCGCGATCTGTTTATCTGCGCGGAGAATGATATGCAGCGTCATCGGCAGATCCTCGCCGGAAAAATGCATCCGGATATGAGTTCGGCCGGGTGTTTGCTCCTCAATTTTATATTTCAGCTTTTTGTGCTCCAGCATGGCAATCAGGACAGCGGCATTCTGCTCGGTCGCATCAATCCGCTCCTGCGTCAGTGCAGATTCCATCGGGAATCCCTCCTTTGCTCTCATATTTAGGAATATTATACCATATCTTTTCTGATTTGTCAAGTTTTCATGAAAATTATCACAAATTCTTCACAACACCATGCTGGCATGCCGTGTCACATGGCAGCCGACATTTACCGCAACGGGCAGTCCGGCGATGTGCGTTGCGCCCTGCTCGATATTGACTGCGAGTGCGGTGACGGTTCCGCCGAAGCCCTGCGGTCCGATGCCGAGGCGGTTGACTGCATCCAGCATCTTCTGCTCCAGCTCCGCATAAAGCGGCTTCGGATTGCGCACGGCAACATCGCGGCAGAGCGCCTTTTTCGCAAGCAGCGCACACTGCTCAAAGTCTCCGCCGATGCCGACGCCGACGACGATCGGCGGGCAGGGATTGCTGCCGGCCTTTGCGATCGTATCAACGACAAATCCGACGATATCCTCTGCGGAGGCTGCCGGCGTGAACATCCGGACCGCGCTCATGTTCTCGCTGCCGAAGCCCTTTGGACAAACATCAATCCGGATTTGCTCGCCCGGCACCAGATCGAGATGCAGAACCGCCGGAGTATTGTTGCCGGTATTCACGCGCTCCAGCGGGTCGCTGACGACCGAGCACCGGAGATAGCCCTCCAGATATCCCGCCGCAACGCCCTGATTGACCGCCTCGTGCAGGTCGCCGCCGGTGATGTGAACATCCTGTCCGATCTGCATGAAGATGACCGCCATGCCGGTATCCTGACAGATCGGCAGACCGGTTTCACGCGCAGCATCCAGATTGGCGCAAAGATCCTGAAACACGCTTTTTCCCGCCTCGGAATGCTCCTGCTGCTCCCCTGCCCGGATGCAGTGCTCCAGCGATTCCGGCAGAACCGTATTGGCCTTGATGCACAGATCCCGCACCGCCTGCCGGATCTGATCTGCGTGGATTTCTCTCATTTTCTGCTCCTTTTTATTATATCATATTTTTCCGCTTCCGGAAACAGACAATTCAGACTGAATGTATAAAAAACGGACGTCTTTTTCTGAAAAGACGCCCGCTTTTTGAAACCAGATTACAGATCAACCTTAAAGCTGTCATCACCTTCACCGTTCACGGTGTAATATGCAGCGTTCTCTTCCGGTTTTACATAAACAACAAACTCGTTTACGACTTTTCTCTTGTGCACAGACTTGTAGGTCTTGAGTGCATCCGCAGCAATCGTGCTGACATCAATATCCTTTCCGTCAAACTGCAGAATCGTCTTGATTGTCGGCTCTGCCTTTTTTGCTGCCGGTTTTGCCTTAGCGGCGGCTTTTTCTGCCATCGGAACAACATCCTTTCTAAATTATTTGCGGAATTTTTCCGCTAAACAGATTATAGCACAACTTTCCCGGAATGTCAAGCAATATTTTATATTTTCCGGTTACATTTTGATCAAATCGGGTTTCATTTTTGTGATTTCCCGTTTCATTTTGATGATCCCCGGAAAATTACATCACATTGCATTGTCAGAAAAATGTTTTTCCGATGCTGCGATTACTGCTTATATTTTTCCATATCCTGTGCGCGGATCTCCGAACGGCGGATCTTTCCGCTGCCGACGGTTTTCGGCAGGCTCTCGCGGAATTCCACGACACGCGGATATTTATACGGCGCAGTTGCCTTCTTCACATATTCCTGGATTTCCTTCACAAGATCATCGGAAGGAACGGTGCCCTGTGTCAGAACGATCGTCGCCTTGACAAGCTGTCCGCGTACCTCATCCGGCACACCGGTGACGGCGCATTCCATGATATAGGGCAGCTCCATCAGCACGCTCTCGATCTCAAACGGTCCGATGCGGTAGCCGGAGGATTTGATGACATCATCGACTCTGCCGACATACCAGAAATATCCGTCTTCATCCATCCAGGCGGTATCGCCGGTGTGATAATAGCCGTCGCACCATGTTGCCTTTGTGGTTGCCTCATCGCGGAAATAGCAGAGCGCAAGGCCGGGATTGCTGCCCTCCTTGATGCGGACGCAGATTTCGCCGGTTTCGCCGACGCCCGCGGGCTTGCCGTCCGGGAGCAGAATCTGCACCTCATACTGCGGATTCACCCTGCCCATGCTGCCGGGCTTGGGCTCCATGCCGACAAAGTTGCCGATTGTCAGCGTGGTTTCGGTCTGTCCGAAGCCTTCCATCAGCTTGATTCCGGTTGCACGGTAGAACTGATAGAAGACCTCCGGATTCAGCGCCTCGCCTGCGATACATGCATGCTTCAGCGAGGACAGATCGTAATCCGCAAGATTCTGCTTGATGAAGAAGCGGTACATGGTAGGCGGCGCGCAGAAGGTCGTGATGTGATACTGCTTGAACATCGGCAGGATATCGTCTGCATGGAAGCGGTCGAAGTCATAGACAAATACGGCTGCTTCGCACATCCACTGTCCGTACAGCTTGCCCCAGAGCGCCTTGCCCCAGCCGGTATCGGAGATCGTGAAGTGCAGGCCGTTCGGGTCGGCATTCTGCCAGTAGCGCGCCGTTACATAATGCCCCAGCGGGTACTGATAGCTGTGCAGCACCATTTTCGGGTTGCCGGTCGTGCCGGAGCTGAAGAAGATCAGCATCGGGTCGGTGCCGCAGGGGGTCTCATCGGTGCGCTCGAAATGCGTGCTGTATGCCGGCAGGTCTGCATTGAAATCGTGCCAGCCCTCGCGCTTGCCGTTGACCAGAACCTTTGTCTTCAGTGACGGGGAATTCTCGCAGGCGAGATCGACCTGATTTGCCACATCGCCGTCAGCCGTTGCGATGATCGCGGAGATTTCGGCAGACCGGAACCGGTATTCAAAATCATGCTTCATCAGCATATTCGATGCCGGGATGACCAGTGCGCCGATTCTGTGCAGCGCAAGGATCGAGAACCAGAACTGATAATGCCGCTTCAGCACGAGCATCACGCGGTCGCCCTTTTTGATGCCGAGCGAGCGGAAGTAGTTTGCGGTCTGACAGGAATAGCGTTTGATATCGCGGAATGTAAATCTCTTTTCGTTATGCTCGCGGTCAACATAGATCATCGCGGTCTTATCCGGCGATTTCTTCGCGAGCTCATCGACACAGTCAAATACGAAGTTGAAGCGATCCTCGTTGTGGAAATTCACGCCGCTGAGGACGCCCTCCTCGTTCGTTTCGCAGGTGACGAATTTCTCCATGACCGGATGCACCAGACCGGCTTTGTCCACGTTGGTGGAGTGATGCTCGGCAACATGCTCGCGGTATTCCGTCATGCCGGTCGAGCCGTGCGGCGCCATGACAAACGCATAGATTTCGCAGTCCTCACCGCCGAGCGCGATTTCATCATGCGGCAGAGAGCTGTCATAGTAGATGCAGTCGCCCTCGTGCAGAATCTCGGAATGCGACCCGATGATCATGCGCACAGAGCCCTTGAGGACGATATCCATTTCCTGTCCCGCGTGGCTTCCGAGATGCAGCGGCTTGGAGAGCGCCTCCTCGGAATACGGGATGACCACATGGAACGGCTCAACGGTCTTGTTCTTGAATTTGGAAGCGAGGCGGTTATAAACAAAGCCCTCGCGCCGGACAATCGGCACGCCCTCGCCCTTCCGCGTGACGGTATAGCTGCTGAGCTCCGGGCTGCTGCCCTCCATCAGATCCGCGATCTCGACATGAAATGCATTCGCGCATTTATAAATAAAGGTGAAGCTGAAATCCTTTTCACCGGATTCATACTGCTGATATTCCTCAACGGAATAATCCGTGATCTCAGCCATCTGTTCCACGGTAAGTCCCAGATCCTCACGAAGACGGGCAATTCGCTCCGCGACCTCCTTGATTCTGGCTTCTGCATTCTGCAAATTCATTTGCTCGCTCATGATAATCTCTCCTTTTTTGATAAAAATAAAAAGCTCGCCTCAAAGATCAGTTCTTTGAGACGAGCATCATTCCTGATTACCCGCGGTACCACTCAAATTGTGCCGCTATTGCGTTACACCACTCATCGAGCTCCAGCAAGCCCTTTACCTTTACGCAGCATCACGGGAATTCCTACTCAAAATACCATTTTTCGGAACTCCGGCTCAGAAGGGATGCACAAATCTGCATATGACTGACTTTCACCGACCGTCAGCTCTCTGAACACATTGGCAAACCTGTGTGTGTCTTCATCATTGCCTATGTGCAAGATTATAGCACAGAAAAACTGATTTGTCAACCCCTTTTCAAAATTTTTTTTTCGATTTTTGTAAAGCCCGGGTCAACGCAGTATTCCTTAAGCGGGCATTCTGTGCATTTGGGGTTCCTTGCGGTGCAGGTATCGCGCCCGAACAGCACGATCTGATGGCAGAAGCGCGAGGAGCGCGCCGGGGGCAGAATTTTTCGGAGATCCTCCTCGACCTGCTCCGGCGCATGACGCTTTGTCAGCCCCAGTCTGCCGGAGATCCGGATGCAGTGCGTGTCGGTCACGACCGCCGTCTGCCCGTAAACATCCCCGAGCAGCAGATTTGCTGTTTTTCTGCCGATGCCGGAAAGCGTCAGCAGATCGTCCATATTATCCGGCACGACCCCGCCGTATACATCCCGCACGCGGATGCACATTTCCTTGATGCTCTTTGCCTTTGCGCGGTAAAAGCCGCAGGGCTTCACCGCCTCCTCCAGCTCCGTGAGATCGGCGTCCGCAAAGGAATCGAGCGTCGGGAACTGCCGGAACAAATCCTTCGTGACAATGTTCACGCGGGCATCGGTACACTGCGCCGAGAGCCGCGTCGCGATCATGAGCTGATACGGCTCCTCATATTGCAGCGAGCAGACCGCATCCGGGTAAATTTCATCCAGCGCATCGCAGATTTTCACTGCCTTTTCTTTCAGCTTCATCCTGTTACTCCCTCTCGCGCCGGAATGTGATGACCATATTGCCGCGCATATCCTTTGCCGTGTCAAATGCCACGCAGACGACCTGCCAGCCGGCCTGTTCCTCCTGATTCATCGCAGCCTCCGCGAATGCGTAATCCTCTTTGATATATTTGCGCTCGATCTCAACGATTTTATATTCACTCATAAGAACCCCGTCCTTTGTATGACTTGACATTTTCGATATTCCGTGCTATGATGAGCATAAAACAAATGAAAGGGTGACACGGAATGGGCAGTGCAGCAAAATTTGAACCGGAAAAGCTGGTCTGTGCGGTTTTATTCACCGAACAGGCTCAGGCAGATGACGCAGTTTCCCTGCTGAAAGCGAAATTCGGTGAGATTGATCTGGAATCAGAAACCTATTGCTTTTCGGAGTTTTCGCCGTATTATGACACGGAGATGGGCGGCAGAGTTTACCGGAAAATCGTTTCCTTTGCAGATTGCCGCGACCCTTCAGAGCTAAGCATAATCAAGACCGAGACAAACGCGATTGAGCAGCAAAGCGCCCGCAGCGGCAGCCGTTCCGTCAATCTTGACCCCGGATTTATCAGCCCCGGCCGGCTCTCCCTCGCGACGACCAAGAACGCCGGGCACCGTATCCCGCTCTCTGACGGCATTTATGCCGAGCTGACGCTGTTCTATGCGCGCGGGGCATGGAATCCGTTTCCGTGGACCTATATGGATTTCAAGTCCCCTGCGGTTCATGCATTTCTCACGCAGGTGCGCAGAATTTATATGCAGCAGCGAAAGCTCTGGCTTTGCAGCGACTGATACATCTGCCGCACGCGCACCGTGATATCATCGCCGGTACAGCCATACAGACACGCAGCCCAGATCAGCCCGTATGCGGTATGAAGCGGCATTCCCTCCAGCGGAATCGCCCCCGCCTGCACCAGATCGTATGCCGAGCCGTAGGTCTGCCCGGACATGCGACACGGCGCGAGATAGCAGGGAATCTTCGCCTCGCGGCACTCAGAAAGCAGCGCATGCATCCCGTAGGGCGAATACAGCGAGGAATTTGCGGTCTCGGAGTGATACGTCCCGTGTACGACCGCAGACAGGCCGGAAAGCGAGATACGGTCATAGCGCAGACCGGTATACGACTCCAGCCGCAGTACCTCCGGCGCCTTTTCAATATGCGACAGGACAGCCCGCAGATCAATGCGGGCTTCTTTTTTCAGTATACGCTCTGCCGTTTGCCCGACTGCGGACACAGGCTGCATGCCGCTGCTGAAAAAATCAAGGCTGTCATGGCGGCAGGCTTCCAGTTCAAAGCCGCGGTGCAGAAGCATATCCCCGCCGCTGTTCTCATAGACCGCCCAGACGCCCGGCTCCAGATGCTTGCAGATCAGCCGGACGGCAGCGGAAAAATTGGCGTGACCGTTTGTCTGCGGGTCATCGAGCGGCGCAATGGCTGAGACCAGAATCACCGGAACCGGGAGCCCGAACAGCGCAGCAGACAGCATCGCTGCCGTCTGCTCAAGTGTATCTGTTCCGTGTGCGATGATGATGCCGTCGGGCAGATCATCCTGTATCTTCGCGATGCTTTGCAGCAGCAGAAGCCAGTCCTCCGGGGTCAGATCCTCGCTGAGCTTATCCAGCGGCTTCATTACGGTGAATGTCACGGAGGAATATGGATTCTGCCTTCTGTAATGCTCCTCCAGCGCCGTGACCGCAGTACCGGCATCGCTTCGCCGGGCGCCGTCGGAGCCCGCTCTGCTGCAAATAGTTCCGCCGGTCAGGATCAACGCAATGCGCAACGAATCCGCCCCCTTCCGTTCTGTTCTTAGCTGCTGACGCGCAGTGTCACGCAAATGATCTCAGGATGATTGGCAAGGCGCAGCGGAAAGCTGCTGTTGCCGAGGCCGCGGCTGATATACATGGTCGTATCGCCGGATTTCGCTTCGACGCAGCCCTCTGTCAGCTCCGGCAGAAAGCCCTGATCCGGCGCCCAGATTCCCTGATGCGTAAACGGAATCCGGAACTGTCCGCCGTGTGCATGGCCGCTGAACACGAGATCAACGCCGGCCTTCGCATAATATTCCTCCAGATACTGCGGCTCATGCGCCAGCAGGATGCAGAAATCGTCCGGCGCTTCCTCAGCGAGCGTCTGAAGCAGATTTGCCTGAAGCGAGTTGTCGTCCATGCCGATCAGCGAGATCGTCTGGCCGGTTTTTGATGGAATCTGCACGCGCTCATTTTCCAGCAGCACAATGCCGTATTCCCGGATTTTTTCCTCAAATGCAGTGAGATCAGCCTTATCGAGCAGATTCTCGTGATTGCCGAGCACATAGTACACCGGCGCAATCTCCGAGACCTGCTGCATAAACAGCTCTGCCGCCGGGATATCCGTATGGTTGCTCGCGTCGATCATATCGCCGGTCAGCACGATGATATCCGGCTGCATCCCCCGGATCTCCTGCATCACGGCAGCATTGTCCTGCGCAAAAACCTTGTTGTGGAGATCGGAGATATGAACGATCCGGAATCCGTCGAAGGAATAGGACAGCTCGTCAGAGGCATAGGTGTATTCCGAAATATCGAGCTTGTTGTTCGCGCCGTAAGCCGCTGCAAGAAACAGCAGCAGCACAAAGCACCAGAGTCCGATCCGCCGGATGACAAATTGCAGTCTGCCCCGTGATTCCGGGCGGTTTGCGGATTTACTCATTGAGGCCTGCGTCCTCCATCAGCTGTCCGATCGCAGCGAACATGCTGGTTACGAGATTGGTGGCCAGATCCTCCTCGGAAACCTCCGTGTAGCCGGCGGGAACCGCGAAAACGCTCATATCAGCAGTATCGGTAAAGGTAATGGTGTAGTCAAAGAACACCTCTTCGCCGAGGGAATCCGTGACCTTGCAGCCGATCAGATTGCCGGCATCGTCGTAGTAGAATTTGACATTCTCGTCCTCGCCCTCATCATCCTGCATCTGGAATTCCTCATAGAGCGTCTGGACGCCGTTGAGGTCCTCTCTGCCCTTGCCGACATATCCTGTTGCATCCACTTCATCCAGTGCATTGTCGGCGGCCATGTCGCTTTCTTCCATCTCATCGGTCTGCTTCTTGCAGTAGGTCTTGGTCGCCTCGTCGAGCTGATAGGTATAGGAGCCGTCGAAGATCGTTTTCATCTCGAAGCCAAACATATTCATATAGAGATAGCTGTTTTTCTGATAGGTGTAGATATCCATATCAATAAAGCTGTCGAGATTCATATCCTCGCCGGTATCCACCTGTTCGCAGTGAATCCGCATGCGGACGCAGCCGTTGCTCCATTCCTCGATCTGCTTTTGCAGCCCGAGGGTCAGGCTCTCGTCCGTATCGGAGGTCACAGGCGCACCGGCATCTGCGGTGGTCTCGGTCGTGAGCTCCGTCGTATCGGCAAACGTGGTCGTCTCAGTCAGTGTCGTGGCCTCGGTTGTGGTCTCGATCTCACTGACCTCACCGGTAACCTCCTCGATCGCCGGCGTCTCCCCGGGCGTGTTCGATTTCTCCCCGCATCCGCTGAGTGCAGCGAGCGAGCATGCAGAAAGCACACAAATCATTTTTTTCAGTTCCATTATGTTCTCCTTTCAGATGAAAAAGGAACCGCGTACAACACAAAATGCTGTACGCGGTTCTGTGTTACAGGTTGTTACAGCGTACTGCCGGAATTGTCAGACATTTGCCAGAGCTTTGAGAAGCAGTGTCAGATCATTCGCCGCCACATTGCCGCTCTGATCCATATCGGCATTGAGCTTGCCCTGTTCCGTCACGCCTGTATTGGTATCCTCGGAAGTAATTCGTGCGAGCATGACCGCATCCAGAACATTGATCTCATTGTTGCAGTCCACGTCGCCGAGCAGCAGATCGCCGAAATGCGGGAATGTTGTATCGGTCGTGGTCGTGGTTGTGGTAGTTGTGGTAGTCGTTGTGGTTGTAGTTGTGGTCGTTGTGGTGACATCCGGCTGATCGCCGCCGAAATCGAAGGATTCATTGATCTCGGAAGCACTCTGGATGATCGCCTTTGCAGAATTCGCATTTCCGCCGTATTTGCTGACGAGCGGTGCAAGCGCGAGGATATAGCAGCCGTTGTAGTCCAGTGCGGGCTCCGTGCCGGTATATTCATTCTGAACATCGTTGTAATTGCCGCTGGAATCCGGGCCGCCGAGCATTGCGCCGTAGCAAATATACTTTGCAGCGGTGTTATCCGCAGGATTGCCCGTACCGGGGTTGGCGGCGCGGTGATGCGGATGCGTCGGGTAGTTCGAGCCGTAGCCGATCACATAGCTGCCGAATGCGGAATTCGACTGAAGGATGCAGTCCATCTGATACTTTGCCGCAGCCTCAAGCGTGCTGTCGCCGGTTCTCCATGCGCAGCCCTGAAGTGCGCAGTTGTAACGCGCAGAGCCCCAGCCCCAGTTGACGAGATATTTGCTCGTATTGAAGCCATAGTTGGAAGTACCGTTGATCTCCAGTTTGACCTCGTTTGTATAGCGGGTGCCGTCATAGCCAAGCTCGCTGAGCAATGCAGCATAGCCGCTGTAAACCTTGCCCCAGCAGTAGAGCCAGCCGTCATAATCGCCGTTGCTGTAAGCCTTGTCACCGGTCAGCGTGATCGGAGGCGTATAGCCGGAGGGCAGCTTGCCCTTGTTATCAGCAAGATCAATCCACAGCTTGCCCCATGCGTAATCGTCCTTGATGGACTCGCCGCCGTTATACATGGTGCCTCTGCCGGTTGCGCGGTAGGACAAATTCTGGCCGTTAAATGCACTCAGCGCCTTTGCATAGCGCAGGCACTCCGCAGCATATTCGGGGTCATCCTTCTGGAATGCCAGAGATGCGGAAGCAAGACCCGCAGACATTTCGCCGGCGGAATCCGCGATCGGCGTGGACGGGCTTGCGAAATAGACCGTGCGCTTCATGGTCTGAACCTCAGGTGCGCTCCAGACGGAGTGATCCTCGCCCTCTCCCGCGACCTGATCGACATACGCGACGACATTGCCGCTGGAATCAAGGAATGTGACCTTCATGAAATAATCGCACATATTGCGCAGGATGTACTTCAGATGTGCCGTTGCCTCCGCTTTTTCAAAGGCATCCGGATAGCTGAAATACGACCATGCGAGCGAGGTACAGGCAAAGCCCATCGTCATCGAAAACTTGATGTGGTCACCGGCATCGTGGTACCCGCCGGAGGCATCAATGATATTCGAGCCGTTGTTCGCCGCCTTGACCGCCTCCTTTTCACTGCTCGACAGTCCGGATACATCGTCAAGGCTGACCTGCCCGTCATAGGTGTGGCAGTCGCCGCGCCATGTCAGCGGACCGCCTGTGATCCCGGTGCCGCATGCATTCGCGTCAAAAAAGTACAGTGACATGGCAAGCGCCTGCGTGTAGTCCGGGTCAGCAGCCGACACCGTCAGCGGTGCTGCGCCGTATGCCTGCGTCGCGGTCGTCATGACAACAGCGCTCAGCATACCGGCTAGGGTTCGTTTGAGTTTTCCCGATTGATACATAAAATCCTCCTCCTTATCCCGTAAAAGGGAATTTCTCGGCCATTTTTTATTAAAAAATGCACCTATATTTGTATATGCGAACGCGGATACAGCCAAAATACGGCTGTATCCGTGTCACAAACAAAAATTGTATCACCCGTCAAGCGGGTATCCGGAGCAATTCCCGTATCATCCGGGAATATCCGAATTATTTGTTGAACTGATCCAGAGTAATGGAGTTCGACAGATATTTCAGCAGCTTGGTGAGGTCGTCATTTCTGACAAATCCGTCACCGTTCGTATCTGCATTGCGCTTGCCCTGTTCGGTCACGCCGGTGCCGGTATTCTCTGCTGCAATCTTCGCGAGCATAACTGCATCCAGAACATCAACAGTACCGTTGCAGTCCACATCGCCGCGGAGGCCGTTGTCAGTCTGCGGAATCTGAGTGGACGGCGTGGTGGAGGTCGTTGTGGTGGTAGTGGTAGTGGTAGTCGAGGTAGTTGTCGTCGTGGAGGTGGAGGTCGTGCTGCCCGAAGATGCAGCCATCGTCAGAACTGCGCTTTCGATCGTCGCAGTATTTGGCCACCAGATCTGGAACTGCACGCTGGAAACGCCGGACGGAACCTCGAACTCGATCGTTGCGGTGCCGCTCGCGGAATTCTCAGACCACTTGACCTCATTCCACTCGCTGGTCTGATAGCCGAAGCAGCCGTTGGATTCCCAGTCATTGGAGTTGGTCTTGATGGTGATGGTCAGCTTCTCTGCGCCTGCGACATTGATATCGTACTTGTTGTCGGAACCGGAGACCTCAGCGATCTTGGTGCCGCCCTGGTTGACCGGCGTAGAGCTGGTGCTGGTTGTGGTAGAGGTGCTGCCGCTGTCAGAGCTGCCCGGTGTCACGCTGCCGGAGTAGATCTTGGTCACGCCGTTGATCGTGCTGTCTGTGCTGCCGCTCTTGGTGAAGTAATAGAGGCCTGCTGCTGCGCCGACAAGACCTGCATTGTAGTCGATCGCAACCTCGTTGCAGACATAGTCAGCCATGTTGTCATGATAATCGCCGTTTGCATTGCACGGGCCGCCGACGAGTGCGCCGATGAGCGGCTTCGCATTGGAGCCGTACTGGACGAACGGAGTCATATGATTTCCTTCCGCATCCCAGCCGTTCATATCAAACTGCGAATAGCTGGTATAGCCGGAAGCGCCTCTGTGGTGCGCATTCTTCGCGCTGTTGCTTGCAAATCCTGTCACATAGCAGGTGTTTGCGGGGTTCGAGCCGAGGATGTAATCCATCTGACCCTTTGCCCAGTCGGTATAGTTTCCGTTGCCCTCTTTGGTCGCGACAAGCGCCATAAACTGCATAGAGCAATTGAGTCTTGCGCTGCCCCACTTATCCATAAAGAGGTAGCCGCTGCCGTTGCATTTGCCGCTGAGATACTTGGTTGCCTGGCTCCAGTCCTTATTGACGATACCGTTCATGACAGCAGCGCCGAGGTTTGCGTCATTCCAGCCGTATGCCCAGCCCACGCCGAGGCTGTTGATGTTCTTCACAGCTTCCTTGTATGTGGAATCGCCGGTCGCAAGTGCGAGGCAGCCAGCTGCCATAGCCTGCTCGTCAGCGCACTTCGAGGAGCTGTAGAAGCCGTTGGGGCCGTCCGTTGCGCACTGGTTGTACTGCTTGGAGAAATTGTACAGTGCCTTTGCATACTTGAGATCCTCGGCATTTCCGAAGTTCTTGTAGTTCAGTGCCAGCGCTGCGGCATAGTTTGCAGCGATATCGCTCGCACCGCTGCTGGTCCAGAACATCTTACGCCCGGAGCCCTGATCCTCAGGCGGGCCCCAATAGCTGTGATCCACGGTTCCGTCGCCTTTCTGATACAGGAAGTTCGTGACCGTGTCGCCGCTGAGCGTAGTGGAATTGCGGAAGAAGGAGCAGAAGTGGTCGAGAATCATTTTGATATGATCGCTCTGACCGGTTGCATCGTAGGCATCCTTGAACTCATAGTAGCTCAGACCCAGAGCCGCAGCGGTATAGCCCTGCGGAAGGCCGAACATTGCGTGGTCGCCTGCATCGTGGAATCCGCCCGGAACCGCATCGTCGGTGTGGCAGTTGCCGCGCCACTGCATACCGGTCTTGGAGGCCACGTCCTTGCCGCACATATTGGCGTCATAGAAGTACAGGCTGTACTGAAGGAGCCGTGCATAGTTTGCATCGGCTGCGCTTGCAGTGATGGGTGCTGAGCTGAACTGCATGCAGAGCGAGCCCATGGACAGAACGGCGCTGGTACATACTGCGCCGATCCGCTTCACAAATGTGTGTTTCATGTGATGAATCCCCTCTCAAAATAATAATAAAATTTCCAAAAATCCCTCTCATTTTTGGGTCAGGAAAATCCCGACATTTTTATTATACATGAAAACGCTCTGTATTATATGGATATTCTATGAACATATCATGAACAATTATTGAACATTTCAGAAAAAACCGCGTTTTTCATCATCAGGATGCATAAATCAAACTATCGTGATTGTTGCAAAAGTCACAAAATTTCTAAAACGCAATATAATTTCAATTGCCCCATATCCTGTTAGATTTGTATTAGAAATCGCGAATTCTACAATAAGTAATCATTTCAGCGAAGCGGTGCCGGAAAGTTGACATTTCGCCTGATTCGTGCTATACTGGTATCGGATGATTATGCTTTGAAAGGGGGATACTATGAACCGCGATCTATCAGCCGCTGCGCTCTGCTCCGATCTGCTCGATTCCGTGCATACCGTCATTCAGGGTGCCGATGCCGCTCTGCGGCTCATTGTCACGGCGCTGTTCTGCGGCGGGCATGTTCTGCTGGAGGATCTCCCCGGTACCGGAAAGACAACGCTCGCAAAGTCGCTGGCGGTTGTCACCGGCTTTTTCTTCAGCCGGATTCAGTGTACGCCCGATCTGATGCCCGCCGATCTCACCGGCTTTGAAACGCTCGTCACCGGCGAAACGGGAACGTATCAGACCGTTTTCCGCAAGGGGCCGGTCTTTACCAATCTGCTGCTGGCCGATGAGATCAACCGCATGGCGCCGCGCACGCAGTCCGGCCTGCTGGAATGCATGGCTGAGCAGCAGGTCACCTATAACGGGAATCGCTATGCCCTGCCCGATCCCTTTTTCGTCATTGCCACACAGAACCCGATCGAATTGCAGGGAACCTTCCCGCTGCCCGAGGCGCAGCTTGACCGCTTTTTCATGCGCATCCGGATGGGACATCCCTCCAGAGCGGCTGAGACCGAGATCCTCCGCAGCAGAAGAACAGCGGATCCGATTGATTCGCTCCGACAGATCACTTCGCCAAAGCAGATTTTGCAGATCAGGGCAGCCGTCCGCAGGGTGAAGGTTTCCGATTCGGTTTTGTCGTATCTGCTGGATTTATCCGATGCAACGCGCAGCCATCCGCAGGTGCGGTACGGGCTCAGCACCCGTGCGGCTCTCGCCCTGCAAAGCGCCGCGCAGTGCTATGCCGCAATCAGCGGGCGGGATTATGTCACGCCGGATGATGTGAAGGCGGTATTCCCGGCGGTCTGTGCGCACCGCATCCGGCTTTCCGGCTCGATGCTCGGCGACAGCATCGCCGCAGACCGGTTTGCTGCCGATCTGCTCAGCAGCGTAGAGGTTCCGAAGTCATGATTCTGTTGCTGGCGCTGCTGATTTTCGGCGCGGTGTTTGTTCTGCATTATTTGACAATGCGGCGCGGCTTCCGGAATGTCTCCTACTCTCTGCGGTTCTCGCAGGACGAGGCGACGGAGGGTGACACGGTCATCCTGACGGAAACGCTGTGCAGCAGAAAGCTGCTGCCGCTTCCGTGGGTCAAGGTCGAGCTGACGACGGATTCTGCACTGGAATTTGCATCGGAGCAGTCGGCCGTTTCGGAGGATACGCGCTTTATCTCAAGCTATTTCTGCCTGCTCCCTTACCGTCAGATTGAACGGAGCTGGCGCGTGAAATGCACAAGGCGCGGCATTTTTACCGTTTCGCATGCAGTCATTGTCATCAGCGACCTGTTCTCGATCTCAGAGCTTTCCAGAGCATTTCCGGATGCCTCTGCTCAAATGACGGTTCTGCCTGCTGCCCGTGATTCCGGCGGGCTCTCCGATAAAATGCAGCAGATCACCGGCGATCTGATCCGGCAGCGCGCGCTGATTCCGGATCGCTTTGCAGTATGCGGCATCCGGGAGTATGCCGAGGGCGATCTGTTCCGCGATCTGTGCTTAAGCGCGACGGTGCGCTTCGGCACGCCGATGGTCTGGCAATACCGCGAGACTGCCTCACAGTGCTCCGCGATTCTGCTCAATATGGAAACGCGCGAAACCGACCGCGATGCCGTTTCGGACAAGCCGCTTCTCGAAAACAGTATCCGGCTCTGCGCAGCACTGTTCCGTGCCGCCGCTGAGAAGGGGCTGCCGCTGCGTTTCTGTGCAAATGCTGAGATCAGCGGCCAGCCGGTCGATACCGGCCTGCAAAATACCGCAGGCTCGCTGCATGCGCTGCTGCATATTCTCGCAGCACTCCCCTATCAGGTCTCCGGCAGGTTTTCGGTTCTGCTGCATCAGATTGCGCAGGATCAGCCCGTTATGATCGTAACGCCGGTGCTGACTGAGGCGATCGTGCAGTATGCCGCTGCAAATCCGCTTGCGGTTGTCTATACGCTGAAGATGCCGCGCGAGAGAGAAATGCTCGAAAATATCACCTATGTTTCGCCTGATTTTTTCACACGAAAGGAGTCATCATATGAAAAAGAACAGTAAAATTGTGCTGCTTCTGATTGCCGCAGTGACTGCGCTCAGCCCGGTACAGGGCTGCGGAAGCAAGAGCAGCAGCGTTTCCGAAGGCTCGGCCGAGGGCAGCTCCGCGGTCTCCGGGGAGAGCACAGAGAGCGGCGACAACACTGCCGCCGATTCTTCGCAGGATTCGCAGGAGAATACCGGACAGCTTCCTGGCGATACGGATTCTTCCGCTTCCGGCGGCGAAAGTCAGACCGAGCCCGCTCAGACCTCCGTGGTCGTCGATGATAACGGCAGCACACGCATTGTTACGGTCACCTCTGCGCAGCCTCAGCAGGAGCCGCAGAATCCCGGCAGCTCTGCCTCTGAACAGCAGAACCAGAATCAGCACTATGATATTACGGTGGCGGTCGATCAGGTCAAGGCAAAGGCTGGGCAGGAGCGCGTTCCGGTGTCTGTCCGCATCACGAACAACAGCGGCTTTGCGACCGGCGGCCTGACGATCCACCACGACCCCGCACTTGTTCCGGTTACGACCGATGCCGCCGGCACGATCGAATACAAGCTCGGCTCTGAAATGGACGGCATGATGACCTACGGCACCTCAAACGAGGAGAACGGTTACCATCTTGTTGCATTTGCATTTTTCAGCCAGACTGAGGATATCACCGCGAATGATATCCTGATGACATTCTATATGAATGTTCCGGAAAATGCGGCATCCGGTTCTGTTTATCAGATGCGGCTCGATGTGGATGATATCAAGAATATCGGGAAAAAGAGCCTGAATATTCAGTCCATTGACGGCAGCATTACAATTGAATAAACGAAAAGCGGGCGCCTGATATGAAATGCTCCCCTTTTGTTAGACAATGTGGTATAATAGGAATATACCAATTTTTAAATCTAACGAAAGGGGGCATTTTTATGCCTAAAGGAAAGCCGAACAAGAGATACACACCAGAATTCAAGATTATGGTAGTGGAA
>JAFUAD010000005.1 GCA_017460835.1 Oscillospiraceae bacterium
CTAAAGTTTTTGGTCGAGCTTTTTTCAAAAAGCTCGCGGGTCGAGGGCAGAGCCCTCGTCGCGCTCCGCAGAGCGCGAAACTCCCCTAGCGTGCAAAGAGCTCGGCGGGCTTGGGGACCTGCGATAGAGGTCCCCATTCCAAAATAGCATCCGCGAAGCGGATACATTATTCCTGAAATATTAAAATCCCCGATTTGTCACACTTTTTTCCCTCCCGCCCATTGCGTTTTTTGTCAAAGTATGCTATAATAGACATCAGCTAACAAAAAACGGAGGCTTAACACGATGAATTTTGAAGCAATGCTGCCGGTTCTGGTCGCGGCGAGCGAGGAAAACGGCGGCGGACTGGCACAGAAGATGGTCAATCTGCTCGGCGGGCTCCCCCCGATGCTGATTATCTTCATCATTTCGATGATCCCGATTCTGGAGCTGCGCGGAGGCCTTGCTGCCGCGGCGCTGCTGAAGATCCCGATGTGGAAGGCAGTCGGCGTCTGCATCCTCGGCAATATCCTGCCGATTCCGTTCATTCTGCTGTTTATTGAGAAAATTCTCAACTGGATGGAGCACTGCAAAATCGGCTGGATGAATAAGCTGGCGCTCTGGCTGAAGGAGCGGGCGCTGGGCGAGAAATCGCAGAAAATACGAAAATACGAGTTTATCGGCATTCTGCTCTTTGTGGGCATCCCGCTTCCGGGAACCGGCGCATGGACCGGCAGCCTGATCGCATCGCTGCTGCATGTGTCCCGGAAAAAATCAGTCCCGGCGATTTTCTTGGGGCTCCTGCTCGCAACCACGATCATGTGCATCGGCGTATACGGCATTCCGGCGCTGGTGCGTGCATTCCGGTAATCGGAACGGTTCCGGCTGAGCCGGTACTGTCCGGGGCTGTGCTTCGGGCGGTACCGGCTTTTGTGATTTGCAGACACCGCAAAATGCACAAAGAAGCGGCGCGGGAAAAAGAAAAATCTGTTTTCTCATACGAAAATCGAATCAGATTCCGGCGGAAAAAAGGTTTTTTTGCTTCCGGCGGTGTATATATGAATGGAATTTGTGATTTGGGAGGTGCTGTCGGATGACGATTCGGGAGCAGACCGAGCAATATGAGGAGATGATCCTCTGCCCGCAGGCTTGCCGCGCACGCGACGCAAAGCGGCTGCGGCCGGAGGAGCCCTGCCCCTACCGCACGGAGTTTCAGCGCGACCGCGACCGCATTCTCCATTCGAGCGCATTCCGACGATTAAAGCGCAAAACACAAGTCTTTCTCTCGCCCGTCGGCGACCACTACCGCACCCGCCTGACCCATACGCTGGAGGTCTCGCAGATCGCCCGGACAATGGCGCGGGCGATGCGGCTCAATGAAGACCTGACCGAAGCGATCGCGCTGGGGCATGACCTCGGCCACTCCCCCTTCGGGCATGCGGGCGAAAAGGCACTCAATGAAATCTGCCCGCACGGCTATCAGCACTATGTCCAGAGCGTCCGCGTGGTGTATTACATTGAGAAAAACGGCAAGGGGCTGAACCTCACCCAGCAGGTGAAAAACGGCATCATCTGCCACACAAACCGCATCGCCGCAACGCTGGAGGGCAATCTGGTGCGGCTTGCCGACCGGATCGCGTACATCAACCACGATATCGACGATGCGATCCGCGGCGGGATTTTGCAGGAGAGCGATCTGCCCGCGGACTGTACCGCCGTGCTCGGGCATTCCAAATCTGCACGCATCACGACAATGATCTCCTCCGTGATCGAGCACGGCACGGGCGAGATGGACATGATGCCGGAGGTTCGGCAGGCGCATGACGCACTGCATGCGTTTCTCTATGCGAATGTGTATTCCAATTCTGCGGCAAAGACAGAGGATAACAAGGCGATCATGCTGGTCAAGCAGCTCTATACCTATTTCCGGGAGCACCTCACGGAGATGCCGCAGGAGTATCTTGAAATCGCGCAGCGCTTTACCCCGGACAGAGCAGTCTGCGATTATATCGCGGGCATGAGCGATGATTACGCGATTCATATGTATGAAAAGCTGTTTGTGCCCCGTTCGTGGGATATCCGGTAAGCCGGCAGTGCCGGCCTCCGATTTGCTTCGCACCATATTTTGTTAAAGCCGAATATTTCGGCACGCGATCGCGTGCAGGCATTGCAGGCTTCTGTAACATACAAAAAACAATAAGGAGGTGACGCACCATGCTGCCGCAGGAATTCATCCTGCAAGTGATACAGGCAAATCCGATCGAGTCGGTCGCGGGGAGCTATGTGCAGCTTTCGCGCACAGGCTCAAAGCTGAAATGCAAATGCCCGTTTCATCCGGACAGCACGCCCTCCTGCGTGTTTTATCCGGAGAACAACAGCTTTTACTGCTTCGGCTGTCATGTCGGCGGCAGCGTCATCACCTTTGTGCAGAATATCGAATCGCTGAGCTTTATGGAGGCGGTGAAGATGCTCGCGGAGCGCGCGGGACTGACGGTTCCGGCGGATGACCGCAGCATGGAGGAGGCGCGGCGGGAGGAGAACTTCCGGCGGCGCCTGCTGGCTCTGAACCGCTCGGCGGCGCGGTTTTATTACGAGCAGCTCACCGGCGCAGACAAGCGCGGCCTGCTCTACCTCAGGGAGCGTGCCCTACAGCCGGAGATCATCCGGAAATACGGGCTCGGCTATGCCGGAGAGCAATGGGACAGTTTGCGCAGTGCGATGCTGGCGCAGGGCTATACCGACGAGGAGCTGATCGCCGCGAACCTCTGCACGCGCTCGGCAAAGAACGGCGGCGTCTATGACCGCTTCCGCAGCCGCGTGATCTTCCCGATCTTTGACCTCAAGGGCTCGGTGATCGCATTCGGCGGCAGAACAATCGAGCCCGGCGGCGAGCCCAAATACCTCAATTCCTCGGATACACCGGTGTTCCGGAAGGGCGCCAACCTGTTTTCGATGAATCTGGCAAAGAAATCGCAGTCCAAGCGGCTGATTCTCGCAGAGGGGTACATGGATGTCATCGCGATGTATCAGGGCGGATTTGAAAATGTCGTGGCCTCGCTCGGCACGGCGCTGACGCCCGATCAGTGCCGCCTGATCCGCAACCAGCGCTTTGAGGAGGTCATCGTCTCCTACGACAGCGACGCTGCGGGCAGAAATGCTGCGGTCAAGGCGATCAACCTGCTGCGGGCAGAGGGCTTGCAGGTGCGGATTCTCCGCGTCGAGAATGCCAAAGACCCGGACGAATACCTCAAAAAATTCGGTCCCGCATTCTTCCGGAAGCTGATCGAAAATGCCGAGGATGCGGTATCCTTTCTGCTGGACCGCTGCAAGGACGGCATTGATATCTCGGAGATCGGCGGGCGGAATATCGCGCTGCAAAAGGCTGTAAAGCTGCTCGCGGGCATCGAGAACCGGCTCGAACGCAGCAGCTATATCTCCAAAATCGCAAAGGAATATGAGATCAGTCAGACGGAGCTTCAGGAGGCTGTGGATGAGGCACTCGGCAAAAACCGCAGAAAAATCCGCAGACAGGAGCAGCAGGCGGTGATTCAGTCGCCGCTGATCCGCGATACGCTGAACCCCGACGCAAACGGCCGCCGGCGCGAATCAAAGGCCGAGAAGATGATTCTGTGTTATCTGTTCCGGAATCCCGAGGCGCTGCCGGAGATCCGCGCATCGCTTTCGGAGGAGGATTTCGTCACCGACCTAAACCGCAGAATCTATCAGACATTTCTGGAGAGCGCCGATCGCGGACTGCCGCCGGAGCAGGCAATTTATTCGGCAGATTTTACCGCGGCGGAATCCGGATATATCGCCGGAATTCCCGCAGAATACGACCAGATTGATTTGAACGGACAGTCCGTTTCAGACAGCATCCGGCTGCTGAAGCAGCACCGTGACAGGGAACAGCCGGCGGAATCCCTGAGCGATGCGGAATTCTCCGCGCAGTTTTCCCGGCTGATACAGAATAAACGCAGCGGAACCGCCTGAGCCGGCGGCTTCCCTGAACCCGATGAGGAGGATGAGAAAAATGGCTGATGAAGAAAAGCGCCTCGACCAGCTTCTCGAAAAGGCGAAGGCAAACGGCAAGATCACAATTGCTGAGGTTCAGGAGATGTCCGAGAGCCTTGCCGTCGAGCCCGATCATATCATGGAACGCTGCTCGGCGCTGCAAATCGAGCTGGCAGATGACGAGATCGTGCTCGACGATGTGAATGACCCGGCGGCCTCCATTGCCAATGACGAGATTTCAAACGACGACTCTGTGAAGATTTACCTGAAGGAGATCGGCAGAGTGCCGCTGCTGACGGCGGAGGAGGAGACCGAGCTTGCGCGCCGCCTTGCCGAGAATTCGCAGGACGAGCCCGCACGGCAGCGTCTCGCTGAGGCAAACCTGCGTCTGGTCGTGAGCATCGCGAAGAAGTATGTCGGGCGCGGCATGCAGTTCCTTGATCTGATTCAGGAGGGCAATATGGGGCTCCTGAAGGCGGTCGATAAATTCGACTACACCAAGGGCTTCAAATTCTCGACCTACGCGACATGGTGGATCCGGCAGGCGATCACCAGAGCGCTCGCCGATCAGGCGCGCACCATCCGCATCCCGGTTCATATGGTCGAGAGCATCACGAAGGTGAAGAAGGTTTCGAGCCAGATTCTCCATGAGACCGGGCAGGAGGCAAGCCCGGAGGAGATCGCCCGGAAGCTGGAGATGCCGGTCGAAAAGGTGCTGGAGATCATGCGGATCGCACAGGACCCGGTCTCGCTGGAGACGCCCGTCGGCGAGGAGGAGGATTCCCACCTCGGCGACTTTATCCCGGACGATCAGGCGCCCTCTCCGGATGAGGCAGCCTCGAATGCCATGCTGAAGGAGCAGCTCAATGAGGTGCTCTCGACGCTGACCGAGCGCGAGGCAAAGGTCATGCGGATGCGCTACGGGCTCGAAAACGGCAGACAGCAGACCCTTGAGGATGTCGGCAAGGCGCTCGGCGTTACGCGGGAGCGCATCCGGCAGATCGAAGCAAAGGCGCTGCGCAAGCTGAAGCATTACAGCCGCAGCAAAAAGCTTCAGGGATATATAGATTGATTGCCGGGAATCGGTAAACAGGGAGGAATCAAAAGGTTATGGCAGCAGCGGAACAGCAAAAGGTTGAGCAGCTTCTTGAGCGCGTGAAAGCGGCGGGCAAGCTGCCGCAGAATGAGCTGGATGCCGCATTTGCGGAGCAGGAGTTCACGGACGAGGAGATCAGCCTGTTTTATGAGCAGTGCAATCTGCTGAACCTGGAGCTTGCAGAGGAAGAAATACTGGACGATGACATCGAGACAAGGCTCGCGGAGGAGGATGCGCTGGCGCTGGACAGCAATCTTTCGGCGGATGACCCGGTGAAGATTTACCTCAAGGATATCGGCAGAGTGCCGCTCCTGACGCCGGAGGAGGAGACGGAGCTCGCAAAGCGCCTCGCCGAAAATCCGAACGATGCGGCGGCAAAGCACCGCCTCTCGGAGGCAAACCTCCGCCTTGTCGTGAGCATCGCAAAGAAATATGTCGGGCGCGGGATGCAGTTTCTCGACCTGATTCAGGAGGGCAATATGGGGCTCCTGAAGGCGGTCGATAAATTCGACTATACCAAGGGCTTCAAGTTCTCGACCTATGCGACATGGTGGATTCGCCAGTCGATCACGCGCGCGATCGCCGATCAGGCGCGCACCATCCGCATCCCGGTACATATGGTGGAGACCATCTCCCGCGTGAAAAAGGCATCGAGCCAGCTCCTGCACCTCAACGGCAAGGACCCGACCGAGGACGAGATCGCCGATTACCTCGGCATGCCGCTCGAAAAGGTGCGCGAGGTCATGCGGATCGCACAGGAGCCGGTCTCGCTGGAGACGCCGATCGGCGAGGAGGAGGATTCCCACCTCGGCGATTTCATCCCGGACGACCATGCACAGTCCCCGAATGATGCGGCAAACAATACCATGCTGAAGGAGCAGCTCAATGAGGTGCTCTCGACCCTGACCCCGCGGGAGGCGGATGTACTGCGGATGCGCTACGGGCTCGACAATGAGCCGCCGAAAACACTGGAGGACGTCGGCAAGGCGTTCAATGTCACCAGAGAGCGGATCCGGCAGATCGAAGCAAAGGCCCTTCGCAAGCTGCGTCACCCCAGCCGCAGCAAGAAGGTTCGCGATTATCTTGAAAAATAATAAAGGAAATGAGGAAAATCGGTATGAAAATCAAAAGAATTCTTTGTGCACTGGCAGCACTGAGCATGCTCACCGCCCTGACAGCCTGCGGCGAGAGCAGCAGTGCAGCACCCGCATCTGCTCCGGCATCGCAGGCAGAGAGCAGCGCCGCCCCGGCTGCACCGGAGGAATCCTCTGAAACGGAGGGGAATACTGCGTCAGACGGCAGCGATTTTACAGTCACCTTCTCGCCGCTGACCGAAAATGTCTATGATGTGGCAGCATGTACGCCCTCTGCATTCAAGGCGGGCGATACCGTAATCGGCGAGATCACATGGTGCTACGGGCCGGTCGCGACCTTCAGCGAGGGCTCCTATGTGATGTATAACAAAATGCAGTTTTATGCAGTCGATATCAATGATACTTATGTGCTGATCGGTACGCCGAATCAGGCGGGCTCAAGCGGCTCCCTGAACCTGCTCTCGACGCAGGTTGACAGCTTCATTAATTCGTACAGAGAGGATATGACCGAGGAAGAGCTCGAGGCAATCCGCCCCTGGACGACCGCACAGATTGACGGCCGCGTGGAGCCGCTGCCGGAGGCGCTGAAAACGATCTTTGCAGACTGGTACGGCGAGGGCTTCGAGCAGGATTGCATCAGCACCGTGTATCTGGTCGATAACGCATACAAGGAGTGAGCCTGTCACCGCAGTGAAACCGGACTGTCACAATAATTTCACTTGACTTTTCCTGCATGAGCGTGTATAATAAATGCAGACGTCCGGGCGCGGACGTGCAGTCCGGTTTCGGAACGGACATTTTTTACGAGGACATTTTTTACGGGTTTAAGGAGAAAGGAGTCGAATGATAATGAATTCAGCAAAACGCTATCTGGCAGTCATGCTTGCCGGCATGATGCTGCTGCCGGCGTTCGCTTGCTCCAAGAATGAGGATGATGAAAGCAGCGGAAGCAATACATCCGAGAGCGGCGAAGCAGCGGACAGCAGCGGCAATTCCGGCGAGTCCGGCGAGTCCGGCAGCGGCAATGACCAGAACAGCTCTGCGGAATCACAGGATTCCGCCGAGATGATGTCTGAGATTATGGGCGGTGACAATGCCATCGTGACAGCAACGGACGAGGACGGCAAAATCTCGATCAATTATGTCGTGAACTTCAACGATAATATTCCGGATTCGGAGGAGGACGCCGCAAATGCAATCGTGACGACCATCCGCGGCGACGACGGAAAAATCTATGTCCCGCGCACGGATATCAACGGCACGACCATCACACAGGCGGACGGCAGCCCCCAGACCGACGTCTATACCGGCACAACGCTCCCGACGACCTACGAGTCGCCGACCTATGTTCCGGCATTCCGCAATTATATGGCAATGTGGCTGGATATCTCGAACAAGGAGGATTTCGTGTTCGACGGCGACCTGCTCGAATATGAGCTGGAGATCGCACAGGATGCGCCGAGCGGCGTGTATCCGATCGAGTTCACGCTGCTGGAGCTCGGAGACTATGACGGCAAGGGCTTCGCACAGATTGATCAGAACCCGGGCTATGTCTGCATCAACCATGATGCACCGGCACAGACGCTCGTGGACAACGGCAACCCGACCCTGACGATTGATACCGTTTCGGTGAATCCGGGCGATACGACAAGACTGAAGATGAAGATTACCAATAATACCGGTATTGTCGCATTCCGTATCATGATCCGCTACGACAGCAACGTCATCAAGATCAAGGATGCCGGCAGCGGCAGAGACCTTGCGTCGTATGCAACGCTCACAGCCCGCCAGATCGGCGAAAACTAAATCAGTACAAGGCGAACCGCCGGTCAGATGATGACCGGCGGTTTGTTTATTACAATAAGCTGTCACTTCACAGGAAAAAGCCGTATGCAGCGCAGAAATCCGGCTGATAGGAAAACTGCCGCCCCCGCAGCGCATCCAGCACACAGGGCTCCGGGCTGAAATCAAACCGAAGCCTGCACGCCGCGAGAAGCTGATGCTGCGCACGAAATTTCCGGTTTTGTTCGATATTGCCGTACTTTGCATCGCCCAGAACCGGACAGCCCAGCGCTGCCGTCTGCGCACGAATCTGATGCGTTTTACCGGTATAGAGCGTCACCAGCAGCAGCGCCGTGCCGTCGTGCCGCGCAAGCACCTCATAGCCGGTGCGAATCTCAGAAAAGCCCGCTGCGGGCGTCCGGCGGATCTCCGCCTTCTGCCCCGGAAGCCGCCGGTGATAGGCCGTCACGGTATCGGCGTCCCGCGGCGGAAGCCCCGCCGTGATGCAGAGATATTGCTTTGTGATCTCGCCGAGCCGAATCTTCTCGTTCATGCAGCGCAGCGCGGCCGCGTTCTTTGCGCCGATGACAAAGCCCTCGGTGTTGCGGTCGAGCCGGTTGCACAGCGCCGGCACGAAGCTCTGCTCGGCCTCGGGATGATACGCGCCGGTCTGCGTCAGATAATACAGAAACCGGCTTTGCAGAGTGTCGGTGCTGCCGCGGTCATCCGCATGAACCGGCAGATTCACCGGCTTTTTCAGCAGCACGATATTGCGGTCCTCAAAGGCGATCTCCGGCATTTCCGCCGCCGCGACCGCCCGCGGCCGTTCCCCGAAGCAGTCATCCGGCAGATAGACGGTCAGCGCATCGCCGGCAGAGAGAACGGTCTCTGCGGAGATGCGCGTTCCGTTGCATTTGATATCGCGCTTCCGGAATGCCTTGTAGAGCAGCGATTTCGGCAGCGCGGGACACGCCTTCAGCAGAAATTTATCTGCGCGCTGTCCCGCGTCGTTTTCGTGTATTTCAAATGTGCGCATAGTGTTCTCCTGAACCGTGATACAGCAAACCGCCGGACGGGAATCCGGCGGTCAGCATACACAAAGAATTCTGCGGATACCGGGTCACACGTCGTTCCGGACGATATCCTCATAGCTTTCGCGGCGCACAACCGTCCGGGCGGCGCCGTCCTTCACCATGACGATCTCGGCGCGCGGATTGCGGTTGTAGTTCGAGGCCATCGAGTAATTGTATGCGCCGGTCGCGAGCACCGCGAGGGTATCGCCGGGCTCTGCGGGCTGAAGCGGCATATTCTCGCCGATCAGGTCGCCGCTCTCGCAGCACTTTCCGCCGATCGTGACCTGCTCGCTTCTGGGCTGTGCCGCCCTGTCCGCGATCAGCACCTCATAGCGCGAGCCGTAGAGCGCATAGCGCGGATTGTCGCACATGCCGCCGTCAACAAGGACATAGGTGCGGATGCCGGGGATGACCTTCTTTGCCATGACCGTATAGAGCGTGATGCCGGCGGCGCCGACGATCGAGCGGCCGGGCTCAAAGAGCACGAACGGCTCCGGGAAGCTGAGCGCCGTGCAGCAGCCCTTCAGTGCGGAAAGAATAGCACGGACGATGCTGCCGAATGCCGGCGGGTCGTCGTCCTCGGTGTACTTGATGCCGGGGCCGCCGCCGAGGTTGAGCTCCGGCAGCGTGACGCCGCATTCCGTGCGGATCGTATCCATCAGGCGCACCATGACCCGCGCCGCCTCCGCAAAGGGCTCGGTATCGAAGATCTGCGAGCCGATGTGGCAGTGCAGACCGATCAGTTCGAGATTCGGATATTGCAGTGCCGCCCTGACTGCCTCGAGCGCCTCGCCGGTTTCGAGCGCAAAGCCGAACTTGCTGTCGATACAGCCGGTCTTGACGAAATCATGCGTATGTGCGTCGATTCCGGGCTTGATGCGCAGCAGGATGCGCGCCTTCTTCCCCGCCTCGCCCGCAATGCGGTTCAGGCGCTCAAGCTCCGGCAGATTGTCCGCGACAATCCGCCCCACGCCGCAGTCGAGTGCCATTTTCAGCTCGGCATCGGACTTGCTGTTGCCGTGCATGACGATCTTTTCTGCGGGCATGCCGGCCTGTACGGCGGTATACAGCTCGCCGCCGGAGATCACATCCGCGCCGAGCCCCTCGGAATCGACGATCCGGTACAGCTCCTTGCAGGAAAGCGCCTTGCTCGCATAGCAGATCAGCCCTCTGCCGCCGTATTCTTCCGCGATCACGCGCTGGAATCCGCGGCAGTTTTCGCGGATCGTATTCTCATCCATGACATAGAGCGGCGTGCCGTGCTCCCTTGCGAGCTGCACGGTATCCGCGCCGCCGAAGCAAAGCCGGCCGGCCTCCGAAACGGTCAGGTTCGGGGTAAGCATACTGTATCATCCTTTCGTATTTCCGTTGTTTTTCGTTATTTCCAGTATTGGTAGAGCTGACATTGTATCATGCCGTTGTAGAGCTTCCGGCGCTTGCGCGCCTTTCGTCCGAATCTTGCCTCAAATTCCGCGTCAGGCGAGATCACGGTGCATGTGCTGTCCGCCGGGAACACCCGCCCCATAATCCGGTAGAGCGCCCTTGCCTGTTCCACATCCAGCATCCGCTCGCCGTAGGGCGGATTGCAGACGATATTTTGTCCTTCAATATAGCGAAAATCGCGTATCTCCTGCTGTTTTACGGTGAATCTGTCCGCGACGCCGGCTCGCCTTGCATTTTCCAGCGTCAGCGCGACCGCTTCCGGGTCACTGTCAAAGCCGTATGCGTGAAATTCCGCGCTCCGGTTGATTTTTTCGGTTGCTGCGGCGCGAGCATCGCGAAACACCTGCGCGCTGACCTGCTCCCATTTCTCGCAGGCAAAGCCGCGGTGCAGCCCCGGTGCAATCCGCATGGCACGCCGCGCCCCCTCGATCAGGAAGGTGCCGCTGCCGCAGAACGGGTCACAGAGCTGTGTATCCGCGCGGACATGGGACAGATCGAGGATTCCGGCGGCGAGCGTCTCGCGGATCGGTGCCGCGTTGGCGTGCTGCCGCCAGCCGCGCTTATAGAGCGGGATGCCGGTCGTGTCGAGATAGACCGTGCAGATATCATTGCGAATCTGGAACTGAATCACATGCGGCGCGGCGGTTTCCGGCAGCTCCGTCGTGTGATAGGCCCGCATCAGCCGCCTGACCGCCGCCTTTTTGATGATGGACTGGCACGCAGGGACGCTGTGCAGCGCGGAATTCAGTGAGCTGCCCTTGACGATGACCGCATCGTCTTTGCCGATCAGCTCCTCCAGCGGAAGCTGCATCACGCCCTCAAAGAGCGGATCAAACGCGGTTTTGCCGCGCTGTGCCGCAACGGAAAACTGTCCGAGCTCGATCAGCACGCGCTCTGCCGCCGTCAGCTCGATATTGGCCGCTGCGACCGTCTCCCAGCCGCCGGAGCAGGAGACCCTGCCGTCCGCTGCGGAGATATCCGCGGCACTGAGCCGGACCAGCTCAAATTTCAACACACTTTCAAGCCCGAAATGACACGGGCAAACAATCCGAAACATGATACCTCACAAAGCGGGCGCGGGCTTAGCCGATCAGCCCCTTGATGCCCTCTTTTTCAAATTTTTCACGGTAATACTTGAGCTCGCGGGAGATCATCGCGTCGATGGTCTGCATGCCGAGCAGCTCGACGGGCGCCTTGTCATCGGTCAGAATCCGATTCCCGGCGGTATAGGGTGTCAGGCCGGCACGCACGCGCTGCATCATCTCCGTCAGCTCCGGATTTTGCAGAATCTCCGTGTTTTTCATGAGATTTGCGAGCATCTCCGGATTATCGGATGCAAACAGCTCGCGGTTTGTTGCGCGATCGACATTGACGGTGTAGACATTGCCGAACACCGAAGCGATGGTATCCTGCAAATAGGCATTGATGCCGTCCTCTGCATCGGAGATCATGTTCATATTGACGATCATGACGCCGTTTTCCTTCAGATGCGACCGCACAAGCCGGAAAAATTCGGCGGAGGACATCTGAAACGGGATTGTGATATCCTGATAGGCGTCCACCATAATGACGTCATATTGCTTATCCGTGCAATTGAGGAAGGCTCTGCCGTCATAGGTGGTGACGGGGATATCCGCCGGCAGGGCAAAATATTCATGCGCAAGCCCCGTGATTTTTTCGTCGATCTCGACGCCCTCGATGCGCATATCGCCGAAATACCGGCGGCACTGCGCCGCGTAGGTACCGGTTCCCATGCCGAGCACGAGCAGCTCGGTGTCGTCGGTCTGCTCCAGCATCAGCGGCGCCGCGAGCGCGTAGTCATAGTACATGCCGGTCAGGGCGTCGTCCTTGATGTAGACCGACTGCACGCCGAACAGCACATTTGTCGAGAGGATGACGCGATCGTCATCCTCCTGAACCTGCAAATAATTGTAAACGGATTCGTCCTCAAGCGTCAGGTTCTTCTCCCAGAAGGCAAACCCGAGGCTGAGTGCGCAGACCGAGCAAACCGCGAACAGCACGGCCGCAATGACGGTCTTCACGGCACCGCGCCGCACGGAGATGAAATACACGGCGCCGAGCAGCAGCAGAATGCCGGAGAAAATGACGAAGGTCGCCGCCGTGCCGACGGCGGGAATGGAGACAAAGGTCGGCAGAAAGGTGCCGAGAATGCTGCCGATCGTATTTGCGGCGCCGAGCGTTCCGACGGTTCTGCCGCTGTCATCGAGGCTGCTGACGGTGTATTTCACCAGCGAGGGCGTCACCGTGCCGAGCAGGAACAGCGGGTATACAAACACGATCATGCAGGAGAGAAATGCCGCCCAGATCAGGAAATTCGTGTTGACGGTCATGACCAGCAGCGCGGAAATGCCGATGATGACAAATTTGCCGATGAACGGAATCGCGGCGATCCAGACCGCTGCAACGAGCATTCTGCCGTAGAGCTTATCGGGGTTCGGGTTCTTGTCAGCAGAGCGTCCGCCGTAGACATTTCCGAGCGCCATCGCGATCATGATGGTGCCGATGATGATGGTCCAGACGATCTGGGAGGAGCTGAAATACGGGGCCAGCAGTCTGCTCGCACCGAGCTCCACCGCCATGACGGACATGCCGGAGAAGAACTCGGTGAGATACAGATACCATTTTTTCGTGAGAATGCGCTGCTGCGCGTCCGGGCGATCACTCATCGTCATCGAGGAGGAAGCCGAGCGACAGCTCGCGGTTATCGCATTTTGGCTGATAGGAGCTCTTCCAGTAGCCGTGCTCGCCCTTTCCGCAGGAGGCATTCGCGATCTTGCCGGTCGCCGGGCAGATAAAGCCCTCGACGACGGATTCGCATTCCGGATACTGGCTGCCGTCGTAATGATTCATAATCCACTCGCCGATGATATTCTTCCAGACATAAGCGGATTTGATATACCGGTGGTTCTTGATTTCCTTCTGCTCCTTGTAGCCGACCCAGACGCCGCTCACGAAGTCCGGGGTCAGGCCGACAAACATCAGGTCGCACCAG
This sequence comes from Oscillospiraceae bacterium, assembly GCA_017460835.1. GTDB lineage: Bacteria > Bacillota > Clostridia > Oscillospirales > Ruminococcaceae > Firm-04. The sequence continues at coordinate 13,492 of JAFUAD010000005.1, forward strand.
TCGGTGGTCGTACCGGTCTTGCCGGCAATCGGAATCTGCTTGCCGTTCTTGGTCATCTTCGCAGCGGTACCGGTACCGTTCTCGACGACATTCTGAAGCAGCTTGTTCATGACATATGCAGTTTCCTCGTCGATGATCTGTCTGTAATTGTCATCGCCGTTGTAAGCGAGCTTACCGTCAGAGGTCTCGACGCGGCTGATGATATGCGCCTCGTCATAGTAGCCGCCGCTGCCGTAGGGCATGTAGGCATTGACCAGATTCTTGACGGTCACGCCGTATCCGAGCGCGCCGACGGCGAGCGGTGCATAGTCGATATCTGTACCCTCGTAGAGATCGAGGCCGAGTGTTTCGGTCGCAAAGTCATAGATTTTCTGCGGAGTATAAGTCTTGACGAGCAGCGCCGGAATCGTGTTGAAGGATTTTTCGAGCGCATAGAAAATGCAGATCTTCTTATTGGAATACTTGGTAACATCGTTGGAATCCGCATAGTTGGTCGGCCAGAGCTTTTCCTTCTTGGTCTCCTTATCGACAACGGTCAGCGGCGGATAGTCGAGCACATGCGTGCCCCACGAAATCAGGTTGTTTTCGAGCGCGTAGCCGTAGCTTGTGACCGGCTTGATCGCGGAACCGGGCTGCTGCTTTTCGGTCGAGGCATAGCTGATGCCCAGAGAGCCCTGCTTCTCGCCGATATCGCCGACGGTGCAAAGGATTCTGCCGCGGTAATCGACCGCAGTAAAGCCGGATTTCAGCGTCAGGTTTTCTTCATCGGTATACACGCCGTCGCCGTCGAGGTCGCGGAACATTGTGGTGGATTTGTTGTTGGTCATGCCTGAGAGCAGGTTGTCAATGGATGCATACTTCTGCTCAATGTAATCCTGCATTTCCATATCGACGGTGGTGTAGATCTGGTAGCCGCTGGTATTGATAAGCGTCAGGGCGCGGTCAAAGGAGATGCCGCGCTCTTCCATCAGGACATTGGCGAATTCGCGGAGCGCCTCGTCGATGACCCATGTGGTGGATTCCTTCTCCGTGTTATCGGCGAGCTTGACGGTACCGTCCTCCTGCACCTCCTGAAGCTCCGGGTGCAGCAGGATATATTCCTCGGAATCGGTAAAGACCAGATGCTCATTCAGCGCAGCCTGATACTCGTCAAAGGTGATCGCGCCGTTGGAATACATCTGTCCGAGGATATATTCCATACGCTTCCGGTTGTCCTCGCGGCCGGTATTAATGACCTTGTCCGTGACATACCATGTTTCGGTGACCTCATTATAGGCTCTCTCGTTGTAGCCGGCGAAAGGATTGTTGACCTCCGGGTTCTGCGGGATCGCGGCGAGGCAGGCGGATTCGGCGATGGTGAGCTCCTCGACATGCTTGCCGAAATACTTTCTCGCCGCCATTTCGATGCCGTTTGCGGCGCCGCCGAAGCCGATATAATTGAGGTAGGTTTCGAGGATTTCGTCCTTTGAATAGTTCTTTTCGAGCTGGGTCGCGCGGTGAATCTCGCGGAGCTTACGCTGCGGGCTCTTGTCATTGTCGCCCGTCAGGTTCTTGACAAGCTGCTGCGTGATGGTCGAACCGCCCTGATCGGAGTTCCAGAACTTCAGGATCATGTTTGCGAAGGAGGCAACGGTACGCTTGTAGTCTACGCCCTCGTGGGAATAGAAGCGCTCGTCCTCACCGTAAACAAACGCATCGCGGGTATGCTGCGGAATCTGCTCCAGTGTGACCGGAATCCGCTGCACATCGTTCTGCACGCGGTAGATGACGGTGTCGTTTCCGTCGGCATCCTTTGCATAGATATGCGTCTCATAGCTCAGGGTCAGCTCCTTGATGCTGACCGCAGGGGTGTTGTCCATGTAGTTGATCATGTAATTGCTCGCGACGACGGCACAGATCGCGCCGGTGACGCAGAACAGCAGGAAGAACGAGAGGAACGACACCAGAATCACGGAGCCGATCGTTCCGAGAATCCGGAGAATCAGCGGTCTGCGGCGCTTTTTCTTCGAGTTCTTCTTGGATGAGGATTTTGCTTTGCCCGACGGCTTTGCAGTTTTCATGAAAAAATACTCCTTTCTGATTTTCGTCAGAGGATGGAAATACGTCAGTCGCCTGAAAGATGCTCGACCGTATAGTCATACACGATACATTATAACACAAAAATCGGAACTTGTTAAGCCCTTTTCAAAAAAATTCATGTTTTCTTCAATGTTGCTGCATATTTTCCGCGATTTTGCAGCATACTGACAACGAAAAAGCGGAAAGGAAGGTGCGGGGAAATGACCGTATCGAAGTGGATTTTTCCGATTGTCGGCGGAGGGCTGGCGCTGCTGACGGCGGGGACCTCGGCGCTCGCAAGGCGTGCATCGGGGCGGTATGAGCTGCCGGAGGTCTCGTTCAGTGCAGAGGAGGCGGGGCTGCCCGTTCAGCTCCGCAGCGGAGAGAGCGCCCCGGATGCCGAGCCCGGCACGGTGCCGGAGCCCGAGCGCGACTATATCGTAAAGCTGAAGGACGGCAGCCTGTTTGTCTATGAGGTGGGGAAACGCGAGCCGCTGGCGCGCTATGCCTTCGAGGACGCCGGCCTGCCGGATTATGACCGGACGCTGCTGGAATACGGCATCCGCATCACCGGGCAGGAGGCGCTGCGCGAGGTGCTGGAGGACTATGCCTCGTGACAGGGCTCTGGCATGAGGCAGCGCGGCGGCTGCGGGGTCATAGGCGCGATGCCTCCCTGATCGCGGCGGTGCGGCTGAGCGTGCTGCTGCTCCTCCTGCTCTGCGGCAGAACGGCGCAGGTGCGGCTTCTGCCGGATGCGGATTTTACCGGAGCGGTGAATCTTTGGGATCTGTTTCTGCCCTGCTGTCTGCTGTTTTCGCTGCTTGCGGCGACGCCGCTGCGTGCGCAGACGATCATGCAGCTCGGGGCGATTACAGGGCTGCTCGACGAAAACGACATCGGCTTTCTGGAGAGCAGCAGCCGGATGTGGCTCTGGCTGCGCGCCCTGCATGCCCGGCTGCTCGGCGGGTTTATGCTGCTGCTCTCCGCGATACCCGCGCTCGCTGCGCTGGTCGCCGCAAAGAGCGTCTGGCTGCTGATTCCGCCGGAGCAGGAGGGGCTGCTCCCGCTGCTGACGGTTCTGCATCTGCTGATGCTGGCGGCGGCAGCTTTCCTTCTGCCGCTGCGGGTGTTTGCGGCATGTACGGCGCTCCCCTACTGCTTTCTGAAGATGCCGCATGCCTCGGCACTGCGCGTGCTGCTGCTGAGCTTCCGCGTGACGCGCCGGCAGACCGCCGGGATCGTGATGATGCGGCTGCTGGCGGCGCCGTGGCTGCTGCTGCCGGTCACGGCGATCTATGTGCTCCCGACGCTGCTGACCGCGGAATTCATCCGCGGGAGCCGGGGCTGGCGGCATATGCAGCCGCGCCGCTCCGGCAGATTCGCCGGTCTGGAGCTGCACTCCGCTTAAGAGGTATCGCTGCGCGATGATCTATAATGGGGCGCTGCCCCAAACCCCGCTTAAGGGACACTGTCCCTTAAGAATCCCATTATAAGAAATAATATAAAATGTGCGCACTATCTAACATTACAATTATAGCGGGATTCCAAAGGGATTGTATCCCTTTGACAGGTTTGGACTCGATGTTTGCGCAGCACACTCGACCGCTTTAGCGTGAGAGCCACATTCAAAATCATCGCGAAGCGCATGTTTGCAAAGCAAACTGCGCAGTTTCACGAAGTGAAACATGCGATACCTTTTTCACCACACTGCCCCGGCATTCCCGCCGGGGGGTTCTTGCTTTCTGTACTGATCTGTGCTATACTGGAGCAAAAAAAAATAATGCAAAGCATGTAACCTTTTCCGAAAAACGGGTACTGTAAGAATGAAAGGCGGTGAGAGCATGGAGGACAGCGAGCTGATCGCACTGTTTGAGCAGCGGGATGAATCGGCGGTTTCGGAGACGACCCGGCAGTACGGCGCGCTATGCCGGTCGATGGCGGCAGAGCTGACAGGCAGCCCGCAGGATGCGGAGGAGATCTGCAACGATGTGATGCTTGCGGTCTGGAATGCGATCCCGCCGGAAAAGCCTGCGAATTTCCTTGCGTATCTTGCAGGGATCACAAGGAATCTCGCCATGAAGCGGCTCCGGACGCGGTATGCAAAGCATCGCGGCAGCGGCGATCGCCCTGCTGTGCTCGATGAGCTTGCGGCGTGCATCCCCTCCGGGGACGATGTGGAGCACGAGCTGAACCGCAGGCTGCTGACCGCCGCCGTTGACCGCTTTCTTTCGGCACTGCCCGCGCAGACACGCGCAGTCTTTGTCCTGCGGTATACATACGGTATGCCGGTCGAGGAGATCGCGCGGCGCAGGTCACTCGGTGTCAGTGCCGTCAAGGTCTCACTGCACCGCACACGAAAAAAACTGCAAACATTTCTGAAAGAGGAGGGATTCCTGTGAATGAACTGGATCTGCTGGAAGCAATGGGCGGAATCAGCGCGGAATACCGGCGCGGCGCCTTTGAAAAGCCTGCCCCGGCGCACCGCAGACTGCCCGTTTTGCTCGGTGCTGCGTGCCTTCTGGCGGCCGTCTGTACCTCTGCCTTTCTGCTGAGAGGGCAGCAGACCGTACAGCCGATGACCGAGCAGTCCCGCGAAGCCGAAATTACAGAAATCACAAGACCCGGTGAACAGACAACGGAATTTGCCGTATTGCAGACGGAAACCACCGCATCATCCGCAACCCTTTCCGATACCGCGGAAACAAGCACCGCTGCGTCTTCGCAGATAACCGGCTCTGCCGGCACGCAGGCAGCGGCACAGGAGCCCGCCGCCACTGCGAATCCTGCCGCGGTACACACTGCGGCTGCCGTACCGGGCACGACCCCGCCCGCACAGACGACCGCTGCCGTCCCCGCAGAAACGGCCCCTGCTGAGCCGGCACAGCGCCCGCAATATCCGGAGGCGCTCGGAACCTATACGCTGCCGGAGGCGCTCGAAAGGGCGATTGCAGAGGCGATCGGCACAGATGAATACTGCTATTATTTGTATCAGGAGCTTCCGGTCAGTATTCCGTGGAAATTCGACAAATGCGCGATTATCACAAAAGATCGTTTTTACTGCATTCTATGCCGCCCGACGGAGACTTCCTATGAAGTCGATCTGGTCACATCCGGCGTGATTCCGGAAACAACTGTGTATGTCAGCGGGCCGAAAACGCTGGAGGTAACAGACAGCGCCGGAGAAGCCGTCCAAATCTCCCTTCCGGAAGCCGGACACTGGAGCGGATGGCCGTTAAGCGGATGCAAAAAAACAGACGGAGTTACAGAATGCGACTGCCGGATTGTATGGGAGCTCATTCATATGCAGGAAAGGCCGGATGCATTCGTCTCTTCGGTACGGACTTCTTACTCAGAATCCCCATTCTCACGGTATACATGCGAACACATTACACTGAACTATACACCGGAGGACTTTACAATGTCCCGGCTGAACGATCCCATAGATGTCCGGAAGGTCAGTTCCGTCAGCTGCACGGAGGGCAATGTGACACGGGAGCTCAGTGACGAGGAAATAACGGACGCAGTCGAATGGCTGAATCAGCTTGAAATACTGGATGCCGAATACCGCGAAAGTTACAATATTATCTACGATATCATTGACGGAACCGGAAAATATGTCGGGATCCAGAACTCAGTTAAATTTTACTTTAATGAACCGATTTCATTCGGTATATTCTTAGGATCATGGGGCGGGCATGTGCAGGAGCGGTATATTAAGGAGCTTTGTATTTCAAAGAGAAACGACGGCAGCTTCTTCCTCCAGCTTCATATCGACGCACCGAATCGGAGTGATTCAAATTTACGGTGGATGTGTTATTTACTGCACAACGAGGATTTGCATATCTATCAACAGGATACATAATATAATATATGCGCTGACGGTGAACAGTCCTTTCTGTTTCACCGTCAGCGCTCTGTGCATGCTCTGCTGCCTGCGAAATGTGACAATCCGTTACAGAACGTGCCGGATAATGCATTGACACCATTGACAAAATAGAATATACTGAAACTGCGGTTTTATTGACAGTGCGCAAAAAAACAGAAAACGCGCACATACCAGTGTACCAATTCAGGGGAGGAATCATAATGAAAAACAGAAAAAGAAGACTGTCAGCGGCAATCTGTACGCTGACAATGCTCGGCACCTGCCTGCCGCTGACCGCAGCGCCGCAGACGGTGACCGCAGCAGACACCTACCAGACCCGTGACCCGTTCTTCAATTTCAACAGCGGGTACAACTACTACACCTCAGAGCATTTTCAGTTCATCTGGGGCAACAGCGGCGATGCAAGTCAGGTCACGCAGGATTTCCTGAAGAAAAACGCCGACAGCCTCGAACGCTGCTGGGATGTTTACGTCAACAAGCTCGGCATGACCGAATGCGCCGAGTCCGTTGAAACCTACATGCGCGACGGCAACAAGTATAAGCTCAATATCTATATCTCCGGCACCGGGCTCTCCGGCATGGAGGATGACTGGGCATACATGTCATGGGACAGCAAGGGCTATCCGTATCTGTTCACCTGCGTCGGCGCGATGCGCGCAGACCCGCCCTCCTGGGTCATGCCGCATGAATTCGGACACGCGATCACCGCACACCAGCTCGGCTGGAACCGCAACAAATACTCGAATACATGGTGGGAGGCGCTCGGAAACTGGTTCCGTGAGCAGTGGATCTATGAGGTCAGCTCGGAATACGGCTGGTCAAACAGCTATGAATACGGCTACGGCACCGACTTCTTCGAGACCTACCTCAAGAATCTGTGCTTTACCTCGCCCTTCGGCAGAGACTATTATTCGGCATGGGTGCTGCTTCAGTATCTGACCGAAAACCCCGACAATATGGAGGGCTACGGCGCGGAATTCGTCAAGACCATGCTCCAGAACGGCAAGGACGACGAATATCCGCTGACGATGATCAACCGCCTCGCGCCCGCCGATATGAAGGAGACCCTCGGCAATTTCGCGAAGCGCATGGCGACGCTCGACCTCGCAAACCAGACCGCTTACAGAAAGCGTCTGGATGCGCTGTTCTCGCAGGGCGCATGGAACTGGCAGCAGATCTATACCATGCTCGACCCGGTTGACGGCGAGGCGAATGTCTATGCTGTCCCGACCGAGCGCGCACCGCAGGCATCCGGGCTCAATATCGTGCCGCTGGATGTTCAGGGCGGCACCGTGACCGTCACGCTGGACGGCAGATCGCCGCTCTCCGGCGCAGACTGGCGCGGCTGCATCGTCTTTGAGGACAGCGCCGGCAAATCGCATTACTCCGAGCTGATCGCAGACGGACAGACCGTCAGCATGGCGGTTCCGCAGAATACAACCGCTGCCTACCTGACCGTCATCGCGACGCCGGACGAATCGCTCTACTGCCCCTCCGGGCTGCATTGGCACAATGACAGCGACGAATTCGGCGAGACCAAGCAGCCGTTTTCCTCGAAATACCGCTATCCGTATCAGGTCACGATCGAGGGCGCGGGCATCAAGACCAGACCGCTGAACATGAACGGACGCCGGCACGCAAACGGCGGCGGCTTTGTCGCCAATTCCGCGCACGTCGATGATTCTGTCTATGTCGGCCCGAATGCAGCCGTCATCGGCAATGCAACGGTCACGGGCAATGCCATCATCGACGACTATGCGATGATCGCAGAAAGCGCGACGATCTCCGGCAATGCCTATATCGGCGATTCCGCAATGGTCATGGGCAATGCAAAGGTCTCCGGCAACGCAAAGGTGCTCGAAAGCGCCTGCATCTGGGGCAATTACACGGTCAGCGACAACGCCGTGGTCAAGGGCGTCGCCTTCTGCATGGCATCGGGCAGCGCGTCCGGTCAGGCGATCATCGACGGCGACTACTACGATGACGGCGGCAACAAGGCAACGAAGGGCGCCTGCTTCGGCTGGTACGGCACACAGACCTACCTCGACGCAAGACCCTATACCGACGGGCAGTATCTGAATTACACCTTTGACACCGACAGCAGTCAGGTGATCGCCGATCAGTACACCAGCACCTATGCGCTTCCGCAGGGGGCAGCATGGGAGGCGAACCGCACCGGCGCAAACGGCGTCATGACCCTCGACGGCAAGGATGACTTCATTGACATCGACGATTCCTTCGGCTATTTCGGGGCGTCTGCTGAGTATCAGTTCGGCGTGCTCTGGCGCGGCGGCGCGGTAAACCAGAAGCTCCTCTACCTCGGCGATGCCGAGCACTATCTCAGCTTCACCCCGAAAAACGATCAGGGCTATCCGGAGCTCGTGCTCAAGGGCGAGAGCAGCAGCGGCAGCACCGAAACCCGCGTGCTGAGCGAAAAGCAGATGGAGCCCGGCACATGGTATACTGTCCGCATCCAGATCGAGAATAACAAGCTCACGCTTCATATTGCCGACAGCAGCGGCGACTCCGTCAGCAGCATGGAGTCCCCTGTCAGCGTCACATTGCAGGATATCATGTCCCGCAGCAGCAACCCGATCAGCACAGTCGGCAAGGGCTGGGACGGCGATTACTTCAACGGCTCGATCGACTTCATGAACGCGAATTTCAAGACGGTCTCCGCACCGGCAGTGACCTATACCGAGAAGGAGGAGATCACGGAGCACGACCCGCAGACCGGCGAGTATGTCCGCGGCGACGTCGATGTCAACGGTGTGGTCGATGTACTGGATGCCGTGCTGCTGGCGCGTGTCGTCGCAGAGGATACCGACTGCGGCGTGACCGATCAGGGCAAGATCAACGGCGATATGAACAGAGACGGGCGGACGGTCGCGGCCGACCTCACCGCACTGATCCGTGTACTCGCAGGGCTCGATGCATAAGCCCCGCAGCAAAAACCATAGCATAATGCAGGCTGACCTGAACCGTCAGCCTGCTTTTTTCGTGTAAGAAATGCAAAAAGACATGCAGATATGCTTTTCTGATATTGACAGGCGCACAGAAAGCAGTGTATAATATGGGAAACACAAAAAAGGGAGGACTTTGACATTGAAACAGGAAGCAGAATTCAGGGCGCGCGCAAAAGCGATCGTGCAGCAGATGACGGCTGAGGAGAAGCTCGGGCTGCTGACCACGCACCAGAAGCCCTCGGAGCGGCTCGGCCTGCCGGAGTTTTATATCGGAACCGAGGTCGCAAGAGGATTTGTCGGGCGGGAGCCGGAGCGGTTCTCGACCGTTCTGCCGCAGCCGATCGGCATTGCCGCAACCTTTGATGCGCCGCTCGCACAGAAGCTCGGGGAGATCGCCGGGGACGAGTGCCGCGCCTATTTCAATGAATCGCACAGAGGCGGGCTCTGCGTCTGGGGCCCGACTGTCGATATGGAGCGCGACCCGCGCTGGGGGCGCACCGAGGAGGCATACGGCGAGGACGTCTGCCTTGCCGGAACGCTCAGCGCCGCACTGACCCGCGGCATGGCGGGATACGATGAAACCTACATGAAGACCGTCCCGACGCTCAAGCACTTCTGCGCAAATAACACCGAAAACACCCGCGCACACGGCGATTCCTTCCTGCCGCCGCGCCTGAAATATGAGTATTACTATGCCGCATTTATGCCCGCGGTCTGCGAGGGCGGTGCGCGGAGCGTCATGGCGGCATACAACGCGGTCAACGGCGTCCCGGCCATGTGCAATCCCGATCTGCGGGATATCCTGCATGCAAAATGGGGGCTGTGGTTTGCCGTCACGGACGGCGGCGCATATACGCAGCTACTTTCGGCGCACCGCTACTGCGAAAGCTATGCAGAGGCGCTTGCGGAGGCGATCAGAGCGGGCTGCGAGGTCATGACGGACAATGACGAGGTGACCGCAGAGGCGGGGCGAAAGGCGCTCAGAGAGGGACTGCTGAAGGAGGAGGAGCTCGACGACGCACTTGAGCACGTCATCTACACGCGGCTGCGGCTCGGCATGCTCGCGCAGGACTGCCCCTATGACAGCATCACGAAGGAGATCGTGGACAGTGAGGCGGCGAGAGCGGTCAACCGGCGCGCCGCCGAGGAGCAGATCGTTCTGCTGAAAAATGACGGGCTGCTGCCGATCGGCATAGAAGCGGCGCCGCAGAAGATCGCGGTCGTCGGCGCCCTCGCGGACGAGAACCTCATGGACTGGTATACCGGCCATTTCCGCGGCGCTATTTCGGTGCTGGAGGGCATCCGGAGGGAGTTCCCGGAAGCGCAGGTCAGCACGGATTCTCTCTGGGATCTGGTCGCGGTTCGGGCGGCAAACGGGAAATATCTCTCGGCGCATGAGGACGGCAGCGTCACCGCCGATGCAGAGCAGATCGGCGAAAATGAGCTCTTTGAGCTGCAAAGCTGGGGCGAAAACTGGAACAATTTTTATTCGAGGAAATATGCGCGGTATATCCGCCTGAACGACGACTGCTCGCTCCGGCTGCATAACCGCAGAATCTATGACTGGTTCACAAAGGAGACCTTCCGGCTGATTCCCGCAACGGAAGGCACCGTGCTGGAGGAGCCGCTGTTCGGCAGGCGGCTGCGGGCTTCGGATGACGGGCGCATCACCGCCGCAGAGCAGCACACCGTTCTGCCCGAAGCCTGCTTCCGGATCGAGGTGCAGAGCAGCGGCGCAGAGCGTGCAAGGGCGATCGCAGCGTCGCATGACCTTGTGCTGTACTGCGTCGGCAACCACCCGGTTCAGGTCGCGAAGGAGTGCTATGACCGAAAGACGCTGCGGCTCAATGTTCAGGAGGGCATGGCGGCGGTTCTGCATGCGGAAAATCCCGATACTGCGATGATTCTGATATCCAGCTACCCTTATGCGGTCTGTGAGGAGCAGGCTATGCTCCCGGCGATTCTTTACTCGACACATGCCGGCGCGCATCTCGGCGAGGCGGTCGCGGGCGCGGTCTCAGGAAGGGTCAACCCCGCGGGCAGGCTCCCGATGACATGGTACCGCTCCGAAGCCGATCTGCCCGATCTCGAAAACTACGACATCGAATCGGCCGGCACGACCTATCTCTATTTCCGCGGAAAGGCGCTGTATCCCTTCGGCTACGGGCTCTCCTATTCCGCATTCCGGTATCTTGATCTGAAGGTTCGGGCGAATGCAGAGGGCGGCGCCGATGCGGAGATCACGCTGCAAAATACCTCAGAGCGCAGCGGCGAGGAGGTTGTGCAGGTTTATTATCATATGCCGCATTCTGCGGTTTCCCGCCCGATCAGAAAGCTCTGCGGCTTTGCCCGCGTGCAGCTCGGCGCCGGCGAGACCAAAACGGTCTCTATCCGGATTCCCGCCTATCTCCTGCAATATTTCGATGTCCGCGCAGAGGCGTTTCGCACCGAGCCGGGCGAATACTGCTTCCTTGCGGGCGGCTCCTCCGATGCGCTGCCGCTCTGCTGCACGCTCACCCTTGCAGGGCAGCCGGAGACAGTCCGCAGGGAGCGCTTCGAGGCGCAGTATTATGACCGCGCGGCCGGCGTGAGAATCGGGTATGCCCGCGCGCTGCATCAGCATTATGTGAAAACGGCAGGCTGGAGCGCGACGCTGATCTATGAGCAGGTGCCGCTGAAGGGTAAAAGGCTGCTGACAATCCGTGCGGCGGCGATGACCCAGCCCGGAACGGTCACGGCGGAGCTCTGCGGGGAGACATACAGCATTTCCGTTTTGCCGGGCGACGGCGCCTCGGACTTCCGCACATATCGGGTTCCCCTGCCCGAGGGGCTCCCGGAGACCGGTACCCTGCGCCTGACCATGCCCGGCGGCATGCAGCTCCTCGATCTCTGCGTTTCGGCAGAGTGACCCCACACTAACCGAACAGCCCCCGGTAACTCATGCCGGGGGCTGTTTTGGGTTGTTTATGCGGCATCGGCTGAAATGTCCCCGTCGGTGCAATGGACGGTGGAGGTGGAGGTGGAGGCATATTTAAGCCAGTTACTACCCTTCTTGACTGCTATCCATTGCGCAATGGTGCCATTATATTGAATGTCATTCAAGTTGGAACAGTCGTAAAATGCATAATCTCCGATAGAAGTCACGCTGTTCGGAATTATGATGGATTTTAAGCTGGTACAATATTCAAATGCTCCATCCCCGATAGAAGTCACACTGTTCGGAATTGTGACGAAGGTTAGGTTTTCGCAACCTTCAAATACACCATTGCCGATAGATGCCACGCTATTCGGAATTTCGATGGAGGTTAAGCCGGTGCAGTAATAAAATGCATCCCACCCTATTGAAGTCACACTGTCCGGAATTGTGATAGAGGTTAAGCTATTGCAATATTTAAATGCATACCACCCGATATCAGTCACGCTTTCCGGAATTGTGACGGAGGTTAAGCTTTCGCAAGACTCAAATACAGCATACTCGATAGAAGTGACGCCGTTCGGAATTGTAATGGAGGTTAAGCTTTGGCAATATCTAAATGCACAACTGCCGATAGATGTCACACTGTCTGGAATTGTGATGGAGGTTAGGTTTTCGCAACCTTCAAATACACATTTGCCGATAGATGTCACGCTGTTCGGAATTGTGACGGAGGTTAAGCTATTGCAATCAATAAATGCACAATATCCGATAGAAGTCGGTTTACCGGAAAAAACCACTTTTTTGATATTATTTCTTGAATTATACCACGGATAACTATCAGGATTATATTCCGGCATCTCCCCATCCCCGTAAATAGTCAGTGTTCCATTGCTCAGCGTCCAAGAAAAGCCGCTACCCATATCGCCGTGCACAATATCATCAACCACCGGCGCTGTCGGGGTAGTGGCGTGCATTGTTGTACGATCGGTTGATATGGTTGAAGACGAGGAAGCCGCCGACTGCGTTGAACCGGTTGTTGATGTGGTCGTTTTCGTCGTAGAAGCTGTTGTTTTAGTGGTTGTCGTTGTCGGCGCAGTCGATTGCTTTGAAACGACCTTGTTTATCGCAACATAAATCGTCACCGCGCTGCCCTCATCGGCATAATACGCCGTATTTGCCTCCGGGCTCTGCCGGAAAACCGTACCGTCCGCGTAGAGATCATTCTCCGCATACGCAATGTTGTACCGGATGCCGGCGTTGTTCAGGCTCTGCGCCGCTGCCGCCTCGGTCATGCCGGTGCAGTTCGGCACATAGCGCACCTCGCGCCCCGCACTCACCGTTAGCGTCAGCGTCGCGCCCTGCTTCACCGTCGTGCCCGGCTCAATATCCTGCGAAAGAACCGTGCCTTCCGGCTCCGCGCTGTATCGGTACTCGGTCTGCACATAAATCCCCGCGCTGCTCAGCTCCGCCTGCGCCTGATCGAGCATTTTTGAAACAAAATTGCCCACTTCTACATCAACCGTCTCGTCAATGTTTTCGAGACCCAGCGACACCGTCAGAACGATCACCGTGCCCTTGTCATAGATGCCCGGCTCAACACTCTGGCTGATGATGCAGCCCTTCGGCGTATTGGAATATTCCTCTTTTGTCTCGACTTCAAAGCCCTGCTCCGTCAGCTCCGCGATAACAGTCTGCGCATCCCGGCCTTGCAGATTTTTCAGCTCCAGCTGCATTTTTCCGCGGCTCATCACCATCTCGACCGTCGTGTCAATATGGACTTTCCTGCCTGCTCGCTGGTACTGATTGACGATCATCCCCGCCGGAATTGTGTCCGAATAGTCTCCGTCCACGATCAGCGGGATCAGCTTCGCGGCCTCGACCTTTTCCTTTGCCTCTGTATCGGTCAATCCGATGACATTCGGGATTTTCGTCTCGTCGCTGCCGAGCACTTGTTTGAACACTGCGACCGGGTTCCCGGCGGTGAGATACCCATACAGCGACACGCCGATCACCAGCACAAGCAGCCCCAGCACGCTTGCGAGCAGTGCCTTGTGCCATGTCTTCCAGCTCCCGTTATCAACGTGTTTATGTGTATTTCGCATACGGCTCGTTTTCGCGCCCGCGAGCTGTTCCCGGAATTCCTTTGCACTCTGCGTGCGGTTGTCCTTATAGATATTGAGCGCATTCATGATCGCGGTTTCCGTGTTTTTGTCGATTTTCGCGCCCTTTTTCGAGGGCGGCTGCACATCGTCCTTCACGATCCGCTCCATCGCGTCGGTCGGAGTGACCGATGTGATCATTTTGTATAATGTTGCGGCGCAGGCGTACACATCCGACCACGGCCCTTGTTCGCCGTGCGTCCGGTACTGCTCCTCCGGGGCATAGCCCGGCTTCAGGATGACCGAGAGGCTCTTGCTTTTCCCCGTTCCCGCATAGCGTGCCGCACCGAAATCCAGCAGCTTGATTCGGCCGTCCTTAGTCAGGAAAATGTTGTCCGGAGATATATCCCGATGCACGATGCCTTTCTCATGAACCGCCGCCAACGCATCCAGCACCGGCAGCATGATGCCCACAGCTTCATCTGCCGGAATCTTTTTCTCTCTTTCGAGACGCTGCTTCAGCGTTTCGCCCTCGAGATACTCCATGACGATATAGCTCGTGCCGTTTTCGTCGAATTCGTCGCGGATTGTAACAATTCCCGGCTCGGATGCAAATTTGGCAAGGCGGCGCGCTTCATCCAGAAACTTGTCGCGTCCCTGCGCGAACATCTCGGTTTTCTCGCCGGAGTAGACGGTCACGCTGAGGTCGCCGGGCATGCGCGTGGCGAGCTCGCCGGGAAGATACTCCTTGATCGCGACCTTGATTCCGAACTGCGTGTCGAAGCCTAAATAGGTCACGCCGAAGCCGCCGTACCCGAGCACGCGCCCGATCAGATAATGCCGCAGCATCGTGCCCGGCGCGATATGATACGGCTCCTTCGCCGGCGTCCCAGCCGCGTACCCGCAGTACGGGCAATATTGCGTTCCGGCTGCGGGATTCATGCAGCCCAGGCAGAGGTTTCTCATGATGTCAACTCCATTCCGGTTTCCCATTTTTTATCTGATGAAAAAGGTGCTAATCCGGTTCACCGTTTGTACTTGATATCTCCGGGGCATTTTCTTGCTGTTTTCTTCTCCTGCTTTGTTTTGTTTCATTTTCATCCGATTGATTCATTTCGGTTGAGTCTATCGTTATTTCGCTTGTAATACTTTCACCTTCGTGCGAATCTGTTTCCCCTTCGTTGCCGCCGCCGCTTGGATTCTCATTTCCGCTTGGATTCTCATTTCCGCTTGAATTATCATCTGTATTCGGCTCTTGCGTTGTGGTCGTTCTAGTTGTAGAAAATGTTGTGGCCGTTGTGGAGGTGGACGAAGTAGAGCTGGTTGAAGCAGTCAACTGCGTTGTAACGGTTGTCAATGTTGTCGTTTTCGTCGTAGATGCTGTTGTTTTGGCGGCTGTTGTTGTCGGCACAGTGGATTGTGTTGATACTGTCTTGTTTACTGCAATATAAATCGTCACCGTGCGGTTCTCATCAGCATAAAACGCCGTATTCGCCTCCGGGGTCTGCCGGAAAACCGTGCCGTCCGCGTAGAGATTATTCGTCGTATACTCTGATTTAAAAAGGGTAACGAGCCTGTCATACAGTATTTATCCTGTGCTCAATTGGAAAGACTTTTAAACAAGCCCGATAGTAACAATTACTACGGCTTTAAGGATTTGCTTTTGTTGACAGTTACCGCCGTGTGATCTGGCAGTGTAATCATAAGTTCAAGAACGGAGAGAAGTGTAAAACGCCGCATCTGTATGAGGACGATATAAAAAAGCGGTTCATCGAGGTGTGCAACAGGATAGTAAGCGACAAGGAGGATTTTCTGCTCTCCTGTCAGCAGATCGTGGAAATGCTCTCCAACACCACAGCACTGGACAGAAAAATCGAAGCACAGTATATCTACCTGAACGGGCTGACAGTTTCGATGCAGGAGTTTATCAAGGAAAACGCAATGAAACCGCAGGACGAGGACTTCTACAAAAAGAAAATGGCAGAGTACAATGCTCAGAAGGCTGAAGCTGAAAGGGTTCTGCACGACCTTCAGGGCAAGAGGGCGGCTCGACTCTCACGCAAGGAACTGCTCGAAGGACTGATTCGGACGATGAGTCGAGAGGGTATTGTGACCGACACCTTTGACGGAAAGCTCTGGCTTCTGCTTGTGGAAAAAGCAACTGTGGGAACTGACGGTAAGCTGACCTTCACGCTACGGAACGGCATGGAGATTGAAGTGTAATTACTATTTCAAAGGGGCTGTGGATACCAATGTGATACCTCTCACACTGGCTCATCCACAGCCCCTATTTTTTTATTAGGCGTTGACTTTTGTCCTGATATATGATAGAATGTAGTAAAATAGGATTGTTGTATCCTGTTGTAGCACGTAAATATTTTACGCTCATTTTTTACGAAGGAGGTATGGTTATGAAACTATTTACATCTAAGCTAAGTGCTGTGCTTTTGAGTGCGTGCATGGTTTTGCCTGTACTTTCAAACGGCGCAACTGTCAGCTGCAACAACACTGCTATTGCTGCTGAAACAGCAGATGCCGCTATCAAGTTCAATAATGAAGATCAGTTCTTCGTCTATGTCGGCACTTATGGAGGGAGCATTCCACAGTTCCGTTATCTGTATCCAACATCAGACGGAAGCTATAATGCGGACAAGGTTATATGGGAAGAGGCACCGACAGGCCTTGCCTATGGAGACATTTTCGTTGCTGATGGCGATGTTCCTATGACACAAGTGTATCCTGCTGCCGATGATCCGGCTAATGCTCATGTTTACTATTATACGCTCGATGAAGGCACAGAACTGAGTAAGGCTGGTAACTGTACTGACATCATGGAAAAGAAAGACCTGAGTGTCACGAGCAAGACCTATGACGGCTCATCGCATTGGAGCGTTCGCTATATGGATGCTGCCGGCGAAAAGTATTATTATGGCGTGAGCAGATATGCTTCTGATCTAATCGTTGATCCTCTTGACTGCGAGGTCGGTGATATTTACACCTATGCGCTTTATAATGATTATATGGTAGTGCCGCTTGAGAAGAAAGAAAACGCCACAGCTAACGAACTGTATTTCAATACTCAGTACGGCTATGTACCTGTTGAAATTGGACTTTATACTGGTGCTGAGCTTGTAGGATATGATGATGGCAAATTCTACGAAGTTGGTGATTCTCCTATCGAATTTACCATCGACGATGAAAAGATTGCAAAGCTTGGTCCTGCACAGGGAATAGGTGTAAATGTTTTGGGAGTATCCGTAGGGGAAACCATGCTCAACGCAAAGACTCCAGACGGAAGAACAGCGTCTATCAGGGTTGTTGTAAAAGAAGCTCCTTCCACTTCCACAACAGCAGTGTGGAATCATGAAACCACAACAACTACCACAACCGCATCCATCAGCTATGGAATCGGTGTGAGCCAGTTACCGGATAAGACTGTCTATCAAATCGGAGAAGAACTCGATCTGACAGGTTTACGGCTGAACGGCAGTTATACCGAAGGTGATCTTGTTGCCTGCATCATGGACGAAGACTATCGAAACGTACCGATCACAGTCGATGCCTCTGAGTTTGACAATACGAAAGCTGGAACATATACTATTTATATATTGTACGGTAATGCGAAGGATTCGTTCACGGTGGATGTTGTTGATGATCTCCCTGCAGGTGCAACAAGAATAACGCTGTACGACAAGGATACAGGCGAGCTGATTCCGAATGAGGTGCTGGAAGCTAATCCCTTCAAGTTCCATGCAGATATTGTTTATACGCCTAATCTGTTTTCCACTGTCGGAGCAACAACTGGTATAGCAGACTATACCGTTACCACGAATGAAGCCATTCTGGATGAATGCTATCTCTGTCCTGAATTATCCTCGCTTGCTATGGCATACAAGAAAGCTGATACATTTAATATCACTACAGAAGAGCAGCCTGAAATCACATATTATGATAACGGCTCGATGGATATTGTATTCAAGCTGAAATTTACGCCCACAGGAGATGTCAACGATGACGGCGAATTCAATGTTGCCGATGTCGTACTGCTTCAGAAATGGTTGCTTGCCGTACCGGATACTCATCTCGCAAACTGGAAAGCTGTTGACTTTTGCAATGACAATAGGCTGAATGTATTTGATCTGTGTCTGATGAAGCGAGAGCTTATCCGCACTACTGTTACAACCTATGTTGAGCCAGATCATCGTAGTACCTATGGTGCCCCTCTATATGTAGTGAAAGACGGTCTGAACCTGTATCTCGGTCCTGACGGAAGCTATGCGTCCATAGCCACACTACCCGAAGGAACACAGCTCCATGAGTTGGGATACAATGATAATAATTATAACTGGTTGTTTACAGAGTACAATGGACAGTATGGCTGGATCAGAACATATGAAGATGATAATAAAACACGTACTGTTGAGTATCTTGCTCAGCCCGATAAACCTGTTATCTACCTCTATCCCGAAGAAGAGACCGATGTCCATGTGGAACTGGAACTGACAGAAGCCGACCTCTCCACAACCTACCCGAAATATAATAACGGCTGGGATGTGGTTGCATATCCGGACGGCACGCTCTTGAACAAGGCAGACGGCACGCATCATAAATACCTTTTCTGGGATGCTGTGAACTGCCGCACACGCTTTGATTTCTCCAAAGGCTTCTGTGTGGCAGGCAGCGATACAGAGAGTTTCCTCAAAGAGAAACTCACATACATGGGCTTGACCGAGCAGGAGATGAATGAGTTTATCGTATACTGGCTGCCGAGAATGGAGCATAATGCGTATAACCTTATTTCCTTCCAAGGCGATGCCTATACGAACTCTGCGAAGCTGACAATCACACCGACACCTGATAGCGAGTGCCGCATCTTCATGGCGTATGTTCCGCTTGATGCCGTTGTGGACATCGAGCCACAAGTGCTTTCAACATTTGAAAGAAAGGGCTTCACAGTCGTTGAATGGGGCGGAGCTGAAATCAAGACAGGAAATAACTGAATATCTATAGCATAACAAAGGGGCTGTGGATACCAATGTGAAATCTCTCACACTGGCTCATCCACAGCCCCTATTTTTTTATGCCTATTTACAGCCTTTTCCGAGTTTCGTTACAAAAATCAACGATAACTCCGAGTAAAATGCACCCTTTTTCGAGTTTCGTTACAAAAATCAACGGTAACTTGGGCAATCGTTGACTTTTGAGGTTAATCTACTCATTTTTCCCCATTTTGACTACTTTTAGGAGCGTATAGCCATCACCCTCAGAAGCAATCGTTTCCGATTGCCTTAAAAATCAGCGTATTATCTGCATTTAGGCAGAATAATGCACCCCTACTTCAATTGTATCAAAATAGGGGTGCTAATATGGTGGACCCGAAGGGGATCGAACCCTCGACCTCCGCGTTGCGAACGCGGCGCTCTCCCAGCTGAGCTACGAGCCCGATTGATACCATACTATTTTAGCACAATCGAAAAAAAAAGTCAAGCGGGAAGCGCAGGTTTTGCAGGAAAAGCGAGTAAAAACGTCGTTGCAGACTAATTCAGAATCGCAAGACCGCGTAAATTTATCGGAAATGCCCAAATTTAGCTGAACAGAACAACATAATCGGAAATCGCAAGATTAACGCTTGACATCCGGTACAGATTATGTTAAACTATAATTGCCTTATTTGTATAGAGGGGGAAACTATACAATTATAAACAGAGAAACAGGTCTTAAACATGGAGGGGTATCTTATGAAAAGAAAATTTATGGGAATTGTGTGTGCCTCCGTTCTGGCATTCGCATCTGTTCCCGCAGCACCGGCTTCCGCTGCTTCAGTCGGTGAGAAGCTCAGTGTCAGCAGCAACGGTCAGCAGCAGCAAAAGGGCAACTGTGACGGCTACAGCTATGAGGTCTGGATCGACAACACCGGCGGCAGCGGCTCGATGACGCTCGGCAGCGGCGCAACTTTCAAGACCGAATGGAGCGCATCGGGCTCCAGAGGAAACTTCCTTGCTCGCCGCGGCAAAATGTATGACACCGGCCAGAAGGCTACCAGCTACGACCCGATCGTCATGAACTACGCAGCCGATTATTCCGCGAGCGGAGGAAACTCCAGACTTTGCGTTTACGGCTGGTTCAGAAACCCTCTGGTTGAATACTATATCATTGAGGACTGGATGAACTGGAACCCGTCAAAGGACGGAAGCAAGCAGGACAGCCAGATGGTCACGATCGACGGTGCACAGTATGAGATCTTCTGGCTGTGGCACGAGGGCCCGACCATTGAAAGCAGCTCCGGCAGATTCAAGCAGTACTTCAGTGTCCGTCAGAATACGCGCAAATCCGGTTCGATTACCGTTACCGATCACTTCAAGGCATGGGCAAATGCCGGCTGGGATATCGGCAGCCTTTATGAGGTCGCACTGAACGTGGAAGGCTGGGAAAGCAGCGGCTCCGCGAATGTCACGATGCTCACGATGGGCAGCGACCCGATCCCGGATCCCGATCCGGATCCGGATCCCGATCCTGAAGTCGAGTTCACTGCCCCGACCGGCAGCGGTACCGGCGTGACCGACAACTTCGAGGGCACCGGCACCGACTGGACGACCAGAGGCGAAAACCTGAAATACGGCTTTGCAAAGGATTTCGTCCACGGCGGCAAGCAGTCTCTGTATGTGACAAACCGCTCGCAGTCCTGGAACGGCTTTACAGTCGCAAGCGATGAGCTGAAGGCAGGCTCGGAATACTCCATCTCCGCGTTTGCGGGCTACAACAGCAGCACCTATTCGACCAGCAGCTTCACGCTCGGTTTGCAGTATGATCTGGACGGCTCGCCCAACTACGACAATCTGGTGGATGCGGATGCAACGTCCGGCAAGTGGACAGAGCTCGCGACCGATTTCACGATCCCGTCCGGCGCAACGAATATTTCGCTGTATGTGCAGACCGCTTACAGTGAGACCGCAACCGCGAAGGATAAGATCAGCTTCTATCTGGATGATGTTGTGCTGACGAACAAGAGCGCTGCCAGCTCCACCACCACAACCTCCACAACTACAACCACAACCACAACTACGACTACAACCTCGACCTCATCCTCCACAACGACCACCACGACCTCCACATCCTCTGAGCCGATCATCACCGTGACGCTGAAGGGCGACGTAGATGACAACGGTGTTGTCAATGTTCTGGATGCTGTGATGCTCGCAAGAGTTGCAGTTGAGGACACCTCGACCGGTATCACCGCGCAGGGCAAGGCAAACGGCGAGCTGGACGGCAAGGCCGGCCTCTCGAACGCCGATCTGAGCATCCTGCTGAAGGCACTGGCAAGCAACGCTCCGCTTTAATTAACCGGCACAAACAGCGTGCGGCTCCGGCTGCACGCTGTTTTTCGTGTTCATGTTTATATCACGGCAAGCAAATAACCCGCGCCCCGGAAGGCTGATCCGGAGCGCGGGTTTCCTGTCACAAACTCCCCTGCCCCGGCATAAAATAGGGAAAAGGAGGTGCGAAAATGCGAAGACTGCTCAGCAAGGAATGCCGCAGAAGGGTGCAGCGAACCTTTTTGCAGACGGCATGCGGCGTACTCGGCGCGGGGCTGGTCGCCGCCGTAACGGATTTCGTGCAGCAGGTTCCGGGCTGGAAAACCGGCCTGCTGACGCTGCTCGCTTCATCCATCGCCGCAGGAATCGCAGCGGTTATGAATCCGGATGCAATGTGTCCGGAGCAGGATTCTCCGGAGCAGAAGCCGAAGGAGCAGTAGGTGCGGCGGGCGCCTGCGGCTTTGGGTTCAGCTCCGGCATGGAAGCGTTCTGCGTGACGCCGGGGCGCGCATAGCCGTTCGGGTAATGTGTCTGATAGGCATTCGGCGCGGTTCCGGCCGGATTGACCGGCGGACGGTAGGGCTGCGGGTAACCGGTCTGCGCCGGATAGCCCGGATTCACCGGCGGACGGTAGGGCTGCGGATAACCGGTCTGCGCCGGATAGCCCGGATTGACCGGCGGGCGATAGGGCTGCGGGTAGCCGGTCTGCATCGGATAGCCCGGATTCACCGGCTGGCGATAGGGCTGCGGATAGCCGGTCTGCATCGGATAGCCCGGATACACCGGCGGGCGATAGGGCTGCGGATAGCCGCCCTGCATCGGATAACCCGGATACACCGGCGGACGGTATGGCTGCGGGTAACCGCCCTGCATCGGATAGCCGGACATCCGGTAAGCCGGCGCAAACGGATTCCAGACCGGCCGCGGATCGGACACCGGCTTGTCGTTGTGAGACAGGCGGATGATCATATAAATCGCGAGAATCGTAATCAGAATCTCAAAGCCGAAGAAGGCGATCAGGTAATCATCATCCTCCATAAAGAGGCAGAAATCGTAGAAGCCGTGCAGGAGCGTCGGGACAGTCAGCGAAAGCAGCATGTTCCGGCGGGTCGCCTTTCTATCCTGAATATAGTGCGAATATTTGGCTTTTCCGAAGAAGCATCCCATAAAGACCGCGAAGATCGCGTGGCCGGGAACCGATGTAATCGCGCGCATGACCGCGGTGGACAGGCCGTTCTCCGAACGGAATACATAGAGGATATTCTCGACGGTCGCAAAGCCCAGCGAGCTTGCGACGGCATAGACGACCGCATCATAGCTGAAATCGAACTCCGGGCATTTCCATGTGCGGAGATAGAGCACCAGGAATTTTCCGGATTCCTCAACCATCGCAACGCAGAAAAATGCGTTGAGGAACTGATACCAGAACCGCTTGCTCTCAGAAACAAACTCCAGCTTACCGGTCAGTATGGATTCGGCGCGCCAGTCGGAGGTAAGGCCGTTCAGAATTGCATTGAAAACGGTTTCGAGGATAATGGCGCTGATGGTCGTCAGGGCGCCGAGCCCCAGGAGCTGAAGCAGCAGCTTGACCGGCTCCTTTTCTCTTTTGTCCATTTTCCAGACAAAAAACATGACGGCGAGTGCCGGCAGAACGGCAAGCATCAGCAGGAACCACGAATCTGTTCCGCTCCCGCCCATTCTATCATCTCCTTTTTTGAGGATTGTTGCTTTTATTATATCATATTATGTCGGAAAACGCAATGGGAGCAGAAGAAAAAGTCCGCAGGAGAAAAACTACAAAACAAGCCGCAGACTCCCCATCTGCGGCTTCTGTGTTACCGGTTATCGACTGCCTCCGGGTAGAGATCGTGGTGCGTGAGGCGCTCCCACGCAACCTGCTCCCATTTGGTACCGGGCATCCCGTAATTGCAGTACGGGTCGATGGAAATTCCGCCGCGCGGGAGAAATTTTCCCCAGACCTCGATATACGCCGGCTCCATCAGCCGAATCAGATCGTTCATGATGATATTCACGCAATCCTCGTGAAAATCGCCGTGATTGCGGAAGCTGAACAGATACAGCTTCAGCGACTTGCTCTCGACCATCCGCACGCGCGGGACATACGAAATATAGATCGTTGCGAAGTCCGGCTGACCGGTGATCGGGCAGAGGCTCGTGAACTCCGGGCAGTTGAACTTGACGAAATAATCGCGCCCCGGATGCTTGTTCTCAAAGGTTTCCAGCACGGAGGGGTCGTAGTCCGCCGGATATTTCACATGCTGATTGCCGAGAAGGGTCATGCCCTCCTGCTCTTTATTCCGTTCGCTCATGTTCTTCATCCTTTCTTTAGGCAAGCGCCGGGTCTGCAATGCCGTTTGCGGCAAATGCTGCGGCGCGGTCACGGCAGGTTCCGCAGAGCCCGCAGGGGCGCTCTCCGCCCTCATAGCAGCTCCATGTCAGATGATACGGCGCATGCAGCCGCAGCCCCTCCGCGACGACATCGGCCTTTGTCCTGCCGACAAACGGCGCCTCGACCGTGAGCTGCTTTCCGCTCCCGAGCCAGATCGCGCGGTTGATCGCATCGTTGAAATCCTGACTGCAATCGGGGTAGGCATTGCCCGCTGCATCGTCGGCATGTGCGCCGTAATAGATGACCCCGCAGCCGTTCGAGAGCGCAAAGCTCGCAGCGGACGACAGAAACAGACCGTTCCGGAAGGGGACATAGGTCGAGACCGGCCTGCCGTCGGTTTCCTGAAGCTGCTCGGCATAGGATTCCTTCGGAATCTCCGCCGTGCTGCCCTTGAGCAGGGAGCAGTCGGAATCCGCAAAAATCTCAGCAAGATCGAGCATTTGCAGCTTCACGCCGTAATGCGCGGCGACCGCCCTTGCTGCCTCGATCTCCTTCGTATGCTTCTGCCCGTAGGACACCGAAAGCGCGAGCACCTCATCTGCGCCGAAGCGCTCAACCGCGAGCGCCAGACAGGTCGTGCTGTCCAGTCCGCCGCTGAATAATACCAGAGCCTTCATTTCACACCCTCCGTAATCAGCCTTTGCAGATTTGCGTCATCCAGAAAGCGGCCGCAGAAGGTCTGTGTGACGGTTCTCGCGGATGCATTGCGGATGCCGCGCGCGGTCATGCAGCTATGCGTTCCGGCGATCACGACGCCGACATCTGGCGTGCCCGCCGCCTCTGAGAGGATCTCGGCGATATCCGACCCGAGCCGCTCCTGAAGCTGGAGCCGCTTTGCCGCCATGTCGCAGATCCGCGCAATTTTCGAGAGGCCGATGACCTTGCCGTGCGGCACATATGCCACATGCACGGACATATCGTACATCAGCGCCATGTGGTGCTCGCAGAACGAGAACACCTCGATATCGCGGACGACCACAGGCCCCGCATTTTGCGGTGCAGAGAATGTCTTGCCGAACATCTCCGCGATCTCATGATTTGTATAATTGATGCCGTCGAACACCTCTGCGTACATTCTCGCGACGCGCGCGGGCGTTTCGGCAAGGCCCTCCCGGTCGGGGTTCTCGCCGAGCGCCAGCAGAATCCCGCGAATGTGTTCTTCGATTGCGTGCTGATCTATCATTTTATCTCTCCGTTCTTCTGATACAACTCCATGTCAATGCATTCCCATTCCCCGACCGGCATTGCGCAGATTCGGCGCTGATATTCCCGGAATCCGAGTGCCTCATAGCAGCGCTGCGCAGCCGGATTGTTCGCAAATACGCCGAGATCCATCCGCTGTGCATACAGGTTTTCCGCCGCATAGCGGATGCCGAGCCGGAGCATCTCCCTGCCGGAGCCCTTGCCCCGCTGCGCAGGATCGACGATCACGAACCCGAACCGCACGGTTGTGTCATCATCCTCCCGCGGATACCGGATAATGAAATGCCCGAGCACATTGCCCATTTCATCGGCAGCGGTAAACGGGAAGAATCTTCCTGATGCGATCTGCGGTGTGTAGTTTTCCATGATATCCTCAGCCGTCAGCGGAAATTTGTTGAAGCGATCCGCAGACCACTGATACAGCTCCGTTTCTGTCCGGAGCCAAGTGCAGACGGCCGCTGCATCCGATGCCTGAAATGCACGTAACTGCATGTCAAATCTCCTCTCTGTCATACGCCCCGCGCCTGCGGTTCCCAGATGAATTTGTGAAGCTGCAATTGCAGTCTCACGCCGTTTAACCGGCGCTCCTTCATGAATTCCACGATCTCCGCGGGGTCGATCTGCCCGAACACCGGGCTGAAATAGATTTTGCATTTCCCGATGAGCCGGTATTCCGCGATGATCTCCGCCGCGCGTTCGAGATCGCCCCTGCCCGCGCAGACAAATTTCAGCGTGTCCTGCTCAGTCAGCAGCGGCAGATTGTCAAGGCACATTTTCTGTTCCATGCCGCTTGCGGGCAGCTTGTAATCCATCGTGAAGGACGGGCGCGGCTGCATCTCCGCGGGCAGCGGCACACTGCCGTTCGTCTCGATCTCCACGGCAAAGCCCCTCTGCATCAGCGCGGCAATCAGCGCCCGGATGCCGCTTTGCAGCAGCGGTTCCCCGCCGGTCAGCGTGATATTGTGAACGCCGGCCTCCTCCGCAAGCTGCACCAGCTCCTCCGCGGTTTTTGCTTCATAGGACGCATCCGGAGCATTTGCCCACTGCGTATCGCACCACGAGCAGCGCAGATTGCATCCGGTAAACCGCAGAAAAAGCGCGAGCTCTCCCGCCCGCTGCCCCTCGCCGTTGATGCTGACAAAGGCCTCGGCCAGTCTGAACCGCTCCATGCTACACCTCATAGGCGGCGCAGTTGTCGGGGGTCTCATAGACCGTCACCCGCTGCACCGGAATCTGCTGCGCGGCAAGGATATCATAGAATGCCCTTGCGAAATTCTCAGCAGTCGGGCGATAGGACACCGCGATCAGATGAAACTGCTCGGCACGGAGCGCGGCGAGCGTTTCGGGGCGCAGCGAGCCCTCCTCATAGATCAGCGCATGGTCATATGCATCCGCGAGCGATCGCACCGCAGCCTTGAGGTCGCCGAAATCCATGACCATGCCGCGCTTTTCGCCGTCCGCTTGCAGGCAGCCGGCCTTCGCCGTGACCTCGATCACCCAGCGGTGGCCGTGCAGATTGGCGCATTTGCCCTTGTAGCCCGCGAGAAAATGTGCGCTGTCAAAGGCAGCAGAGGTTTTCAGTAGATACATTGTGTTTCTCCGTTTTCAGTCAGTTTCCGGATTCCGGATCAGACAGAAAAAAAGCCGCTCCCGTCCGGCAGGGCGAACAGGAGCGGTCATTTTGCATGCTTCTGATATCAGCCCTGGTTTTGTTTTACGACAGGATGGTGCAATCGAACTGTCGGCGGAATCCGCAATCATATTCTATCTGGCAGTATACCATATTCCGCAGGAAAAGTCAAGCACAATCGCGCAAAAAATCCCCGGACAGCAGCCTGCCCGGGGATTTCGTATGCTGTGAAGCTGTGATGAACCGAATCAGACGCAGCCCTGTGCCTTCATCGCCTCAGCAACCTTCAGGAAGCCTGCGATGTTCGCGCCTGCGACGAGGTCATCGCCGAGACCGTACTCGTTTGCAGCCTCGATCGAAGCCTTGAAGATATTTGCCATGATGCCCTTCAGCTTTGCATCGACCTCCTCAGCGGTCCAGCTCAGACGCTCGCTGTTCTGGGACATTTCCAGACCGGAAACCGCGACGCCGCCTGCATTGACAGCCTTCGACGGAGCAACGATGACGCCTGCTTCCTTCAGCAGTGCGATCGCCTCGTTGGTGGTCGGCATGTTCGCGACCTCAACATAGTACTTGACGCCGTTTGCGATGATCTTCTTTGCTTCCTCAACGCCGACCTCATTCTGGGTTGCGCACGGCATCAGAATGTCAGCCTTGACACCCCACGGCTTCTCGCCTGCGAAGAACTTTGCAGACGGGAACTTGTCCGCGTAATCCTGAGCGCGGTTGCGGCAGGATGCTCTCATTTCGAGCAGGTAATCGACCTTCTCGTCGGTGGAGATGCCCTCCTCGTCGTAGATGTAGCCGTCCGGACCGGAAATGGTGACGACCTTGCCGCCGAGCTCGTTGACCTTCTTGATGGTGCCCCATGCAACATTGCCGAAGCCGGAAACTGCAAAGGTCTTGCCCTTGATCTCATCCTTGAAGTAGTCGAGCATGTTCTGGACATAGTAGACAGCGCCGTAGCCGGTTGCCTCCGGGCGGATCAGGGAGCCGCCGTACGGAATGCCCTTGCCGGTCAGAACGCCGGTAAACTCGTTCTGGATTCTCTTATACTGGCCGAACAGATAGCCGATCTCTCTGCCGCCGACGCCGATATCGCCTGCCGGAACGTCGAGGTTCGGGCCGATGTGGCGGTAGAGCTCGGTCATAAAGCTCTGGCAGAAGCGCATAACCTCAGCGTCAGACTTGCCCTGCGGGTCAAAGTCGGAGCCGCCCTTGCCGCCGCCCATCGGGAGGGAGGTCAGGGAGTTCTTGAAGGTCTGCTCGAAGCCGAGGAACTTGATGATGCCGATGTAAACATTCTTTGCAAAGCGGAGGCCGCCCTTGTACGGTCCGATCGCGGAGTTGAACTGTACGCGGAAGCCGCGGTTGACCTGCTGCTTGCCGTTGTCATCAATCCACGGAACGCGGAAGATGATCTGGCGCTCCGGCTCGACCATGCGCTCAATGACGCCTGCTTCGACGAGGTCGGGTCTCTTCTCGACGACCGGCTCCAGGGTGCTCAGAACCTCGGCAACGGTCTGAAGGAACTCAGGCTCGTTCGGGTTGCGCTTTTCGACCTGCTCATAGACAGACTTCAGGTATGCGTTTTTCAGTTCCATAATACAAATCTCCTTACAAAAATCTGAGGACTTCCAAAAAAAGGAATCTCGTCCCAAGCTCTATTATACCGCATTTCCCATATAATTGCAATTGTTTTTTTGTATCCTGTGTATTTTTATGAAAACTTCGTTTTTTCTGATTTTTAAGTCGGATTATAAAAAATAACTGTCCGATTATATCTAAAAAATAATGAATATTATATGAACACTGACAAAGAAATAACGAACAAAACATACGTTTCTGCGTATTTTTGCCGCCCGTTTACTTTTTTCGCCCTGCAAATGTCCGATTATCCGGTGCATATCGCAGCTATGCGGTTTTTGCGGTGCGGGATTCGGACAGAATTGCTGAATTTGCAAGATAATCACAAAAGAAACGTGAATATTGCTGTTGTTCTCGGCAAAAGCCGTGCTTCGTTATGGATACTGCCGAATTTGCCCTGATTGGATTGACAAAAGCTGCCGGAATCGGTATACTATAATAGAGATGTTACGGAATTGTAATATTTGAAGGGAGAGGCTCTATGCGATTTGCTGTTGCGCAGTCCGGCGGTCCGACCGCCGCGATCAATGCATCGCTTGCAGGCGTCTATGAAGCGGCAATGGATATCCGGCGAAAGCTGGCTTCGGAGGGCTCATCGGAGCAGATCGAAATTTTCGGCGTGCTGCACGGTGTGCAGGGGCTCCTGGACGGCAGGCTGATCGACCTGAGCGCGTATCTCTCTGACCCGATGAAGCTCGCGCTGCTCAAGAAAACCCCCGCAAGTGCGCTCGGCTCCTGCCGGTTCCGGCTCCCCGATCCTGAAAAGGACGATGCCAAGTACCGGAAGCTGCTGGAGGTTCTGACCGAGCACCGCATCGACGCGCTGCTCTATATCGGCGGCAACGATTCGATGGATACCGTCGCAAAGCTCAGTGCATGGCTCACAAAGCAGGGCAGCAGCATCCGCGTCATCGGCGTGCCCAAGACCATCGACAATGACCTCGTCGGAACCGATCATACGCCGGGCTTTGGGTCTGCGGTCAAATATCTGATGACGACCGTGCAGGAGATCCTGCGGGACTGCTCTGTGTATCAGGCGCAGTCCGTGACGATCGTGGAGATCATGGGGCGCGATGCCGGCTGGCTGACCGCTTCGACCTGTCTGCTGCGCCGCAACGGCGAGCACTCACCGCATTATATCTATCTGCCGGAGGCAAATTTCACGGTAAAGCAGTTCCTTTCGGATGTCCGCGAGGCGCTGAAAACGAACCGTTCCGTGGTCTGCGCGGTCTCGGAGGGCGTTTCGCCGCCCGATGCCGACCTGTTCCGCTCCGGTGTCAATGACGAATTCGGCCATGCCTATCTTTCCGGCATCGGCAAATATCTCGAAAAGCAGGTCGCGAAGGAGATCGGCTGCAAGGTTCGCTCGATCGAGCTGAATATCATGCAGCGCTGCTCGGCACATATCGCATCGTATACCGATCTGCTCGAAGCGGAGCGCTGCGGCATTCATGCCGGCTGGCTGGCGTATTCCGGCATGACCGGCGTCATGGTCAGCATGCAGCGCAATGAAAATGCTTATAACTATGAAATCACATACGGGGAATTCCCCGCCGCCGAAACCGCCAATCAGATCCGGAAATTCCCGGCTGAATGGATCACGCCGGAGGGCAATCAGGTTTCGGACGCTGCCATTCGTTATTATCTGCCGCTGATTCAGGGTGAAGTGTATCCGGATATGCACAACGGCATGCCGGTGCATTTTCTCTTTGAATAATCAACGGTAACCTCTTTCTTCACTGCGGACAGTCTTCTGACTGTCCGGTTTTTTTGCAGAAAAATCCCGCACTCTGATGATACAGCGTGCGGGAATTGTGTTTACTGTTCGAGCTTTTTGAGGAAGGCTTTGGTGCGCTCGTTGCTCGGGTTGTCGATGACATCCTGCGGCTTGCCCTGCTCGACGATCACGCCGCCGTCCATGAACACCACATGCTTTGAGACGCTGCGCGCAAAGTCGATCTCATGCGTGACGATCAGCATGGTCATTTTCTCCTGCGCAAGCCCCTTCAGAACCTTCAGAATCTCCGCGGTCAGCTCCGGGTCGAGCGCGGAGGTCGGCTCGTCAAAGAACAGCATCCGCGGCTTCATCGCCAGCGCGCGGGCAATCGCGACACGCTGCTGCTGCCCGCCGGAGAGCTGATACGGATAGCTGTCCCCCTTGTCAGAGAGTCCCATTTTTTTCAGCAGAACCTTCGCTTCCGCAAAGACCTCCTCCTTGTCCCGCTTCAGAACATGAATCGGTGCATCCGTAATATTTTTCATCACGGAATAATGCGGAAAGAGATTGAAATTCTGGAACACCAGCCCGTAGGTGTGCTTGATCTCCTGCAATTCCTTTTTCGGGACGTAAACCGGCTTCCCGTCTATTTCCCTGACCGCCTCCTTGCCGCAGTAGGTCATGCTGCCGCCGTCGATGGTTTCGAGCATGGACACACAGCGCAGGAAGGTCGATTTGCCGGAGCCGGAGGGTCCCAGGATCGAAACGACCTCGCCCTCATCCACCGACATACTGATATTTTTGAGCACCTGAAGCTCGCCGAAGCTCTTTTTCAGGTTTTTGACTTCCAGCAGATTCATGATCCTGTCCCCTCCTTATCTGAAATAGTTGAGCTTTTTCTCGATGCGCTCCATCACAAACGCAACGATGAAATTGAACACATAATAGAACACGCCGGCGACAAACAGCGGCAGAACATCCGCCTGCGATGCCGCGACCTGCTTTGCGACGGTGAACATCTCGGTATAGGCGATCGCGAAGGCAAGGGAGGTGTCCTTGACCAGCGTGATGACCTCGTTGGTGATCGACGGGATGATGTTCTTGACCATCTGCGGGAACACGATCTTAAAGAATTTCTGCGCTTTGGAGTAGCCGAGGATCTCGCAGGCCTCGTGCTGCCCGACCGGAACCGCCTGAATGCCGGAGCGGTAAATCTCCGCAAAATACGCCGCATAATTGAGCGAGAAGCCGATGATGACGGCGTAGAAGCGGTAATCGGAGGATGTCCGGACGCCGAAAAGATAGTACGGGCCGAAGAACACAACCAGCAGTTGCAGCATCAGCGGCGTACCGCGGACGATCGAAATATAGAGCTTCACCAGCAGGCTCAGCGGCTTGAACTTCGACATTCTGCCGAAAGCGATCAGCAGGCCGAGCGGCAGCGCAAACAGCAGCGTCAGGAAGAAGATCGCCATAGACGAGCCGACGCCCTTCAGCAGCTTTTTGCTGATGTCCTTGAGGCGCGCGCCGAGCGGCTTCTTCGTCTTTGCGGCATAGACCGGCGCCGTGCTCTGCTTGCCGGCATTGTCCCGGCTCAGGCACACGCTGTCGGTCAGCCCCCAGTCCGCGGCGATCTTTGCAAAGGTGCCGTCATCGAGCATCTCCAGCAGCGTCTCCTGCACCGCATCGCGCAGCGCGGTATTGCCGAGCAGGAAGCCGATGCCGTATTCCTCCGAGGAAACATGCTCGTCGAGCATCCGGAATTCGCTTCCCCGCGCCGCGATTTCGTAATTCGCCACGCCGATATCCATGCAGATCGCATCGACCGCGCCGCTTTCGAGATTCATAAAGGCGCTGTTGTAGTCGCCGACCTGCTGCAAATCCGCAAAGCTCGCCGCAAGGTCGAGATTCGACTGCTCTGCATCCTCACCGGTAAACGCCGCGAGCGCGGAGCTGTCCGCCTGCACCGCAACGACCTTTCCGGAGAGATCGGCAAGCACCTTGATATCTGAATCGCTGCGGACA
>JAFUAD010000029.1 GCA_017460835.1 Oscillospiraceae bacterium
AGAAAAAAGAAAAGCGATACGCCCCCAGCTACGGGCAAATCGCAAACATCAACATTATAAAATATAATGTCGAAAAATAAATAGCGAGAAAAAGAGAACGAAAAAGAGCGATTTTGGTAGAAAAGTTGGTAGAAAAAAAGACGGTTTCCTCATTATATGTATCTACCACGAATGCTGATAAAGCCCGTCAATACGCTATTTGACGGAAAGAAAAGCGGATTTGTTCATATAATCTCATTGACTAAATCAGCAGTATATGCTATAATGATAGAAAGATTGGAATTATTCGGGAGAAAAAACGGAATATTTTTCCGCTTAACACGATCCCGTTCTTTTCAGGCTGATATAATAAAAATCTTTGGAGGATTCAAAAATGGAGAATGTCATTTGCAAAGCAGATATTCACGCGAAGGTGCCGGGTTATTATTGGCTCGCAACCGTCGGGGTACCGGTGGTGCTCTTTCCTCTGTCTATTATTGCGGGCGGACCGGATGTATATGAGTTTGAAAGCCCGCTGAGCTTTCTGTTCTTAGGGGCAATTGTGTATATGATTGTATTCCTGATCATCGGCTTTGCCGCAGCACACAGCGCAAAGGCTACCTCGCTGGCTTTGACAGACAAATATATCGTCGGTTCTCTGCGGAAGCAAAACAATATGAAGATTCCGCTGGAGCATGTTGATAATCTTGTTGTCAAAGCGGGCAATGAGTTCGGCGGAAAAAAGATTGAGATTCGTTCCGCATCCGGCCTGATCGCGTTTCCGTATGTGCATAATGCAGATGAATTTGTCGATGCTGCACTTGCGCAGATTGATGCTGTCAAAAACGGCAAACAGGCCGCGCCGGCCTCTGCGGCAGCAGCATCCTCCACAGATAAAATCAGAGATCTGAAAAAGCTGCTCGATGACGGCTTGATCTCTCAGGAGGAATTTGAGGCAAAGCGCAAAGAGCTTCTTGCAAATATGTAAATGTACCATTGTGCGAAATTACCTGCATACCGGATGTTGACAATTCTCCCTGATAATGCTATAATACAATTCAGGAACACAGGGGAGAGCTGCTTGCAGGCAACGGATGCATTTTGAGACGCAATTTGCTGAAACTGACAGAACCCAAAACCTTTATCAGGACGCATTGAAGGGCAGATACACAATTGGTTCATCCCCGCAGCATAGCAGCGTTCCGGTTGATTCCGGGACGCTCTGTTTTTTATGGAAAGGATTGTATCAATGACCGGCACAGCTTGTACAATTTGCCCGCGCAGATGCGGCGCTGACCGCAGCACACAGCGCGGCTTCTGCGGTGAGACGGACGTAATCCGCATTGCGAGAGCGGCGCCCCATGCATGGGAGGAGCCGCCGATCAGCGGAGAAAACGGCTCCGGAACGGTTTTTTTCGCAGGATGCAGCCTGCGCTGCATTTATTGCCAGAATCACGAGATCGCGCTGTCCCATACCGGCTACCCGGTCACTGAGGATGAGCTGATTGCTGAAATCCGGAAGCTCGCGGAACAGGGCGTTCATAATCTCAATCTGGTTACGCCGAGCCACTATGCCATGCAATTGATCCCGGTTCTGCAAAGGGTGAAGGCGCAGGGATTCCCGCTGCCGATCGTGTGGAATTCGAGCGGGTATGAGTCCGTCGATACGCTGCGCAGACTGGCTGGGCTGATTGACATTTATCTGCCGGATTTCAAATACTGGAGCCCGCAGACGGCGAAGGCATATTCCAATGCGCCGGATTATCCGGAGTCCGCAAAGGCAGCGCTCGCGGAAATGGTGCGGCAGTGCGGCAGCCCGGTCATCGACAAAGAGACCGGACTGATGCGCTCCGGCGTACAGGTGCGGCATCTCGTTCTGCCCGGGCACGCACACGAGGCGCGTCAGATTCTCTGGTATCTGTATCAGACCTACGGCAACGGAATCGGGTACAGTATCATGAACCAGTACACGCCGATGCCGCAGATGCGGAATCATCCGCTGCTCTCCGGCCGCGTGACTGCGCAGGAATATGAGCATGTTGTGCGGTATGCCGAGCAGATCGGGATTCAGAATGCATACATTCAGGAGGGGGAGGCTGCCTCCGAGAGCTTTATTCCGTCATTTCATGCAAATCCGCCCGCGGAATCGGCGCTCTGAGATTATTTCGCTGCCTTATTGCAAAAACCGGATATTTGTGTTATAATAGAACAGCAAGCCAAATTATGACAAAGGAGCATGAAAAATGGATATTATGGAACAGGCACTTGCCGCGCATCAGGAATGGGGCGGAAAGCTCGATATCCGCTCAAAGGTGGCAATCAAGGACAGAGAGGCGCTCTCGATCGCATATACGCCGGGTGTTGCGCGCCCCTGTCTTGAGATTCAGAAAAATCCGTCGCTGTCCTATGATCTGACCGGCAGACACAATCTGGTCGCGGTGATTACGGACGGCACTGCCGTACTCGGCCTCGGCGATATCGGGCCGCTTGCCGCGATGCCGGTCATGGAGGGCAAATGCGCACTGTTCTCCGAATTCGGCGGCGTGGATGCGATCCCGCTCTGTGTCGATACGAAGGAGCCGGATGAATTCTGCAAAACGGTCGCGCTGATCGCAGGCAGCTTCGGCGGCATCAATCTGGAGGATATCTCCGCGCCGCGCTGCTTTGAAATTGAGCGCAAGCTGAAGAAAATGGTCGATATCCCGGTATTCCATGACGATCAGCACGGTACTGCCGTTGTGGCATCCGCAGCGATCATGAATGCCGCAAAGCTCGCCGGAAAGAACCTCGGCGACCTCAGAATCGTCATCAACGGTGCGGGTGCTGCCGGCGTGGCAATTGCCGAAATGCTGCTCTCGATCGGCGTGCAGGATATCCTGATGCTGAATTCCAAGGGCATTGTCTGCGAGGGGGACAAGCTCTCCTCTGAGGCGCTGACCTCGCTCTCGCAGCGCACAAACCGCGAAAAACTCCGCGGCGGCCTTGCCGATGCGATGAAGGGTGCGGATGTGTTCATCGGCGTATCGAAGCCCAATCTCGTGACGCCGGAGATGATCAAATCCATGAACGACAAGCCGTTCATCTTTGCAATGGCGAACCCCACTCCGGAGATCATGCCCGATCTTGCAAAGGAAGCCGGCGCATTTGTCGTCGGAACCGGCAGAAGCGATTTCCCGAACCAGATCAACAATGTGCTGGCATTCCCCGGCATTTTCAAGGGCGCACTGTCCGTCCGCGCATCCGATATCACAGAGGGCATGAAGCATGCCGCCGCAAAGGCGATTGCGGGCTGTGTCTCTGAAGATGAACTGTCTCCGGACTGTGTCATTCCGAATCCGTTTGATCCGAAGGTCGCACAGGCCGTTGCCGAAGCCGTCGCATCTGCTGCGATTGCGGACGGCGTTGCACGCATCTGCGCGGAATAACATGCTTCGCATTGAGAACGGCGCACTGCGCATCATCCTGATTGCGCTCTGCATTTTCGGATTCTTCCTGTTCTTTGCACCGACCACCGTCCGGATCGTGAACATCGGCAATGTATTCGGCATGGCAGTGAGTATCATTCTGCTCATCTTTTTTACATGGAACAAGCCGATCTCCCATCTGCTCGGTGTCATCAACAAAAGCAAAGCGGGAAAAATCTGCCTGCGGGGAATCGGCATCATTCTGCTGCTCGGTGTGCTGCACTGCCTTGTCATCAGCCTTCTGATGGTGCGGGCGGCCTATAAAAAGCCAAAGCAGCAGCCGGATGTGATCATCGTGCTCGGCTGCAAGGTGCGCGGCTTCGAGCCGAGCCTCATGCTCTCCGGAAGGATTCAGGCGGGCTATGACGCGGCGCAGCAGTATCCGGATGCAATGATAATTGTCTCCGGCGGAAAGGGCGACAACGAGGATATCTCCGAGGCGCAGTGCATGGCATATGAGCTGATCCGCATGGGAATCCCCGCGCGCCGGATTATCATGGAGGATGCTTCGGCATCGACCTCGGAAAATCTGCGCTTTTCAAAGAAGATCATGGATGAGGAAGGGCTCGGCGGAACTGTCATGCTGGTCACAGACGGCTTTCATGAGTTCCGCGCACAGATTCTCGCTGAAAAAGAGGGGCTTTCGGGCTGTACGGCGGCCTCTGCAAAGACCCCTGCATATCTGCTCCCGACCTACTGGGTGCGGGAGTGGTTCGGCGTCGCACATGCGATCGCCTTCGGAACCTGATTCCGGAACAAGGGCATCCGCCGCGGATGCCCTTTTCTGATGCCGCAGCGCAAAAAACTTTGTGAAAATATTGACAAACCTTTCATTATGGAGTATAATAGAGCATGTAAAATTCTTGCAATATAAGGAGGATCCATCTTATGAGTACGATTCGCATTGGTATTGTCGGCTACGGCAATCTCGGAAAGGGCGTTGAGCTTGCGATCCGCAGCAATCCGGATACCGCACTGGCGTTTGTTGCGACCCGCCGCGATCCTGCCGCTGTGCAGATCAAAACAGAAAACGTCCCCGTATACAAGACATCCGATCTTGCTGCGCACAGGGATGAGGCGGATGTCGTCATTATCTGCGGCGGTTCCGCGACCGATCTTCCGCAGCAGACACCGGAGCTCGCAAAGCTGTTCAATGTCATCGACAGCTTCGATACCCACGCACGCATTCCGGAGCATTTTGCAAATGTCGATGCCGCAGCAAAGGAAAGCGGCCATGTTGCGATGATCTCCGTCGGCTGGGATCCGGGCATGTTCTCTCTGGCGCGCCTTTACGGCAACTGCATCCTGCCGGACGGCAAGGACTACACCTTCTGGGGCAAGGGCGTCAGCCAGGGGCATTCCGATGCGATCCGCCGCGTAGAGGGCGTGCAGGACGGCAAGCAGTACACCGTTCCGGTCGAGGCCGCAATGGAGGCTGTCCGCCGCGGCGATCAGCCGGAACTGACCACCCGCCAGAAGCACCTGCGCGAGTGCTTTGTCGTTGCAAAGCCGGGCGCCGATCTTGCAAAGATCGAGCAGGATATCAAGACCATGCCGAACTACTTCGATGAATATGACACCACCGTTCACTTCATCTCGCAGGAGGAGCTGAACCGCGATCATGCAGGCATTCCGCACGGCGGCTTCGTCATGCGCAGCGGCGTGACCGGCGAGAACGGCGAGCACAAGCACCTGATCGAATACAGCCTGAAGCTGGACTCCAATCCGGAGTTCACCACCAATGTTCTGGTCGCATTTGCACGCGCTGCATACCGCTATGCACAGGAAAAGCAGACCGGCTGCAAAACTGTTTTTGATGTCGCACCGGCGTATCTTTCGCCGCTTTCCGGCGAGGAGCTGCGCGCACACATGCTGTAAGCTCCGGAAAAACATGTAATTATTGCCAAAGATTCTTTTTCCTTCGACATTTTTCTGATTGAAAAATCCGAAAAATGAATTTGAATTTGACAAATGACGTAATTTCGTTATATAATACATGTAGACTTAATTTTTAGGAGGAAATCCCCAATGAAAAAGAATGATCTGATTGCAGCAATCGCCGCGAAGGAGAATTGCTCCAAGAAGGAAGCCGACAAGGCTCTGAACCTCGTGCTTGATGCAATCACCGACGCGCTGGTCGCCGGCGAGAAGGTTTCGATCACCGGGTTTGGTACCTTTGAGGTGCGCAATCGTCCGGCAAAGCAGTGCAAGAATCCGCGTACCGGCGAGACCATGATGACCAAGCCCTGCAAGGCTCTGGCATTCAAGGCAGGCAAGACCCTGAAGGATTTTGTAAACCCTGAGAACTGATCCGTTCATCGGACTGAAGGCAGAGGAGGAAACATTATGCCGAAAACAAAGAAAACTGAAGAAGCAGTCGAAAAGGTAAAGGCTGCTGCCGAAACCGCAAAGGAGACCGTCAAGGCTGCTGCGGAGAACGCTGTTGAGAAGGCTGAGGTCGTTGTCGAAAAGGCAAAGACCGCTGCGAAGAAGGTTGCAAAGCCGAGAACCAAGAAGGCCGATACCGCTGATGCTGCTGAAAAGCCGGCACGCGCAAAGAAGGCTGCAAAGACTGAGAAGATCGAGACGAAGGTCGTCATCGAGCTCGGTGACAAGTCCGCTTCTTCCGAGTCGCTGATTACCCGCGCAAAGGAAGACTGGACCGGCAAGGGCAATTCCCTTGACGAGGTCAAGGAGCTGGCACTGTATATCAATGCAGCAGAGGGCATGGTTTACTACGTTGTGAATGATGACTACCTCTCCGGTTCCTTCGCAATCTGATTTCTGAAAAGCAAAAATCATAGTAGCTCTGCCGGACAAGGCAGAATTACTATGATTTTTCTTATTTCACACATTTACCTCACAGCAAATTTAAGGAGACAGAAAATGGGACGTAAGCTGTTCTGTGAAATATCCCCGCTGACATATAAAATATCAGAACGGAAATGTATCATGGTGCGGTCCTTGAAAAATCTTGCGATGAGACGGAAATTCGCAAAGACCAGATCGGAGGAGCCGCTGCCGTTTGTCATCTATAAGCACAATTCGCTGATTCGCCGGAAGCTCGGCAATGTCGATATGCAGCTTCAGGAGAACAAGGCGGTCAATCTTTCGCTCGCCGCCCCGAAGATCAGCCATATCCTGATCCGCCCGGGCGAGACCTTTTCCTTCTGGCATCTTGTCGGCAGGCTCAGTGCAGGAAAGGGATTCAAAGAGGGGCTGACCATTGTATCCGATCATCCCTCCTCCGGCATCGGCGGGGGCATGTGTCAGATGACAAACCTGATTCACTGGATGATTCTGCACTCAGATCTGGTCATCACGGAGCACCACCATCACGAGCGCATCGACCTGTTCCCGGATTATAAGCGCGTGATTCCCTTCGGCACCGGCACCTCGATTCTCTATAATTATCTCGATTACCGGTTCATGAACCCGACGGATCTCACTTATCAGCTCGTGATTTACACTACCGACGAGTATCTCTGCGGCGAGCTGCGGGCTGACCGGCGGCAGCGGTATAAGTATCATATCGCCGCGGAAAATGTTTATTTTTCGCGGGAAAACGGCATCGTTTACCGCAACGGCGAGGTCTACCGCAGCAAGATCGACTGCGTGACCGGCAATCATGTCGAAAAGAAGCTGATCCGCACAAATCATGCGAGAGTCTGCTATGATACAAGCGGGCTGGAAATCAGGGAAACGGACACAAATGAATAAAAAACTGCGGTTTTGCCAACACTCTCTTCAGAAATGAAGGGAGTGTTTTGCTATGCCGCAGAAAACACCGGTTCAGCTTTATGCACTGGCAGCGCTGATTTTACTGTTTATGGCGGGGATGATTTACCGCTTCTATTCGGTTGCGTCGGGCGATCAGGCGGTCACGGCGGGAATCCGGCAGGGGAAATATCATCTGAGCATCCCGGTTTCCGAGGGGACGATCTACGACCGCAGCATGAATCCGATGAACAATTCCGAGGAAACAATCCTTGCGGTTGTCAGCCCGACGCCGGATACGATCGCATCCATCTTTACAAAGCTCCGCGACCGCGAGGCGGTTTCAGAGCAGCTTCAGCATGTTTCACCGTTTGTCTGTGAGCTCACTGCGGACGCAGAGGAGACACCGAACCTGCGGATCCTGCACGGAACCGCAAGCCCTGCCGGTGCGCTTCCTGCGCAGCATCTGCTCGGCTACCGTCAAAACGGCACCGGCATGGCAGGGCTTGAGCGGGCATATGCCGGCTGGCTCTCTGCATGCGATGTCACTGCGGATATTACGTTTACGGTCAGCGGGCGCGGCGAGGTGCTTGCGGGCGCTGAGAGCGAGATGCAGTGCAGCGGGCAGCAGGGCG
This sequence comes from Oscillospiraceae bacterium, assembly GCA_017460835.1. Taxonomy (GTDB): domain Bacteria; phylum Bacillota; class Clostridia; order Oscillospirales; family Ruminococcaceae; genus Firm-04. The sequence continues at coordinate 7,796 of JAFUAD010000029.1, forward strand.
GGGGAGTCGTCACGACGCTGGATGCGGAGCTCCAGAGGATGACGGAGGAGGTTCTGCAACAAGCTGCTCCGCATGCCGGCGCCGCGGTCATCATGGATTGCAGAACCGGCGAGCTCATAAGCTGTGCAAGCACACCGGTCTATGACCCCCAGAACCTCGGGGAAGCAATGCAGGACCCGCAAAGCCCGTTTGTCAACCGCGCATTTTCCGCATACAGCGTCGGCTCGATCTTCAAGCTCGTGACCGCTTCCGCCGCATTGGAAAACGGCGTTTCCGACCGGCTGATGTATCAGTGCGAGGGCTCGACCGAAGTCTACGGGCAAACCTTTCGCTGTCACCAGTGGAACGGACACGGCCTGCTCAATATGCAGGATGCGCTGATCGCCTCCTGCAACCCGTATTTCATCTCACTGAGCCAGATTCTCACGGCCGATGCGCTGCATGATACCGCAGCAGCATTCGGTTTCGGCACCGAGACCGTGCTGGCGGAGGGCATGAGCGCCTCCGCAGGGTATCTGCCAACTGTCAAGGAGCTCGCCATAGATGCAGAAAAGGCGAATTTCAGCTTCGGGCAGGGCAAGCTCTCTGCGACGCCGCTGCAAATTACGGCTATGACCGCCTGCATTGCAAACGGGGGGATTTACCATGCGCCGAAGCTGATGCTCGGAGTGACCGCAGACGGAAATACTCTGCGTCCGTTCGATACAGCGGAGGGAAGCCGTGCGATCTCGGAGGAAACCGCCGAAGCACTGCGCAGGATGATGCAGGCGGTGATCTATGAAAATGAGGCAACAAACGCAAAGCCTGCCAATACCACAGCAGCAGGAAAAACCTCAACCGCTCAGACGGGACAGTTTGCAGCGGACGGAACAGAATACTGCCACGCATGGATGACCGGATTCTTCCCGGCTGAGGCGCCGCGGTATGCCGTGACGGTTCTGATCGAAAACGGCGGCTCCGGCAATCAGGCAGCAGCACCGCTGTTCCGCGAGATCATCGAGCGCATGACCGACATGCTCAGCCCCGCCGGATAAACTCCCCGCTGACATAGCCGGTCTGCCCGTCGTACTGTGTCACATACCAGCCGTCGGTTTCGCCGTACAGCAAGAGCTGCATGCCATCCGGAATCTGCCGGATGATCCTGCCGGAGAGGGAGGGATAGCTCCGCAGATTCAGTCTGCTTCCGTCTGTGCTGACGGTTCCCGGAACGGCCGGTGTCGCTTCGATAAACGGAATCCCGAAATAATCCGCGAGCGACATGACCAGATTCCCCGCGATCTGCTCCAGATTACTTTGCAGCCAGACAGCATCCTCGACATTGTCATGATAGCCGATCTCGGCAAGCACTGCAACCGCCTTTGTGCGCAGCACCTCGCCGAGACTGGCCGTCGGGCGTGCCGTTACATCATCGGGCAGCGGATAAATCTGCTTGAGATTGTTCGCGGTGATCGTCGCGAGGGTCTCGCTGTCATAGCTTCTCGGCGCATAGTATATGTCGATTCCGCGCAGCATCCCGGAAAACTGCTGCGGTGCGGCATTGGAATGCAGCGCGAAATGCACATCAAAGCTCCCGGCATTGGAATCGGCGATTGCACCGGCAACATTGCGCTCAGGGTCGTTCCGGACATAGGAAATACCGGTGGAGCGAAGATACGGCTCCATTGCATCGGCGAGCCGGTTCATGACCAGCTCCTCATTCTGACCTTCTGTCACATACGGGTTCCACTCCTGCGTGGAGGGGCTCAAAAAAATACGCGGCATCATGACGCACCTCTTCCTTAAATTTTTCTATATCTTATGCAGTTTTTGCCATTTTGTTTACAGGAAAGTGAGAAAAGATACTTGCAAATTTCCGCATTTTCGTGTATAATAAAATCGGAAACCTGTAAACGAAAGGATGTTGTGACATGAGAATTCTGCTGATTGAAGACGAGGTCGCGCTGTCTGATGCGCTGGTGCAGATCTTTCACAAGCATAAATATATTGTGGATGCCTGCTACGACGGCGAGAGCGGGCTGGATAACGCGCTCTCCGGAATCTATGACATGATCGTGCTGGATTTCATGCTGCCGAAAATGAACGGATATGAGGTGCTGAAGGAGATCCGCGCACAGAAGATGACAACGCCGGTGATGATGCTGACCGCTCGCGATACGATCGCGGATAAGGTCAACTGTCTGGATATCGGCGCGGATGACTACATGACAAAGCCGTTTTCCTCCGATGAGCTGCTGGCGCGGATGCGTTCGCTCTACCGCAGAAACGCAAATGTCATCTTCGAGAATGTCCTGACATGGAGCGATCTGACGCTGAATCTGTCTACATATGAGCTGTTCTGCGGCAAAAGCTCCTTTAAGCTCGGTCTCAAGGAATTTTCGATGATGGAGCTCTTTCTGAAAAACGGCAGCCGGATTCTCTCAAAGGAAACGCTGATTATCAAAATCTGGGGCTATGAATCCGATGCGGAGAACAACAATGTTGAGGTCTATGTCAGCTTCCTGAGAAAGAAGCTCGCGCATATGCACTCGAAGGTCGGCATCAAGACCGTCCGCGGCGTCGGATACTGTCTTGAGGAAAAGGAATAACCGCAGAAAACACGAAAACCGGATGAAAGGGGGCACTTTCCCGTGATCAAGAAAATGAAACGCCGGTATCTGATCCTGAATATGGCGCTGCTGAGCGGAACGCTGCTCCTGTGCCTTGCGATTTTGTTCGGGATTCTCTATCATTCCGAGGTCTCATCCTCATACACCGTCATGCGGGAAATGATGAATGACCGCAGCATTGAGGTGCATGAGCCGCCCGATCATAACAAAGACGAAACAAAAAAAGAACCGCCCGAAGGTCGGGATAAGCCGGATGCCGTTCCGCAGAGTGATTCAGGGGGCGCAGCGCTTCAGCTTCTTGATTATCCGTATCCCGGATACTGGCCGTGGGGCTGGGGCTGGGACTGGAATCAGGATGATATGCCGGATGACCCGGCCTACTGGGGCTATCAGTTCCCCGATCCGTTTGCAGGAAAGGACCCGCGCTATGAAGCGCCCGGACAGCACGACCGCGATGACCGCGACAACCGCGACGACCGGGATGATCAGGACGACCGGGATGACCGCGATGAAAGACCGCAGCCGCCTGCCACAAGCGGGCCGCAGCAGTCCTCCGGCGGCAGTACAACGCAGACAACTGCCCGCTCAACCGCGCCCCCGCCTCCGGAAAGCGGCAGAGACCCGCGGCAGGGCTCGGAAACGCAGCAGGGGAGTGACCCCGGCAATCCGCAGCAGACTGAGCCGAATGCCGGCTCGCAGACTGCACCGCCGCCCGGCACAGGCAGAACCGAACCGGGCTCTGCGCACACGACTGCTGCAACTACGACCACCACAACCGTCACAACAAGCACTGCAGCGGAAAAGCAATCGGAAACCACGGCCGCAGCACAGACCACAAAGCTGGTTCCGGTCGAGGAGGGACGATATGTTCCGGATGCGTACATCGCGGATTTTGACAAGGACGGCAACCTCGAAGCATACGCCGGAAACGAAAAGGACTCCACAGAGGATGAATCCTTCCGGAAGGTGCATCACGCAATGGATGAGGTCAAGCGCAAGGGCGCACCCTCCGGCACAGTAAAGGTCGGAGACGAATCCTACCGCTTCCTCTATGAGCCCGACGAATCCGGCAACTACCGGCTGGTGCTTCTGGACCGCACTGCGGAAAAATCGACGATCAGCCGCATGATCTTCATTTTCCTGCTGATTGCCGCCGTCGGACTGATCATCATGTTCATTATCAGCATGCTGCTCGCAAACTGGACGGTCACACCCGTAGAAACTGCATGGGAAAAGCAGAAGCAGTTTGTCGCGGATGCCTCACACGAGCTGAAAACACCGCTTGCGGTCATCTCCGCGAATACGGAGGTTATTCTTGCAAATCCGGAGGAATCCGTCGGAGAGCAGAGCAAGTGGCTGAGCTACATCCAGTCCGAAACGATGCGCATGTCGAAGCTGATCACCGGACTGCTCTCTGCCGCGAGAATGGATCACACAAAGGATGCCGCAGACAAAACCGAGCTTCTCCCGCTCAGCGAGACGGTCTCGAATGTCTGCCTGGTGTTCGAGCCGATCATCTACGAAAAGGGCAAAACGCTGAATACCGTCATCCAGCGGAATGTCAGCCTGCGCGCAGATGAGGACAATATCAAGCAGCTTCTCTCGATTCTGCTGGATAATGCGGTGCTGCATTCGCTGCCGGATGCACAGATCACGGTATCGCTCTCAAAGGATGCACAGAATAAGATCCGGCTGTCCGTCGCGAATACGGCAAAGGACATCCCGAAGGATCAGCTTGAGCATCTGTTTGACCGCTTCTATCGCGTCGATACCGAGGGCAGCCCGAACGGCTCCGGTCTCGGCCTGAGCATCGCAAAAAGCATCGTGCATCAGCTCGGCGGTACGATCACCGTCACGAGCGAAAATCAGCTTGTTACATTTGTGGCGCTGTTCCATTCCTAAAAGCTCCGCATCAACCCCCGCACGGTTCACGCCGCGCGGGGGTTTGTATTGATCAAAAGGGAGCGGGATTCTTTTTTTCAAATCCGCGGCATACACTGTCCTGAGGTGAGGTGCATGAGCGAAACAAAACGGACGACAATGATGCAGGAAACCGTGTTTCTGAGCGCGTTTTCCGTGATTTTACAGGGAATGGGGCTGCTGCTGAACATCTTTCTGACGCGAAGGCTCGGCGCAGCATCGGTCGGCGCGCTCACTCTGATCGGCTCATTTTACGGTCTGGCGGCGGTGCTCAGCGGCGGAAGCGGGTTTATCGCCGCAAGCCGCTTTCTCTCGGAGGAGCTGGGCTGCGGCGGCAATCCAAAGCGCGTGTTTGCGTATACCGCGGGGTTCTGCCTCACCCTGAGCAGCACTGCGGCGGGCGCGATTTTTCTGTTTGCGCGGCAAATCACGGGGCTGATTGCAAAAACCGGTGCCGGCGCGCTGACTGTCCGCATTCTGAGCCTGACCCTGCCGGTTTCGGCGCTGACAGCCTGCCTGAAGGGGCGCTGCTATGCCTATCAGAAGGCATTTCTGCCGGCGGTTGCCGAATGCATCGAGTTTATCCTGCGCGCAGGCATTCTCGCGTTTTTCACCGTATTTTTTATCCCATACGGCAAGGCGACGATCCTGACGGCCTTCGCCGTTTCGATGCTCGCGGGGCAGGGGATCGCTGCCTTGTTTTTGCTGCTGATGCCGATGCCGCACCGGCAGAATTCCAATCCGTGCTCCGTCCGGTTCAGCGCATTGATCCGGCTGATGCTGCCGGTCATGGGCAATACCTGTCTGGTTTCTCTGCTCAGCAGCGCGAATGATGCACTGGTTCCGCTGACGCTGCTGCAATACGGAAACAGCACGGAGCAGGCACTTGCGCAGTTCGGAGAATTTGAGGCAATTATCATACCGGCGCTGTTTTTTCCGTCGGTCGTGCAGTGCTGCATGTCCGGGCTGATGGTGCCGGAGCTTTCCCGCGCGCGTGCAGCGCATGACAGCGAGAAAATTCGTCTGACAACCCGAAGGGTTCTGGAGCAGACAGTGACGTTCTCGTTTTTTATTGTAATGTTTTTGGCGCAATTCGGAAAACCGCTCGGCCGGATGCTCGGCGGAAATGCACAGACCGGCAGGGTCTTGCAGCTCATGGCGCCGGTCGTGCCGTTTATTTATATTGAGATTATTTTAGAAGGCATCATCCGCGGGCTTGGCAAACAGAATTTTTCCTCTGTCAATTATCTCGGTGAGTATATTGTCAGAATCTCCGTCCTGCTGATGTGCGTGCCGATGTTCGGATTCTACGGAATCGTGGCATCCTATATGGCATGCAATCTGGCGGGAAATTCCGTCCGAATCTGTTATGTATTGCGGACGACCGGCCTCAGACCGGGCTGGAAAAGAATGATACTCCGTCCTGCATTTGCAGTGCTGCTGAGCTGGCAGATCTCTGTGCTGATCGGCTGGATTTTGCAGCGGTTCGGCGCACATGAGTTACCCGCAATGGTGATCTGTACGGGATGCGCCGCTGTGATCTACGGATTCCTGCTGCGGGTTCTGCATCAATTTGACATGAAGGAAACGGATTTGTGCGGGCAGAATAATATGGTACAGCCCGAAAAAAGCTGAATTTGGCATATCCGGCAAATCCTGCGCTGAATGGCATAAAACCGCACTATAACGGCTTCTGCCGGGCGGCGCAGGATTCCGGAACCCTCTCTTTCTTTTTGCCTTAATTGCACCAAATGTCGATTAGGTGCAATCTGTATCATATTTCAAGCAAAGAATATATATCATGCGTAATTTTGTTTACAAGTCTCTGCGTCAGAGTAGCCCGAACAAGTCGCTCAGAGATATAAACAGAGCTCTCGGCCTGACACGCTGAAAGCGCATATGATACTTCTGAATCAGCTTGCAAAGAAATCCGGATCAGATAAGCAAGCAGCTTCTCTTTTTCCTTTTCAGTCAAATTCATCACCTTCCCATTCTCCAAAATCAATTTGTGGATTATCTATCATTGCGTTCAAACGCTCCTGAGAGCTCTGCAAATGCCTTATATAATCCCGTTGGGTAGCTTCATAAATTTTTTTGTTGTGCTCCTCTATGCAGCCCCTAACGATGCCAGAGGACGCAGCACGAAAATACGGACTATTACAAACCCACATTCCAAACTGAAACATAGAAATGATGCCTTCCTGTTGCTGAATCCAAGCAAGAATACCAAGAACAGAATCTGACATATCCAATTCTTTTCTTCGGTACTTCAAACACGCTTTTTTCTGCTGCTCAATCAATTCACTATCGCCAATCAGATCAGCAGCAGAATACTGTTCCTTTTCAGGAGTATTCGTATGTGTGAGATACACAAGCGCACTCTCAAAACGGCCAGTAATAGGCCTCACAAACTGAGTGTCACCCTCGCCAGAATCGAGCACAAGGCCTAATTCCTGAGCGACTGCCGAACAATAGCGCGGATTTTGGAAGCACAGATAAACATGCCAGTGATCCTTAGAACTACCATCATGATGAAGAATACCAATAAAAGGAACATTCAAATCATCCTGAATACGCGAAAAAGCAAGCGCATGAGCTTCATTATCAGGATAAAGCAAAAGCTTCATATTCCGTGATTTAAGATTATTCTTATGTTTTCCCATAAAAATACCTACTTAATATTCAAAAACGGAATCTTACGAAGAATCCACATAATAATTTTATAGAGCCACAAAACGGCATCAAAAGCAGCGACAATACCAAAGAGAACAAGAAGGTAAGAAAGATCGGTATATACCGCAATAATACGAAAGCCGTTAATCAACCACCCCACAGCACCAAGAAAAATACTGCTCACAGAAGCCGGAAGAGCAACCAGAGACAAAGGAGCAAAAAGAATACCAAGCAAAACAAGCACAACACGAAGCAAAGCATTTATAATCATACTATCACCCCTCACCCGTCATTTTCAAGAACCGCTTTTTCAAAGCGATGCTTAAACATATTGATAACATGCAGCGTGCAAACAAGGTCAATCACAATAGATAACGATTCAAAAAGATAATCCATGCCGGCAGGCTTCAAAAGAACATCCTGCTCAGGGATAATAGTATAAGACCGAAAATAAACACCCGGAAAATGAAAAGTAGAATCGACACCGGAAGAATTCTTTATATCATCAACGGCACTATGTATCATTGAATTTGATTCATAGACCGGGCCGAAAGTATCAGAAAGTAAATCATCAAGATCGGCTTTGAAAGCCGTCAAATCATCATCATCCGGAACAAATAAACCACGAAGGCCGGAAATAATAAAATTCGCTATATTTTCACCAAGATTCAAAATTGAATCAAGAATAGAAAGAACAGTATTCTTTATAGTTTTAAGTATGCCGGAATCATCATCAGGATCATCAGGTTCAAGACCATCATCCCACACATACCCAGTAGAAACAGTAGGAGTAGTAACATAAAAGTAAACGCCCCCACCATCCTCAGCAGTAACATTCGAGACAGTGAAAACATAATTGAAAGTCACATTGCCAGAAGTTAGCGAAAAAGAATCAGAGTTTGAAAAATGCATAACAATAGGCCTAAAATACATATTCCAGTTGTTAACAATATGAGTGCTAACAGAAATACCTACACCACTATAACCAGAGCCATCAGAAAACTTAGGCAAAGCAGCAACCGAAGAATCAACCCCATCTAAAGTATAATCCCATGTATCAAAGCCAAATCCAATCAAATTAGAATCACTGGCAGCGCAGCTTATACCACAGGAAATAGACATAAAATTCAGTTCTGGAAACGTGAACCGGGAAGGCTGAAGCTTTACAGTAAAAGAACCAGAAGAACCGCCACTATTAGAAGGAAAGACCGGAGCACGATATAAAAGAATAGTAAAATTACCCGCCGAAGAAAGATAACCAGAAGAATCATAAAAGTCATTCTGATCAAATATAGCAGAAGCAGGAACATTACCTTCATAAGTAAATGTAGTATCTTGATATGTTTGACCGTCAAAGTAAACAGCAGGAATAGATGAAGGAATAGAACCACCACCTATAATATTTTGTGTTTGTTCTACAGTCAATGTCTCAGTAGAACCTATATAAATACTATCATCCGCATAGACATTACAGACCAATATGCTTGTAGATACTACAAAACACGTTATAAAACAGAATAACGAGCAGAAGAACGACCGTCGCAAAACCATAATTTTCACCACCTTCCACGAGTTTCGGATAATCAGGCTCAGAAGAGTAAGCCAGATAGTGATTAGGATTACTTATCTGAATCCCACTACTATATCCCGACTGTATTTCGTAACCACCGGCAAAGCCAATCTGATTAGGAATTGCATTGATTTCAACAATGCTGCAATCCGTAGCATACATATTATCATCTATTTCACCTGCCATAATCAAGATATATGAATCATCATCCAACCGGCAAAAGAAATAGTCTCCATACCACCCTTCCAAATAATCACGAGCAACTTGTAAAGGTGTACCGGAGACCGAACCGGAATAAACGGATAATGCAGTTTGTGTCTGTACTGCCATTATTTACCCCCAAATTTCAATTTACCGCCGAAAGCAACACGCAGGAATGTTGATACAATCAAATTACCCATACCAAAGGCAAAGGCAATAGCAATTGCAGGCGTGACAGCTTCCGTATAAACTCCGATCGCCCATTGCAGAATACTGTTTTGCGAAAAATCCATATGACCTCACTTTCTGCGCTCTATGCGCTCAATCTTATTCAGTGTACTGTATGCGGAATAATCCGCAGGAGAATGAAAGAAAACAGATTTATAAAGAAGCTCACCCTCTAACTGACCGTCCTTTTCCCCCGTGTAACCGTCAGCATTCGGGTCTATAACTTCATTGATTTGGATATATTTCAAAATGTTCCGGCACTTCACAACATACTTTAGCTGTTCTCTGATAGGCTTTGCAATACGTCCATAGACCTGAGAAGTTCCAAGAATAATCCGTCTGTCTTTACGCATCTGAGAAAATATAGCCATTTCGGAAATAGGAATGTTTTTACTCTCCAACGAATTCCAAAGAACATGAATTTCATCAATAAGGAAAATCACGCCATAAATCCCATTTGACAGCGTAAGCAATTGTTCATAATCAGTAAAAGGAATAACCTCAGTATCAAGACCTTTTATTTCGAGATTAGAACAGACAACAGCAGCAGGATACTCTTTAAGAAGCTGTTTCAGGCACTTGACAGCAGATAGTGTTTTGCCGGAACCCTGAGCACCACAGAAAACCCAAATCCCGCAAGGCTCGAAATAGAAAGGATTATCCTTGAAAAACTGATAATCGAACTTTAGAGAACGGAACAGGTTAAAGGGATTCTTAGACCCCTTGAAATACGGAATATCTTTTGCCATAGAAATCTCCTAATAAAGAAATAGGAGCGGAAGAAGTCCTCCGCCCCCACTGCATTACAGACGAATCTTGCCGCGCTTGAATGCAGCCATAAGCGCGGAAGTGGCTTTACGAACAGCCCACCACATAAAGACGATACCAACAACGGCAGTCGCGAGCGTAGCCAGTACGCCAACAATGGTGGAAACGCTGATCTCAGCCTGAAGGGCAGTCAGAACAGAGTTCCAAGAAGCAGCACCTTCCATTTATACACCCCCTTCCTCATAAAGTTCAAGAGGCGGAAAACTATCATGCGGCACACAGCGCAAGACAGAACCGGTCATGTCAAGAGAGACCACGACCGGCATACCCGGAAAGACATTCTCAAGAATATCCTGATAGACCGCCTCAGAATCGCAGAACTTGTGAAAAGTCTCCCAGTCGCCCCACGAATTCTTTGAAAGCAGAGTGCAAGGGAAATAGACCTTGCCCGACTTCTTAGAAGTCACCTTTTTGACACCGAGGAAATAACAAGCCGACATTTTTTCATCACTCCTTTTCATTATTATTTTTGTATCGGCAACACCTAAAGGTGTTATAGAGATTATATACCACTTTTAGGTGTTTGTCAAGATAAAACTTATAGGTTATAATAAATTCAGCATTCTGCACAAAGAAAGGAGCTGATTTATTATGCAATATAAACTAAAGGAATGCAGAATAAAAGCAGGATTGACGCAACAACAAGTTGCAGATCAATTGAACACAGCACAATTTCAGATTCACAAATACGAGACCGGAAAACAGGAAATAAGCCTTGCAAGAGCAATTGACCTTGCAGACCTTTACAAAGTCACACTTGACGAACTAGCAGGGCGCAACTTACTTTTTTAGACAGTTTTTTGGAACAATGGAACAAATAGAACAAGTGTTTGTTCCAGAGATTACGCATTTAGATATGTGCTTTTCATAGCGCTTGGAACAGGAACAATCACCCCAATAATCGTAGTAGGGGTGATTGTTCAAAGCTCACCTGTGGCGCAGTCCTGCGCGCACAGGTGAGCTTATGAATCAATTTTATATTTGGGGTATCATATTATTTCGGTTTTGTAAAGCCTACAGTTTGTTCACAAAAGTATTTGTGAACAAACTGTAAACTTTCTACGAAAGTTCAAAGGCTTGACAAAACCAAAATAATATAATTTGAAGTTGACAACAGGTCAATGGCAAGCCATTGACCTGTTAAAATAATTATGCGGCTTAATGTCGATTAGGTGCAATTAGAAGAATAGATAACAGCGACAAACAGATCATCAGTATGCGTCTCCCCGCCCGCAATGCATAAACAAATCAAAAGCGGTAACACTATGCACGGAAGCAATTGCTCCCGATGTCCGGAAGAATCAGACTGTGCAGATTCACGGACAATGCGCAAATTGCACAGGAAACGGAGCTTTGAGCCATTATGAATCAGAATACACCGATTTGGCAGAACGATCCGCCGCAGGATCTCCCGCAGACCGCACCGGAGCGCAGCGATGCCGAGGAACAGGCTGTCCGGCAGAATCAGAAAAGCAAATCGCGGAAAAAGAAGCACTGATCCGATCAAGGCACAGAATGAAACACAAAGCGCAGGAAAGCTGTTTTCCTGCGCTTTGTCTGTGTATCGGAGTGACAGGATTTGAACCTGCGGCATCCTGCTCCCAAAGCAGGCGCGCTACCAACTGCGCTACACCCCGAAATCTATCATATTGTATCATGTTTTCGTGATTTTGTCAAGTAGAGCCGTCCGCAAATATTACTGATAGTTGAACTCTCAGAAAAAGCAACAATGCGTACATGATGCACAGAATATTTTGCGAAATCCATTGACTTTTCAATCAAAATATGGTATGATATATGTGTATGAGAATTTATTGTTGCAGGATATGCATTCAGACAGGATTTTTTGAAGCGAAAGGACTACAAACATGAGCGAACGATTCACAATTCTCAAGACAAACGAGGAGGTCTCGCGGCGCATTGATGAGCTGGCCGCTGCGATCTCTGCCGATTACTGCGATATCACCGAGGAAAATCCCCTTCTGCTGCTTTGCACGCTGCGCGGCGCCGTGTTCTTTGCGGCGGATCTGATCCGGAAGCTGACGGTTCCGAGCGAGATCAATTTTCTGAAGGTGCATTCCTATCAGGGAACCAGACCCGCCGGCTCCCCGATCTTCGATCTCGGCGAGCGCATCGACGTCCGCGGCCGGTATGTGCTGGTTGTCGAGGATATCGTCGATACCGGGCAGACAATGGATACGGTCATCCGCAATTTCTCTGACAAGGGTGCGGCGGATATCCGCATCTGCACCATGCTCGACAAGCCCTCCCGCAGATATCCGCAGCTGAAGGAAACTGTGGTTCCGGATTACATCGGATTTGAGATTCCGGATCTGTTTGTTGTCGGCTGGGGGCTCGATTATGACGAAAAGTATCGCCTGCTCCCCGATATCATGGTGTATCATCCGGATGCAGAAGAGGGAAAGGAACAGTAAAAGGTGGCTTTTGTTCAATTAACCGATGTTTGTAAAAACTACCGGACAGACGAGATTTCGGTCTGCGCGGCGGATCATATCAGCTTTGAGATCGAAAAGGGAGAATTCGTGATCGTCGTCGGGCCATCCGGCGCGGGAAAAACAACCGTGCTGAATCTGCTCGGCGGCATGGATCAGTGCGATTCCGGTGAAATCCTCATCGACGGAGCGCGCATCGACGGGCTTTCCCCGCGGGAGCTGACCCGCTACCGCAGAGAGGATATCGGGTTCGTCTTTCAGTTTTATAATCTTGTGCAGAATCTGACGGCTGCCGAAAATATTGAAATGGCAGCGGAGATCTGCGAGAATCCCCTCTCCCCTGCCGATATGCTCAGCAGGGTGGGGCTGGCGGAGCGTGCGGCGCATTTTCCGTCGCAGCTTTCGGGCGGCGAGCAGCAGCGCATTGCGATCGCCCGCGCCCTTGTCAAGCGCCCGAAGCTCCTGCTCTGCGACGAGCCGACCGGCGCGCTGGACTTTACGACCGGCAGACATATTTTACAGCTTTTGCAGGATTTCTGCCGCAATGACGGCATGACCGTGATCCTGATTACCCACAACCGTGCGCTGATGCCGATGGCGGACAGAGTGATCGAGCTCCGCAGCGGAAAGGTCAGCGATATGATCGTGCAGGAAAAGCCTGTTCCTGTTTCGGAAATTGAATGGTGATTTCGGAACGAGAGGAGGCGGCGCAGACATGAAGAAACGGAAAGCCATGCTGCTGCGGAATGCAATGCGGACCGGTTTCCGTTCCAAAGAACGGTTTTTGTCACTGTTCGGCATTATTGCGATCAGCACCGGATTTTTTGCCGGCTTGAGAGTGACAAGCATCAATATGAAAAATTCTGCGGATCAGTATTATCAGGACACGCGCCTGATGGATCTGCATCTGATATCCAATGCCGGCTTCTGCGGGGACGATCTGAGGGCGCTCAGCGAACGAACCGAGATCGCCCAGCTCTACGGCGGCTATACAGAGGTCGATTATATCACGGTTTCCGGTGAATCCACCGACAGAACCGTCCATGTTTTCAGCATTCCGGAGAACGGGGAAAAGCCCGGCAACATGATCAATCAGCCGGAGCTGACCGAGGGCAGAATGCCGCAGCAGCCGGATGAATGCCTGATCGAGGTCAATACGCCGGGCTGCTATGAGATCGGCGATACCGTGATCCTGAAGCTGGCCGACCCGGAGAATTCCCTGCTGACGAAGACCGAATTCAAGGCAGTCGGCAAGGCGGACTGGTCGATGTTCACCGACTTCCAGCGCGGCACGACGACGATCGGAAACGGCACCATTGATTCCTATTTGCTGGTGCCGGAATCGGCATTTTCCTCGGATGTTTATACCGATGTCTTTCTGACGCTGAACAAAACCGAGGGCATGAACAGCTACACGGAGCGCTATAAAAAGATCGTTTCAAAGGAAGCGGAGGAGCTGCTGCAAAGCGTTCCGGCGCTCTCTGCGGCACGCGCGGTGCAGCTCCGTCAGGAGGCTGAGGAACGGCTGAAGGAAGCGCGTGCAGAGCTCGACAGCGGGCTTGCGGATTATGAGACCGCCTCGGCCAATCTCGAACAGGCGGTGAAGGACGGCAATGTGCAGCTTGCCTCGCTCAAGGAGCAGCGGGATGCCGCAGAGGCAGAGCTTGAACCCAAAAGAGCGCTCTATGCCGAGCACGAAGCGAGCTATCTGGAGCTGAAGGCTAGGTTTGATGAGCAAGAGGAGGTTGTCAATGCGAAGGAGGAGGCCGCAAACGGCACGCTGCAAAAGAAAAATGAGCAGATCGGACAGATCGACCGGCTGAGCGACCTCATCATCGGATACCGCGAGAGCGCGATCACACAGCCCTTTACCGAAGATATCCAGACCATCATCGACCAGATGGAGCCCTTTAATTCGGAGGAATTTGACCTGACCGGCTCGCTGACGGCTTATTTTACCGCGCCGGTTCGCTCCGATGACAAGGCAAATCTCGAGGTCGTCATCACCAATTATCTGATTCGCTGCAAATCCATTCTGCAAACTGAAATCGCAGAGGCACAGGCGAATCTCGAGGAGAGCTCCTACGGCAGAAATGCGCTGGAGGCCTTCCGCCATACCGTTACCGATCGCGAAAGCTCGCTGAACTCCGAAAAAGCGGAGCTCGATGAGCTTGAAAACACCTATCAGACGCTTGCCGAAGCGTATGATACCAAAAAAGCCGAGCTCGAAACGCTCGACCGCGAAACGCGGGAAACACTGCTGCAAACCAAGCAGATGCTCGACGAGGGCGAGATCGACTATGCGGCGGGCGTCGCGCAGCTCGATCATATCGCCGATTCTATTAAATGGTATGCCGCCGACCGGAACGCCAATCCCGGCTGGAGCAGCTATGAGCAGGATGCGGACCGCATCAACCGGATCTCCCGCATCTTCCCCGGATTCTTCCTGCTGGTCGCGGCGCTGGTCTGCTTTACGACCATGACCAGAATGGTCGAGGAACAGCGCACCGAAATCGGAATCTGCAAGGCACTCGGATACTCGACTGCGGCAATCTCCGGGCAGTTTCTGCTGTATGCGCTGCTTGCCAGCGTGCTGGGAACCGCCGTCGGAACGGCGATCGGGTTTCAGGTCTTTCCGCGTGTCATATTCATCTGCTACGGCATGATGTACCGCTATCCGTCCATCTCCTGCCCGTATCACTGGGACTACGCGCTGCTGTGCTTCGGCGCGGCGCTGCTCTGCACCGGCGTGACCTCGCTGATCGCCTGCGGTGCAACCCTGCGGGAAGCGCCCGTGAAGCTGATGCGGCCGAAAGCTCCGCGCAAGGGCAGACGCATTCTTCTGGAGCGCTGGAGGGCACTCTGGTCAAGGCTCGGCTTCTATCAGAAGATCACGCTGCGCAATCTGTTCCGGTACCGCAGCCGGTTCCTGATGACGGTAATCGGCATCTGCGGCTGTACGGCGCTGCTGGTGACCGGCTTCGGGCTGTATCACTCCGTTTCTGCGATCGTCGATCTGCAATACGGGGCAGTGTTTACCTATGATCTGTTCGGAATCTATGACGAATCGGCAGAGCACCGCGAGACGCTGGAGCAGACGCTTGCCGATACGGAGGCGGTCTCGGAATACCAGTTCGGACTGATCAAAACCGGTACGGCAAAGGTCGGAAGCGCAGGCTATGAGGTGACGATCACCGTACCGGAAAAGCCGGAGGAATTCGCAAAATACGTCACGCTGCGTGACAGAAATACACACAAGGCATTTACACTGGATGACAGCAGCGTCATCATCAGCGAAAAACTCGCGCAGGTGCTCGATATCGAGGACGGCGCCTCGATCGAGCTCGACGGTGCGGCGCGTCCTGTCCGCGTGAAGGCACAGGCGGAAAATTATGTATATCACCGCGTCATGATGACCCCGGCGCTCTATGAGGAGCTTTTCGGCGCATACAGCACCAACTGCTTCTTCTCCAATTTGCAGGACGGTGCCGATGAAAACGCGGCAGCGGAAACGCTCCTGAAAACCGATGCGCTGCAAACGCTGGAGCTGACCTCGGAAAAGGGCGCGTATTTCCACAAGCTCGTGCGGGCGCTCAGCTATGTGGTCATTCTGATCGTTGTCTGCTCCGGGCTGCTGGCATTTGTTGTGCTGCACAATCTTGCAAATATCAACATTATCGAACGGAAGCGCGAGCTTGCAACAATCAAGGTGCTCGGCTTCTATGATAAGGAGGTTTCCTCCTATGTATTCCGCGAAAACATCGTATCTGCTTTCTGCGGGATGCTGCTCGGACTGTTCGCCGGCATTTTCCTCTGCCGCTATATTGTCAGAACCGCAGAGGTCGATCTGGTGATGTTCGCGCGGGATATTCCGTGGTACTGCTTCGTGTTTGCCGCGGTTATGACCATCGGATTTACAATTCTTGTCAATCTCATTCTGCGGAAAAAGATCAGGGAGATTGACATGGCAGGCTCTATGAAGGCAATTGAGTAACCGACATTATTTATGAGGAAGGGGTATTCTTATGAAAGGAACGCGATTGTGTAAAATCAGATATCTGTCAGCAATACTGGCTGCCGGAGCTGCCGCCGTTGTGATGACAGCCGGCTTCCGGACAAAGAGCAGTGCCGTCCGGATCATCCCCGGCGATGTGAATGTCAACCAGACGATTGATATTCAGGACGGCGTGATGCTTGCCCGCGCATGCGCCGAGGACCGCAGTCTGGGACTGACAGAAGCAGGCAAGCGGAATGCGGATGTCAATCTGGACGGCAATATCAAAGCGGATGACCTCACGCTCCTGATCCGGCAGCTTGCGGGGATCGTGCCGTATACCGATCCCTTTGACGATGACCCCGCTGAAACCACGACGGCAACAGAGCCCACCACAACCACTACTACAACCACAACAACAACCACTACTACAACCACGACGACTGAATATACAACAACTACACCGGAAGAAACCACCACCACAACCACGACTGTTTCGTCTGCACCGGTCACCGCCCCTGTCCTGACGGTGGATGACCGGGAGCTGCCGCTTGATGTGTCGCTCTCGAAGCTGACCGGTGACAATACACCGAATGAGCTGCTGACGGTGCAGTACACATCCTGCAACATGACCTTTGCGGTCTATGCGGATGACGCGGCGCATACGCTGATCGGGATTTCCGCGAATGACCTGCTCGTCGGCTATTATGCACTGGGCAGCGGTTATACTGCGCCGGCGGGCTATCAGACTGTCGAATACATTGATAAGCAGTCCACCGGTACCGGCGAGCTGTATGCGGTGCTGGTTATGAAAAACGGCTATTCGATCCGGTTCGGCGACATTTCCGATAAGACCAACTTCGCGGTCATGTCAAAGCTCAACTATTACGCTGTGAACGGCGTCCGTGCCATCAACGGGCTCCCCGGCTATGTCTGGGATGAGGAGGTCGCAAAGGTTGCGACGGCACACAGCAGAGAGATGGCAGACAACGATTATTTCGATCACAACAGCCTTGACGGAACGAAATTCTCCCTGCGCCTTGAAAATGCCGGGATTGACTGGTCGAAATGCGCGGAAAATATCGACTGCGGCTACACCGACCCGTTTGCGGCACTGAACGGCTGGTACAATTCCGAATCAGGCCACCGGAAGAATATTCTGAGCGCCGATTACACGAATATGGGCGCCGGCTTTGCTTACAATTCGGATTCGTATTACGGATACTACGGCACGCAGGACTTCTATAAGGGCTGGTAAATGAATATTATTCGTATAAAACGGCATAATTATGTATTTTATTCATGAATATTTCATGCTTATACATATTTATGCCGTTTTCACTTGACAAATTCTGAAATCGGTGTATAATAGTAACGTATCTTACAGGCGATCCGCCTGAACAGAAAGGAAGAGCATCCATTATGGCAGAAACAAAAATCCCGAAGAAAATCGTACTCGCTTACTCCGGCGGTCTGGACACCTCCATCATCATCCCGTGGCTGAAGGAAACCTATCCGGGCTGTGAGGTCATCGCAGTTTCCGGCGACGTCGGTCAGGGCACCGAGCTGGACGGTCTGGAGGAGAAGGCACTGAAAACCGGTGCATCCAAGCTCTATATCGAAGATCTGACTGATGAATTCATCTCGGACTATGTTTTTCCGACTGTCAAGGCAGGCGCAGTCTATGAGGGCAAGTATCTGCTCGGTACATCCTTTGCACGCCCGATCATCGCAAAGCGCATCGCGGAAATCGCGATCAAGGAAGGCGCGGATGCGATCTGCCACGGCTGCACCGGCAAGGGCAACGATCAGGTGCGCTTTGAGCTGACGATCAAGGCATTCTGCCCGGATATGAAGATCATCGCACCGTGGCGCATCTGGGATATCAAATCCAGAGACGAGGAGATCGACTACGCAGAGGCACACAACATCCCGCTGAAGATTTCCCGTGAGACCAATTATTCCAAGGACAAGAACCTGTGGCATATCTCCCATGAGGGTCTGGATCTTGAGGATCCGGCAAATGAGCCGCAGTACAATAAGCCCGGCTTCTTGGAGCTCGGCGTTTCGCCGGAGCAGGCACCCGATGACCCGACCTATGTCACGATCGAATTTGAAAAGGGCGTTCCGGTCGCAGTTGACGGCGTGAAGATGAAGGGCAGCGATGTGGTGCGCAAGCTCAATGCACTCGGCGGCGCAAACGGCATCGGCATCTCCGATATCGTCGAGAACCGTCTGGTCGGCATGAAGAGCCGCGGCGTCTATGAGACCCCCGGCGGCACGATCCTCTACTATGCACATGCCGCGCTGGAGACCATCACACTGGACAAGGCAACCGCCCGCGTCAAGGAGCAGCTCTCTCACCAGTATGCCGATCTCGTCTACAACGGGCAGTGGTTCACACCGCTCCGCGAGGCGCTCGATGCATTTGTGGACAGCACCCAGCAGAATGTCAACGGCACCGTCAAGCTGAAGCTCTACAAGGGCAATATCATCACCGCAGGCCTCACCTCCCCCGATACCCTCTATGATGAGGAGGTCGCGACCTTCGATGAGGACGATGTATACGATCAGAAGGACAGCGCAGGCTTCATCAACCTGTTCGGTCTGCCGATCAAGGTCAAGGCAAAGCTCGATCAGAAGCGCAGCAAGTAATTCAAGGCGATTTCAGCAGAGTAGGGCGGCTTTCGCAGGTCGCCCGCTCTGTTTTTCGGAATAAAACGGAAAGGATCACAATTATGGCTAAAATGTGGGCAGGCAGATTTTCAAAAGAGGTCGATGAAACGGTCAATGCGTTCAACTCCTCGATCTCCTTTGACGGCAGAATGTACCGGCAGGATATCCGCGGGAGCATTGCGCATGCAACAATGCTCTCTGACTGCGGCATCATCCCGAAGGGCGACGCGGAGCAGATCATCGCGGGGCTGAAGGGCATCCTTGCCGACCTCGATTCCGGCGATCTGCTGATGGACCCGACCGCCGAGGATATCCACATGTTTGTGGAGGCGGAGCTGACCAAGCGGATCGGCGATGCCGGAAAGCGCCTGCACACCGCACGCTCCCGCAACGATCAGGTTGCGCTCGATATCCGGCTGTATCTGCGCGACGAGATCGCGGAGATCCGGAAGCTGCTGCTCGCGCTGCTCAACACGCTTGTGAAGCTCGCGGAGCAGCACACCGAAACGATCATGCCGGGCTATACGCATTTGCAGCGCGCACAGCCTGTCACATTTGCACACCATATTCTCGCATATGTCTGGATGCTGCTGCGGGATGACGGCAGACTTGCCGACACTGCAAAGCGCATGAACCTCTGCCCGCTCGGTGCGGGTGCGCTCGCCGGCACGACCTATCCGATCAACCGGAAGCAGACCGCGGAGCTGCTCGGCTTCTCAGGGCCTGTGCAGAATTCGCTTGATGCGGTATCCGACCGCGATTTCTGCGTCGAGCTCGCCAATGCGCTTTCCCTGCTCATGACGCATCTTTCCCGCTTCTCCGAGGAGATCATCCTGTGGTGCTCGTGGGAATTCAAATTCGTGGAGCTCGACGATGCCTACGCGACCGGCTCCTCGATCATGCCGCAGAAGAAAAACCCGGATGTCACCGAGCTGATCCGCGGCAAGACCGGCAGAGTGATCGGCGACCTGACCACGCTGCTGACCATGCTCAAGGGGCTTCCGCTTGCATATAACAAGGATATGCAGGAGGACAAGGAAGCGATCTTCGATGCAATTGATCAGGCAAAGCTCTGTCTGAAAACATTTGATCCGATGCTCGCGACGATGCGCGTTCTGAAGGAGAATATGCGCGCTGCGGCGGCAAAGGGCTTTATCAATGCAACGGACTGCGCGGACTATCTCGTGAAAAAGGGACTCCCCTTCCGCGACGCATACAAGATCACCGGAACGCTGGTCGCGGAGTGTATTTCGCAGAATCTGACGCTCGAAACACTGCCGCTTGAAAAATATCAGGCAGCCTGCCCGCTCTTTGCAGAGGATGTGTATGAGGCTATCGCGCTCGAAACCTGCCTCAACGGCAGAATCTCCGAGGGCGGCCCCTCTGCTGAGGCAGTCGCACAGCAGCTTCGTGCCGCTAAGGCTGCAATCGAGGAAATCAGGCTATGAAAAAGCGGTTTCTGTATATATTTGTGGTATGCTTTATCGCATTTTTGCTCTGGGTGCTCGGTCTTGTCGTGATTTTTCTGTATTATGAGGAAGCGACATGGACGACCGTGCGCGTCTGGTCGGCAGTGATCTTCATTGCCGCATGTGTATGGAGCTGCATCCATTTTTACCGGAAAGAGAAAAAGGAACGGGAGGAAGAAGAAAATGAAAACTACAAGGGTGTATATTGACGGACAGGCGGGCACGACCGGTCTGAAGCTGTTTGACCGGATCAAGAACCGCAGCGATATCGAGCTTCTGACGATCGCGCCGGAAAAGCACCGCGACAACGCAGAACGCGCACGCCTCATCAACGAATCGGATGTGACCTTCCTCTGCCTGCCTGATGCCGCGTCGATCGAAGCGGTTTCGTTCGTTACGAATCCGGATACACGGATCATTGACGCCTCGACCGCGCACAGAACCGATCCGGACTGGGCATACGGATTCCCGGAGCTCTCGCCTCAGCACCGCGAACGGATCCGCACGGCCTCCCGCGTCGCAGTGCCGGGATGCTATGCCTCCGGCTTTGCATCGCTCGTGTACCCGATGGTACAGCACGGGCTTCTTCCTGCGGATTATCCCCTCACCTGCCATGCGGTTTCGGGATACAGCGGCGCAGGCAAGAACGCGATCGCGGTCTATGAATCCGCGGACTGCCCGGCTGATTTTCACAGCCCGCGGCAGTATGCACTCGGATTAAAGCACAAGCATCTGCCCGAAATGCAGAAGGTTTCGGGGCTCGCCTACCCGCCGGTATTCAATCCGCTGGTCTGCGATTACTATGCCGGAATGGTCGTGTCCGTCCCGCTGCACCGCCGCCTGCTGAACGGCACGCCCTCGATCGAGCAGATTCATGCGATGTTTTCCGAGCATTACGCAAATCAGCAGTTTGTCAAGGTTCGCGCCTTACAGGGTGAGGATGTGCTCGAAAACGGATTCCTCCCGGCGAATACGCTTGCCGGCACGAATCTGCTGGAAATTTTCGTCTGCGGCAATGACAGTCAGATTCTGCTTGCAGCGCGGCTTGATAACCTCGGCAAGGGCGCTTCCGGCGCGGCGCTGCAATGCTTCAATATCATGACCGGAGCACCGGAAGAGACCGGGCTCACGGAAAAAGGAGATACCGTATGAAAATTCAGAGCTTTCCGGATTATAAATTTGTGAACGGCGGCGTTTGTGCCGCGCGCGGCTTCCGCGCAAACGGTGTCTGCTGCGGATTAAAGCATCAGGCATTGCCGACTGACGGCATCTCCGGGCAGAACCTCGCCGCGAACGGGATCGAGGACAATGCGCCGAAGAAGAACGATCTTGCGATGATCGTCGCTGAAAAGAGCTGCGCCGCCGCTGCGGTTTATACGCAGAACAAGGTCAAGGGCGCACCGATTCAGGTCACAAAGGAGCACCTGAAGGACGGCTATGCACAGGCTGTCATTGTCAATTCCGTCAATGCCAACACCTGCAATGCGGACGGCGCGGAAAAGGCAAATGCGATGTGCAGACTGGCTGCAAAGGCGCTGAAGCTCAACGAAAATGATATCATCGTCGCATCAACCGGCGTAATCGGGCAGATTTTGCCGATCGAGCCGATCAGAAGGGCAATCCCGGAGCTCGTGGACGGACTTTCCGCAGACGGCAACACCGAGGCGATGCACGCCATCATGACCACGGACACCCGCGAAAAGGAGCTCGCGGTCTCATTCCGCATCGGCAAGAAAATCTGCCGCCTCGGCGGAATGCTCAAGGGCAGCGGGATGATTCACCCGAATATGGCGACAACGCTGACCTTCCTGACCACCGACTGCGCGATCTCCCCTGCCCTCTTGCAGCAGGCGCTTTCCGATGTCGTCCGGGTCACGCTGAACCGCGTTTCCGTTGACGGCGACCAGTCCACGAACGATATGGTCTGTATCATGGCATCCGGTCTTGCGGACAATGACGAGATCAATACGGAAAATGCAGACTATGCCGCATTCCGCGGTGCGCTGTATACCGTCATGCTGAATCTTGCGAGAATGTGTGCAGCGGACGGAGAGGGCGCGACCAAGCTGATCGAATGCGTCGTTTCCGGTGCCGATACCGAGGAGGTCGCCGAGACCGTCGCAAAAAGCATCATTGAATCGAGCCTCTTTAAGGCTGCGATGTTCGGCGCGGATGCGAACTGGGGCAGAATTGCCTGCGCAATGGGCTATGCGGACTGCGATTTCGATATCTCGAAGGTCAGCGTTGATCTGGCCTCGGAAAAAGGCAGAATCACCGTCGCAAGGGACGGCTTCGGCGTCCCCTTCTCCGAGGAGCTCGCGAAGGAGATTCTGCTGGAGGATGAGATTCAGGTTCTGGTCTTCCTCAACAGCGGCGAATGCTCCGCTGCTGCATGGGGCTGCGACCTTACCTACGATTATGTGAAAATCAACGGCGATTACAGAAGCTGAAAAAAGGAGAAACTGACATGCTGCAAAAAATGGAAATCCCGGAGAGCATTTCGACCCAGATCCGTTCTCAGGTTCTGATCGACGCGCTGCCGTACATTCAGCGGTATAACCACAAGATCATCGTCGTGAAATACGGCGGAAATGCAATGACGAACGAATCTCTGAAGGAAGCGGTCATGAGCGATATCGTGCTGCTCTCGCTGGTCGGCATCCGCGTTGTGCTCGTTCACGGCGGCGGCCCGGAGATCAGCGATATGCTGCACAGGCTGAATATCGAGAGCAAATTCATCGGCGGGCTGCGCTATACCGATGCCGAAACTGCCGACGTCGTGCGCATGGTGCTTGCCGGAAAGGTCAACAAGGAGCTGGTCTCCCACCTGACGCGGCATTCCGGTCAGGCGATCGGTCTGAGCGGCATTGACGGCGCGCTGCTTCAGGCACGGAAAAAGGAATCCAAGCCGGATCTCGGGCTGGTCGGTGAGATCACTGCGGTCAATACCAAGCCGATTCTGACTGCGCTCGACAACGGCTATGTGCCGGTCATCGCGACGGTCGCCTGCGGCCCGGACGGTCAGGTCTACAATGTCAATGCGGACACCGCCGCGGCAGCGATCGCTTCGGCACTGGGCGCCGAGAACCTGATTCTGATGACCGATATCGCGGGACTGCTGCGGGATAAGGACGATCCCTCGACGCTGATTCCCTCGGTCAATATCAGCGAGGTTCAGAATCTCAAGCGGCAGGGCATCATCTCCGGCGGCATGATCCCGAAGATCGACTGCTGTGTCGAGGCAATCCGGCGCGGCGTCAAGAAGGCGGTCATCATCGACGGCAGAGTGCCGCACTCGATCCTTGTTGAAATTTGCAGCAATGAAGGGGTCGGCACGCAATTCCTGAGCGTGTACTGAAAAGGAGATCATGATGAATACAATACAAGCGACAGACCAATATACAATGCGGGCATTCGGCAGGATTCCGCTGGTCGAGGCACAGGGCAAAAGCTGCACCTGCACCGATGAAAACGGCAAGACCTACATCGACATGGGCAGCGGCATCGGCTGCAACGTGCTCGGCTGGTGCAATGATGCGTGGGTCGATGCAGTCTGCGGTCAGGTGAAAAAGCTCCAGCATGCCTGCAACTATTACTACACACAGCCGCAGGCGGAATTTGCCGAGAGGCTCTGCAAGATCACAGGCTTTTCGAGGATGTTCCTCGGCAATTCCGGCGCAGAGGCAAATGAATGCGCGATCAAGGTCGCGCGGAAATACAGCTCAGACAAATACGGCAAAAACCGCGGCACGATCATCACGCTGAAAAACAGCTTCCACGGCAGAACGATAGAGACACTCGCCGCAACCGGACAGGATGTGTTCCACCGGTATTTCTACCCGTTCCCGACCGGATTTGTATTTGCGGAGGCGAATAACCTCGATGATCTGAAATCGAAGCTCGACGGCACGGTCTGTGCCATTATGATCGAGGTCATTCAGGGCGAGGGCGGCGTCTGCGCACTGGATAAAGACTATGTGCAGGCAATCGCGAATATCTGTGAGGAGCAGGATATTCTGCTGCTGATCGACGAGGTGCAGACCGGCGTCGGCAGAACCGGAACCTTCCTTGCGCAGGAGCAGTTCGGCGTAAAGGCAAATGTCACAACACTCGCAAAGGCGATCGGCGGCGGCCTGCCGATCGGCGTCACGCTGGTCGATGAAAAATGTGCGGATGTCATTACCCCCGGCACGCACGGCTCGACCTTCGGCGGAAATCCGGTGGTCTGTGCCGGTGCATGTGCTGTGCTCAATCAGATTACAGCTCCCGGTTTTCTGGATTCTGTCAAGGAAAAGGCGGCATATCTCCGCGGCGAGCTTCAGAAGATTCCGGAGGTCGATTCGCTTTCCGGCATCGGCATGATGATCGGCATAACGCTGAAAACAAAGGATGCACACGATGTCATGCTTGCGGCAAATGATGCGGGACTGCTGATTCTGACGGCAAAAGAAAAGGTGCGTCTGCTGCCCCCGCTCACCATTACCAAAGAAGAAACGGACGCAGGACTTGCGATTCTGCGCAGTGTATTAGGAGCATGATTTTGCTCCGGAAAGGATCACAATATGAAACACTTACTGAAAATGCTGGATCTTTCCGAGACAGAGATCATTGATCTGCTGAATCTCGCCGATCAGCTCAAATATGAGCGCAAGCACAATATTCCGCATCCGCATCTTGCCGGCAAAACGCTCGGCATGATCTTCCAGAAGGCATCGACCCGTACCCGCGTCTCCTTTGAAACCGGCATGACGCAGCTCGGCGGATACCCGCTGTTCCTCTCTGCAAATGACATGCAGATCGGGCGCGGTGAGCCGGTTCAGGATACCGCGCGCGTGCTTTCGCGTTACCTCGACGGCATCATGATCCGCACCTTTGCGCAGCAGGAGGTCGAAGACCTCGCGGCATTCGGCAGCATCCCGATCATCAACGGCCTGACGGATTTCTGTCATCCGTGTCAGGTCCTCGCAGACCTCATGACCATCCGCGAATACAAGGGCAGCTTCTCCGGGCTGAAGATGTGCTACATCGGCGACGGCAACAACATGGCAAATTCCCTGATTGTCGGCGGCCTGAAGGTCGGCATGGAGGTTTCGGTCGCCTGCCCGAAGGACTATCAGCCGGACCCGGTCGTTCTGGAATTCGCAAAGCAGAACGGCGGCTTCACGATGACCGATCAGCCGATCGCCGCTGCTGAAAATGCAGATGTGATCTTCACGGATGTCTGGGCATCTATGGGGCAGGAGGGCGAAGCCGAAAAGCGGAAGATCGCCTTTGCCGGCTATCAGGTCAATGACGATGTGCTCGCAGCAGCGCACGAGGAATGCATGGTGCAGCACTGCCTGCCGGCTCACCGCGGCGAGGAAATCACCGCAGAAGTCTTTGAGGCACATGCCAATGAGATTTTTGATGAGGCAGAGAACCGCCTCCACGCACAGAAGGCTGTTCTGGTCAAGGTTATGGGATAAGAAAAAAGGCAGATCGTCATGATCTGCCTTTTATTTCTTTACAGCGGAATGACTCTGCCGACAGGCTTACGGAACATCGGCGCCGGAATCTTCTCCAGCAGCACAACGCAGTGTGCCGCGATCCCCTGCTCCTGACCGGTAAATCCGAGCTTCTCCTCGGTGGTAGACTTGACGCTGACCTGACTGAGTTCGCAGCCGAGAACCTCAGCAAAATTTGTGCGCATCTGCGGAATATGAGGCGCGAGCTTTGGC